>CAZYUX010000154.1:1865-6681 GCA_964650745.1 uncultured Puniceicoccaceae bacterium
GTCCGCCCGGAAGGGGTTTTCATCGGATGCGTCTCCCGTTCCGCTGGGGAGATCCGCCGCCGCGCGCATAAGGATTTTTCCGGCGCGTTCGGCGGCCCAGTCAATGACTTCGCGGGCCGCCCCCCGCAGAGGAGGTTTGAATTGGATTCCCAGGATGCCGTCCAGGCAAAGGTCGTGGCGTTTGTTTTCCAGTTCCCGGCGGGCTTCTTCATTCCATGAAAGCAGGCGGACGTTTTCTCCGCCGAGTTTCAGCAGACTGTCCAGGGCTGTCTCCGCGAGTGGCTTGAGGCTGCCGCGTCCGAAGACGAGCAGAACTTCGGCGCGCGCGCCGGGCAGGCGGCGCAGCAATTCCTCCGCGGCGATTAGGGCGTCGCCCCCGTTGTGGCCTTTGCCGGCCAGGACCAGCAGCGCGGGTTGCGGCGGCCAGGGCCGGATCTCGTGGTAATCGCGGAACACGGCCCGGCCAAGGGCGCGCCCGGCGCGGCTCATGGCTTCCCGTTCGCGTCCGGGGTCGTTGCCCAGCTGTTTTTGTTCCAGCTCCATGGCTTGGGCGCAGCTGAGGATGGGATGGGTGTGGGATTCTATGCTCATGGTCGGGATTCCGCCTGTTGGCGGGTGATGACTGCCACGGCGAGAGCGTAAACCGCCGTGTGCGAAAGGGTCAAGAGGACGCCGCCGCCGCCCAGTTCGCCGAGCAGGCGCTTTCCTTTTCCGTCGAGCCGCACGTAAGGCTCGCCTCTTTGGCCTTTGTGAACCGAAGCGGATTTCCATCCGAATCCGGATCCGATGCCGGTGGTGAGGGCCTTGGCCACCGCTTCCTTGGCGGCGAAACGCGCGGCCAGGTGCGGGTAGGGGTTGCCCATGCCGAAGCAGTAATCCTGTTCTTCCGGCGTCAGGATCCGCCGGAGAAAACGCGCTCCATGTTTTTCATGGGCTTTGCGGATGCGCGCGACCTCGATGATGTCGGCGCCCACTCCAATCGTTTCCCCCCCCTGGGGCAATCGTATTTGCATGTTTGCGGCTGTGGTTTTATAAGGTTGCGTCGGCGGCATTATGTTTGCTGGCGCATCAGCCGTTTCATCTCGCTCACGGCTTCGGTGATGCCGGTGGAGAGCGCCCGGCTGATAATGCTGTGGCCGATATTGAGCTCGCGCAGGCTGGGCAGGCGGCGGATGTCAGCGATATTGACGTAGTTAATGCCGTGGCCCGCGTTGGCGGTGAGGCCCAGTTTATGAGCCTGTTCCAGCGCCCGTTCGAGGTTGGCAAACTCTTTCCGGCGGCGCTCCGGCTGGTGCCAGGCGTTGGCGAATGCGCCTGTGTGGAGCTCGACATAAGGGGCGCCTGTTTCTTTCGCCGCTTCGATTTGTTTTGGCTCGGGGTCTATAAACAGGCTGACGGCTATTCCCGCGGATGAGAGCTTTTCCGCCGTCAGGCTGACGCGTTTTTTTTGCGCCGCGACGTCCAGTCCGCCTTCAGTGGTGACTTCCGTCCGGTTCTCCGGGACCATGCAGATGGTGTCCGGGCGCAAATCGAGAGCGAAGCGCAGCATGTTTTCGGTGCAGGCCATTTCCAGGTTGAGCCGCGTTTTCAGGCCGGCGCGCAGGCGCTCGGCGTCTTCCCGCTGGATATGGCGCCGGTCCTCGCGCAGGTGCACGGTGATGCCGTCAGCCCCGGCCTGCTCGGCCGCGAGGGCGAGGGCCACCGGGTCCGGCTCGACGATCTGGCCGCAGGTGCGCCCGCGGTCCCGGTAGCGCGCCTGGCGCAAGGTTGCCGTGTGGTCTATGTTTACTCCCAGCAGCATGGTTCAAGTTCTCCCGGAAAAATGCGTTTCATCAGTTTGCGCGCAATCCTGTGTAAGGGTTTTCCGGGCGGATGCAAGCGCGGCGCTTCGCCGGACGGGGGGATGAGAATCGGCTTGCATCGTTGCGGCGCCGGATTATAAAACAAGGGATGTTGACAATAAAAGGGGATGGATATCCTATAAACATAACACAAGTTTTGCCATGAAAAAGAGATGGATGCTGGCTGGATTGCTGGTTTGGCTGCTGCTGGGCGCGGCCGGGTGCGAAATGGCCGACACTTCGCCCAAACTGATTTACAAGGAAAACGGCGCCCAGGTTGATTCCGGTTTCACGTTGAACAGCCTGAAGGAGACCATCCGGGGGAAAGCGGGAAAAATGCAGGTCAAGGAGGACGAGTTCATCAAAAGCGGTTTGGTGGAGGTTTACATGCATCCTTCCGGGGAATCTCTGATTGTGGATAAAGTATGCCAGGATTGGGACGGTTTCACCGTCAAGTGCGGCCCCGGCTATCCCGGGGAGCTGAAAATCTGGTTCGGCCTGATGAAAGCCTGGCAGGTGGAATGACGCTTGCGGCTTGAAGATCATGGCGGGCGGGGATCGGAACACCGCGCCAGCCATGCGCCGGCCGCGGCAAGCAGGCCGCATCCGCAGACAAACCAGTCTCCGTGACGGGTGTAGAAGGTGAGGCGGTCTTTCCAGGCGGGGGCGCGTTTTATGAGGGCCGTCTCGACTCCCCGGAAGTATATTCCTTTGCCGGGAACCGTGAGGACCCGGCGGACGCGCCCGGACTCGTCGATCCAGCCGCTCCAGCCGCCGTTGCCGCAGCGCAGGACGGGGCGGCGGTTTTCCACGGCCCGCAGGACGGAATGGGCGGCGTGCTGGCAGGCGCCGGCTTCCTCCCCGTACCAGGCGTTGTTGGTGGCCACGAAGAGCAGTTCGGCTCCGGCCCGGACGCTGTCGCGGGTCAGCGCCGGAAAGATATCTTCATAACAGACCAGGCCGCCGGCGCGGCAGGCGTTTTTTCCAACGGGCAAAGACAAAGGTTCCGCCGATTCACCGGGCGTGAAGGCGCCTTCGATGGGGACGAATTTTTGGATGAATGGCAGTTGTTCCGAAAACGGAACATACTCGCCAAAGGGCACCAGACGGCGTTTGGCGTAAAAGGCTTCCCGCAGCCCTTCCGGTGTGACGGTAAAAATCCCGTTGTAGTATGTTTCGTCTTCTGTGCGCGCCATGTTGCCCATGAGAATCGGGAGGCCGAGTTCCGCCGCCAGTTTTTCGGTCCAGGCTTGCATGTCCTTGTCTCCTGACACCGGCCAGGGCGTGGCCGATTCGGGCCAGAGGATGATTTCCGCGCCCATTTCTTTGGCGAAGCGGCTGTGGGCGGCCAGCACCTCCAGGTTCTGGCGCGCTTCGGCGGCGTCCCATTTGAGGGACTGCGGGATGTAAGGCTGGACAAAACCCGCCCGGAACAGTTCCTCGGGGGTTGGGCTCAGGCTGCGGTATCCCCATGCGCCCGCGCCCAGCAGCAGAAGAAGCGCGGCATAAAGTTCCGGTTGAATCCGCCCGCGTTTGCCAGCCGCGCGGGCCGCCAGTCGCCTCATGTAAAAAGCCAGGGCCAAATTAAAAAGAATCAGCAGAAACGAGACGCCGTATGCGCCCGTCCATGAGGCGGTTTGCAGCAGCAGCGGGCGCCGCCACTGGCTCGCCGCCAGAGGCAGCCAGGGAAAACCGCTGAAAAGAAATGAGCGCAGCCACTCGAGAACCACCCACCAGCCGGCCAGTCCCAGGTGCCCCCATAAGCGCTTGCGTGCCGGCCATTCCGCCATCCGCGGAACCAGGGCCCGCGCCGCCGCCATCCAGCCCAGCCAGTACAGGCTGATGTAAAATGCCAGGAATAATGTTCCCGCCCAGGTCACGTGCCGCAACCATGAAATTAAAAACAGCCACGCGGCATATCCTGAAATGAAAGCGGCGGTCAGGACGGTTTTCCAGGAAGGGCGGAAGAAAAACCAGCAGAGCAGCGGCACGGCAAACAGATAGGCCGCTTCCGCCGCCCCGCGCCCGGGGAAGCACGCGGCATATAAAAAGCCCGATGCCGCCCCGGCCAGTGCGCCTCCGTGCCAGAGCTGCATGCGGCGGCCTCCGTCATTCCATGCCCGGGCGTCTTTCAATTTTCAATCTCCTATAGCAAGCTAACCCTAACTTTGAAGGAATCGCTTTCTCCGGGCGCCACCCGGCGCAATCCTTTTTTTAAGCCAGGGCTGTTTGGCGGCCCCATCCACGGCTCCACGCAATAGTATGGCGCTTCCGGAGATTCCGTCCAGGTGACGGCCGTGTTGTCTTTTGCCGGAACCGGGGCGTCGCCAAACTCAATCGAGACATCTTCCTCGCCGCTGCGGGGGCCGAAGCGCGCGCGGTTTTCTTTCAGATGCGTGTGGATGCGGTCGTTCAAACCGGGCGCCGCGAAGGACTCTTCCGGAGCAAAGTCTTGAACCGGGGACAGGCGGCCGCCGGCGGCATGATAGAAGGCCTTTTTTGCGGGGATGAGGATGCGGTAGTCGCCTCGTTTCGCTCCGGTGTGCCAGGGCAGCCGGAAATAAAAATGATGTCCGGCGCACCATGGGAGCGGGATTTCATCGCGGTTTTCAAAACGGAGTTCGGCCCGCAGCGCCAGTTCTTCAAACCGGTAAGAGACATTAAAGAGATAATCGAACGGGTAACTCTCCCGGCTTTTCGGATCAGGGATCAAGGAAGCCGTGAAGCCGTCCTCCCGCGTTTCCATCAGCTTGAAGCGGCAGCCGCGGGCGAAGCCGTGGAGAGGCATCGGGCGGAGTTTTTTGTCCGGAGCGAGCCACCAGCCTTCCCGGCCCTGGTGGAAGCTGCGCCCGCAAAAAGGGAATAAAACGGGATTGCCTCCTCGGGCGTCTCCCAGGGAAGCGGCGTTTTTCACTTCAGGCTCGTGCAAGATCTGGCGGCGCGCGCCGCGGGCCAATGAAAGAGACCAGCCCAGC
>CAZYUX010000155.1:0-6680 GCA_964650745.1 uncultured Puniceicoccaceae bacterium
GCGGTATTCTTTGCGGTAGATGCCGCCGTCGGGCTGGACGAAATCCTCCAGGTAGCCAAAGCCTTTTTTAATCGCGGCGGCGGTTTTGTCCCCGGTCCGGTAGGCCGGGGGGAGCAGGAAGGCATAGAGCGCCAGCGACGTGATGGCCGGGTCATCCTTCCACGAGCCGTCCTCCCGCTGTTCTTCGAGGAGAAACTTGAAAGCTGATTCGAGGGAGTGACGCGTCTCGAGCAGCAGCGACAGCTCCCCTGTCGGGGGCGGGTTTTCGGCCTTAATGGTTTTTGGATCTTCTCCGCGTGCCAGGGCGGCGGCCAGAAGGAAAAACGCGCCCGTAAAAAAACGTTTAAGGCGCCGTGCGTTTAGCTTCATTTTCATAAGGTGTTAAAACCAGCTCGTATTCCCGGCCCGCGGCCAGGTCCTGGTTGTCCGCTTTGATTTGGTAGCCGAGGTTTCCGCGGTAGGGGTTGCCGCCGGCCGAGAAAAGGTTGAGGGGAGCCGTGTGGTCATGCCAGACACCAATATAACTGAAGGATTTGTCTCCCAGATAACCGCCGTTTTTGCCGCGCTCGCCCCCGGTGAACACCCAAATCCGTTCTTCTTTCAGCGCTTCGCGTTTTTCGATGATGTCATCCATGGGGACGGGTTTGCCTTCGCGCCGCAGGGCGATTTTCACCAGGCTGGCGGCATATTCCGGTTTCATCAAAATTTCCGCGCCGTCCGGCTGTTTCTTCAAATCCAGGTATTTCCCGTACTCCATCGGTTCGCGCCCGATTAACACCAGCGCGAAGTGCAGGTCGGAGGGGATGTTGTGGTCTATTTTGAAAACACTCTCGTAGGTTTTGCCGTAGTCTCCCACCAGCAGGTATTCGAGGATGCCTTCGGTCAGCGCCAGCCGGACCTTGAGCGTGATCTCCTTCGTTCTCTTGTTGATGGCCAGGTTGTTGTTCCGGATCATTTCCCCGGACGCATTCTCCTCTCCGCCTGTCCCGGCGCCGGCCCGCGCGCGCGGGAGGGAGAAAACACCCCATGAAAGGAGAATGCAGGCAAGGCATAAAGGCTTTTTCATCGCGGCTTACTCGCTCTTTGATTTCGCGGGCGCCGTCAATCTGAAAATGAGCCGCTTGCCGGCGTTTTGCGTCAAGCGTTCCAGCTTTGAAGGATTTTGAGGTAGTTGGCGCGTTCGAGGGCTCCGGGGTTTGGGCAGCGCTGGTGGCTCATGCTGCCTTTGAGCTGCTCGAGTGAATTATATTCGTGTTTTTCCATCCACGTTTCCACGCCTTCGCGCAGGTTCTTGAGAGCGGAGGGGCCGTTTTTAAGTAAAAGGGAAACCAGCTGGACGCAATCCGCGCCAGCCATGAGGGCCTTGATGGCGTCTTCGGCCGTGTGGACGCCGCCGGTGACGGCGAGATCCAGCTTCAAGCGCCCGTGGAGCATGGCCAGCCAGCGCAGCCGCAACAAAAGCTCCGAGGAATCGGAGAGCTGGAGATCCGGTTTGATTTCCAGGTTTTCGACATCAATGTCCGGTTGATAGAAGCGGTTGAAGAGGACAAGCGCGCTGGCGCCGGCGCTTTCCATCTGCCGGGTGAAATTCATGAGGGACGCGAAGAAGGGCGATATTTTGACGGCCACCGGGATGGTGACGGACTGCCGGACCAGCGTGACGATGCGCAGGCATTTTTCCTCCACGGCGGCGCCGGATTCCTCTCCGCTTGTGGGGAGGAAGTAGAGGTTGAGTTCGAGGGCGTCGGCTCCGGCTTCCTGCATCTGTTTGGCGTATTCCACCCACGTTCCCTCTCCGAGGCCATTGAGGGAGGCAATGACCGGACAGCTGACAGTCTCCTTGAGATTCCGGATGCGCTCGAAATATTGATCCGGACCCAAGTTGAATTCCGCGGCCCGGGGAAAATAGGTGACTGCTTCGCCGAAGGATTCCTCGTGGCTTTCCATGAACGCCTCGACGCCTTTCTGGTGCATGATGATTTGTTCCTCGAAAAGCGAGTGCATGACGACGGCTGCCGCGCCCGCGTCTTCGAGTTGTTTGACTTGGTCGAGGTTGTCCACCAAAGGGGAGGAGCCGGCCGTGAAAGGATGCGGGAGGTTGAAACCGAGGTATTGGGTGGCAAGGTCCATCTTTTTGATTGCTGAATGGTTGATTGGCTGGTGGTTGATCGGCTTTGAGGGTCAGCCGCCGTTTTTCCCGGCCGCGCGTTCGTAAACGGCCCAGCGGCGTCTGACCCATTCCTGGGCGTTTTCGGCCAGCTGCCGGGCCCGTTCCGGATCGGAAATTTGCAGCATCCGGTAACGGGTTTCGTTATCGATGTATTCCGAAAGGGAGATCTTGGGCGCGGCGGAGTCGAGCTTCAAACCGTTTTCAGCAGCTTCGACGCGGCGGGGATCGAAGCGGTAGAGCGGCCAGTAGCCGCTGTCCACGGCTTTCTTCTGCTGGCTGTGGCCGTGGAGGAGGTTGTAGCCGTGGGCGATGCAGTGGCTGTAAGCGATGATGAGCGAGGGGCCATCGTATGAGTCGGCCTCCACAAAAGCCTGAACGGTCTGGTTGTCTTTGGCTCCCATTGCCACCTGGGCCACGTAAACTGTCCCGTAACTCATGGCCATCCGGCCGAGGTCCTTTTTCGGCACCGGCTTGCCGGCCGCGGCGAACTTTGCCACGGCTCCCATCGGCGTGGCCTTCGAGGATTGTCCCCCGGTGTTGGAATAAACTTCAGTGTCGAGGACGAGGATGTTGACGTTGCGGCCGCTGGCGATGACGTGGTCGAGGCCGCCGTAGCCAATGTCGTAGGCCCAGCCGTCCCCGCCCAGAGCCCAGACGGACTTTTTCACCAGATAGTCGGCCAGGCCGCAAAGCACTTGCGCCTTGGACGAAGAATGGTTTTTCAGCTTGTCGCGCAAGGCTTGGACGCGGGCGCGCTGACCAGCGATTCCGGCCTCGTCCTTTTGGTCCGCTTCCAGGATCTCCCTGGCCAGATCTTCCCCTGTTTCGGAGGCGAGCTCCTGAAGAAGCTCGGAGGCGGTTTTCGCGTGTTTGTCCACGGCCAGTCTCATGCCGAAGGCGAATTCGGCATTGTCCTCGAAGAGGGAGTTGGACCACGTCGGGCCGCGGCCCGCGGCGTCCACGCACCATGGGGTGGTGGGGAGGTTGCCGCCGTAAATCGAGGAGCAGCCGGTGGCGTTGCCGATCATCAGGCGGTCGCCGAAGAGCTGGCTGAGCAGTTTGACATAGGGCGTTTCGCCGCAGCCGGGGCAGGCCCCGGAATACTCGAAGAGCGGCTGGCGGAACTGCGCGCCCTTGACGGTGTTTTCGAGTTTGGTTTTGTCCGGTTCGGGCAAGGAGAGGAAGAATTTGTAGTTGGCCCGCTCGCGCTCGCGGGCGGCCTCCAGCGGCTCCATGTTGAGGGCCTTGCGCTTTGGGTCTTTTTTGTTTTTGGCCGGGCAGACCTGCAGGCACTGGCCGCAGCCGGTGCAGTCTTCCGGAGCAACCTGGATGGTGAATTCATGATCTTTAATATCGCGGGAGCGGAAGGGAACGTGCTGAAAGCTCGCGGGAGCGTCCGCCAGGGCGCCCTTGGGGTAATATTTGGCGCGGATTGCGGCGTGGGGGCAGACCATGGCGCACTTGTTGCACTGGATGCAAACCGAAGGATCCCAGACGGGGATATCGAGGGCGATGTTGCGTTTTTCCCACCGGGTGGTGGCGCTGGGCCACGTGCCGTCGGGCGGCATGGCGCTCACGGGCAGGGATTCCCCTTGGTAACGCATCATCACGGCGGTGACGTTTTTGACGAAGTCGGGCGCTTCTTCCGGCACCGTGGGCGGGCGCCCGGAGCGGGCCGTGACTTTGCCGGGGACCTTGACCTCGTGCAGGTTGGCGACGGTCTGGTCCACGGCGGCGAAGTTTTTCTGCACCACGGCCTCGCCTTTGCGCCCGTAGGTTTTCTGTATGGATTTTTTAATTTGGGCGATGGCCTCGCCGCGCGGCAGGATGCCGGATATGGCGAAGAAACAGGTTTGCATGACGGTGTTGATGCGGGCGCCCATGCCGGTTTCTTTTGCCACGTGATAGGCGTCAATGACGTAAAACCGGAGCTGTTTTTCGATGATGCCTGCCTGGACTTCGCGGGGAATATGGTCCCAGACTTCTTCCGGGCCGTAAATGGAGTTGAGCAGGAAAACCGCTCCCGGCGCGGCGTATTCCAGGATGTCGAATTTTTCGAGAAACTGGAACTGGTGGCAGCCCAGGAACCGGGCGTTCTGAATCAGGTAAGGCGCCCGGATGGGTTCCGGGCCGAAGCGCAGGTGCGAAACCGTTAGCGCCCCGGCTTTCTTCGAGTCGTAAACAAAGTAGGCCTGGGCATAGTTGTCCGTCTCTTCCCCGATGATTTTAATGGAGTTTTTGTTGGCTCCGACGGTGCCGTCCGATCCCAAGCCGATAAAGACACCTCTGAAAACATCATCCGGTTCGAGGTCGAAGGATCGGTCCACTTCAAGGGAGGAACGGGAGACGTCGTCGGTGATGCCGACGGTGAATTTGTTTTTCGGTTTCGGGTTGGCCGCCTTGATTTCATCGAAGACGGACTTGGCCATGGCGGGGGTGAATTCCTTGGAGCTGAGGCCGTAGCGCCCGCCAATAACACGGGGGTTGAAGTCCGCCTTGATCAATCCGTCCGCCCGGGCTTCCGCCAGGGCCGTCACCACATCCTGGTAAAGCGGCTCGCCAACGGCGCCCGGTTCCTTGGTGCGGTCCAGCACGGCGATGGATTGCGCCGTCGAAGGCAGCGCCTGGACGAAGTCCGGCACGGAAAAGGGCCGGAAGAGGCGGACGCGGAGCACGCCGGTCTTTTCGCCTTGGTTGTTCAACCACTCGGCGGTTTGGCGGGCCGGCTCGGCGCCGGAGCCCATGATGACAAGGACGCGGTCCGCTTCGGGGTCGCCCTCATAGTCGAAGAGGTGGTAAGCGCGGCCCGTCAGCCCGGCGAACTGTTTCATGGCTTCCTTCACGACGCCTGGGACGTTCGCGTAAAAAGGGTTTATGGCTTCCCGCGCCTGCATGAAAACGTCGGGATTCTGGGCCGTGCCCCGGATGAAGGGCCGGTCGGGGCACATGGCGCGCTCGCGGTGGGCGCGGATGGCGTCCTCGTCCATCATCGCGGCCAGCTGTTCGTCACGGAGCAGCGTCAGGGTGTTGACTTCGCTGGAGGTGCGGAATCCTTCGAAGAAGTGCAAGAATGGAACACGGCAGCGCAGCGTGGCGGCGTGGCCCAGGCAGGCCATGTCGTGCGCTTCCTGGACCGAGTTCGAAGCCAGCATGGCGAAGCCGGTCTGACGGCAGGCCATGACGTCCGAGTGGTCCCCGAAAATCGAGAGGGCGTGGGTGGCCAGGGTGCGGGCGCTCACGTGCATGCAGAAAGGGGTCAGCTCGCCGGCGATTTTATACATGTTGGGGATCATCAGCAGCAGCCCCTGGGAGGCCGTAAAAGTGGTCGTCAGGGAACCTGCCTGCAGAGCGCCGTGGACAGCGCCGGCGGCGCCGGCCTCAGACTGCAGCTCAACGATTTCCGGGATGGTTCCCCAGATGTTTTTCATTCCCTTGGCCGCCCACTCGTCGCAGTTTTCCGCCATGGAGGAGGATGGCGTGATCGGGTAGATGGCGATTGTTTCGGTGACGCGGTAGGCCGACGAGGAGACGGCTTCGTTGGCGTCCAGAATGGCTTTTGAATTGTTTTTCATGGAATAGCTTTTCTAACGTCGTAAATGCCTCCGCGCCGTCCGTCAAGTGTCCCTTTAACGTTTCGGCGGGGGCGGAACAGATGATTGCTTTTCATATTTGCGGAAATGGATGGCCGGCAGCCATCTTAATGTCCTGTCCCGCTCCTGCGGGGAAATATCGGGCGCCGGCTTGACAAAGTGCGGAGGAGAGGAGTAGGGGAGCGGGATGAGAACCTTCTACCGTGAGCCGAAAGTCGAGGAGGGCAAACGCAACATCATCTTGCAGAACCGCTGCGGCAACCGCTTGACGCTGCTGGCGCACGAGGGCCGGACGGACCTCGAGTTCGTCTATAAGCCCAACGCGTTCCGGCGCAAGGATTACCGCGCCCGCAACTTTTCCAGCCGGGACAACTTCACAACCGTCTTCCGCGAAGCCCAATGGCCGGAAATGACCGCGGAGTTACTGGCTGAAGTTGACTACGACCCCTTCGTCACGCGGCTGGAGACGGCTTCACGCTCCGGGGCGCGCAATCAAATCGCGGTTCTCAACATCATTGACGAGAACTGTTTCGCGATAGCGGCGCGGGCGCCCTTGCTCTTAACTTTCCGGCCCCATCGGGCTTTCGAGAAGCGCGACGGCTTGCTGACCGAGAGCTTCGAGGACCGGGGCGAGGAAATCGTCTCTTTCGTCAAGTTCGGCGGTTACGAGGAAAACCGCTACCGCCTCCTCGATGACGGGCGGCACGTGCTCCAGATTTTCGAGAACGAATATGTCCTCATCGGAGGGGAGGAGAACGAGTATCAGGCCGGCCGCGTTATTAAAAAATTCCAGGGGATGACGCTGGAGTCCTTGATAAACCGCAACGAGGAGCGGATCGGGCCGGTCCTCGATGAGGGGCGGATGACTCTGGCGGACGCGGATTTCCAGCGGGTGCTCGACCTGAACCGCCGCATTGTTT
>CAZYUX010000156.1:0-6572 GCA_964650745.1 uncultured Puniceicoccaceae bacterium
TCATGGCCCGAACACAGTCTTATCCAGTCGGCTTTGCCTTGATTCCTTTTCTGAAATATGCGAAACCCGGCGCTGACGCCGGAGTTGATGGCCGTCGCTTTGCCTTGATTCCTTTTCTGAAATATGCGAAACGGTTTTTTCAAGGTTTTGGTAGCGACGTTGGCTTTGCCTTGATTCCTTTTCTGAAATATGCGAAACCCTGGGCCGTCCATCCCGTGCCGTCCCATGGCTTTGCCTTGATTCCTTTTCTGAAATATGCGAAACAGCATCATCACGACTAACGCCGGCATCGTCGCTTTGCCTTGATTCCTTTTCTGAAATATGCGAAACATTTGACCGCGATCACGGCGGCGCTCGCCGGCTTTGCCTTGATTCCTTTTCTGAAATATGCGAAACCGCAGTCTGTAAGCCCCTGTAAATCAGGGGTTTACCAGAACTGCATCTGTTCCGGCATTCTTTCCGGGGCGGATTTTTTTGCGGGTTGTCCGTAGATGACGTAGGATTTTTCCCACTGGGCCTGGGTGACAAAGATGGCCCGGACGTGGCCCTCGCCGGGCAGGTGGGCTTTGAGCCGCCGGACGTGGGTGGCCATGCGGGCGTGTGTCACCATGGCCCGGGCATAGACGCTGAACTGGATCATCAGGAAACCGTCATCCAGCAGAAACTTGCGGAATTTCGTGGCGGTTTTCCGCTGTTCCTTGGTCAGGACCGGCAGGTCAAAGGCTACGAGCAGCCATCCCATTTTGAGTTTGTTGGTGACCATGCTTTGTAAAGCCGGGTGTTGTGATGAAGGACGGCCTGCCGGAAGCCGCGTGTCACGCCTTCGATGCAGCCGCGAATATCCATTTTTAATCCGAGATAGCCGGCACGCTCCACGGTAAAGCCGGTTACCCAGCGGCGGAACTCGGCGGTGATACGGTAGTCCTGGAATCCGGCGTGGCCGCGCATCCACTGGGCCACGCGCCAATCCACACAAGGGCGGAACGGCTCCATCAGGTCGTAGGCCAAGGGCGCGCTGCGCTCGCGCACGGCGTGGGCGATGCCCAGCGTGGGGTCCAGGCCATAAGCGAAAAGCTTTTGCAAAACGGTGGAGAGGAGAACGGCATAACCATAATTTAGCAGGTCGTTCAGGCCGCCGCCGTCAGGATCGCGCGTAAAAGAGGAGTCATCAAGGGCTTCCGCGTAAATGGGCCAGTAATAACGGCTGGCGGCGCTTTCTTTAGCGGGCTGGCGGCTCCTGGCGACTTTTTCCAGACGCTCCAGTTTTGGGTGTTCCGGGTTGAGATGCCGGGCCAAAAGAAACTGGTTGCGGCACTTGGCGTCCACCGTCTTGCGCCAAAGGTTGGCGGTTTTTTTCTTGTCCAGGTTCAGGGCGGCCTTGGTCAGGAGCGTGTCGGAAGAACGGTTGGCCGGGAGCATGAGACTGACCGGTTTGAAATCCTCGCAAATAATCATAGCCACGCCGTGCCGGGCGGCTTCCACCAGCAGAGGGCTGTGAATGCGGGCCGAATAGCTGGTGATGACCACCGCCGCCACGTCCTCGATGGGCAGTTGCCGCGTCTCGCCGTTGGAGAAGAAAGTGATCTGCCCCCGGCGGCAGGAGAGATCGCATTGCGGGCTGTCTATGTTGAGGATGTGGTAGGACATTGGCCCACGCCGGTGTACCCATGTTTTAGGATTGTAAAACCATCTTTTAGCAACGTTTTCAAAGCCACGTCTCGCTTAATTCCAAAACCCTTGCTTTCGACTTTAACCACGTCAGGGAAAGTCATATTCACCTTTCCGCCCTCTTTTACAGACCGAATCATCCATGTCCCCTGGTAACACCCTTTGGGCACTTTGATAATCATGCCGTTGCGCAAGACGCGGGGCCATTTGCCGCCGTTCTTTTCCTTCAGTTCCCGGAGTTTGGGATAGACTTTGAAGAAGCGGATTACCTCAGGCTCCGGGTCAAGGGCCACGCCGTAGTTTGTGTCAATGACAAGAGCGCCCTGGAGCTTTTCCAATTTTCCATCGCCGTCTTTGGGAGAAAGGCCTAATAGCTTATTCGGATTCTCCCCGCTCTGCTTTTTCTGACGTTTCCCATCCTTGTCCCTGGCGGAATACTGTTCGAGAATCATTTTGCCTTTATCATTCAGGCCAACGACGCGCCATGTGTTTTGCTGGACTTTCAAGCCCCTCATGCGGGCGGGGATATGCTGGATGACGCGCTTTTCCGCCAGCCGGTCCGCCAGTTGGTTTTTCAACTCAGCGGGCAAGTCAGCCAATTCCCATTTGCCTTCGTGATTGAAGCGAAAAGCTCCCCTTCCCCGCAATTCCATATCGCGGCGGTCATTGTCACGGAGGGATTTTCTGCCCATTAACTCCCACAACTTGCCGTCAGCGGGGATGTATGTTGAAGCCAAGCCTTGCACGACGGCATCCAAAGCATGGTGCAAATGCGTGATTTCACGTATATCGGATTTAATTTTGGCATTGCCTTCGGCATCCAAAACCAAGGGACATGCTTTTCCTATACAGCCGAGAACGGCCCAGCTTTTTCTGACCGTGCCGGTGACGGAGCCGGGCAGATGAATGACTTTGGCCGGCTGGGAGAGTTCCTTGAAATAATTCTTTGCTTTGAGAGCCGCAAGTTTGTTGATGTAAGAAGTCACGGTTAAATCCCGGCCCACGAACTCCCCTTCACGGGGCTTGTAGCTGTCGGTCAATAACAGATGCTTGCGGTTCCGCCACCGGCGTTTGTCATCCTGCGAAGGGCCATGCGGCTTCAGTTTAAAGACAAATTTCCGATAACGCTCCATCGTCATCACTTCAAGAGTGGGCCGTCCTGGGATTTTTTTCCCCTGTTCCTGAGCGATAAATTCCATCGCCGTGCGCTGGCCCTTAAACTCATTAACCTCCCGAAAGGTCATCACAAAGGAATCGAGAGAATCAGACGGACGGAGTGAGCGCGGAATGATGTGCTCTACTTGCAGGCGGTCGTTAATCAGGTCGTCAAATGAAAGCTTTTGTCCGGTATAGGGGCAGGTCCAGTCCAGGTCATCCAGAACGCGGGCCTTGCGGATCAAACCGGCGGAAATGGCGGCGCTGACTCCGGCTCTGCTCAGTTCAGATTCTAACTGCTTTGCGGTTTTTCGATGATGTGAGAATTTGATTCCAAGCAGTTTCGCTGTTTCTTGCACGGTTTTTCCGGAAAATTCTTGAAGGTCGCGGACGACTTCGATGGTGACTTGGGAGACACGGCTTCTGTCACCGGAAGCGTAATTTTTCACGATGTCATCAAGCAGTCTTTCAAAGATAAGGAGGCGGTGACGGACCAAGTGATTGTTGGTTAGTTCGGCCAGGTCTTTTTCCATACGCCGGTTTCGGACTTCCTCGCTTTCATACAGGCAGCCGTCCGGGCCGGTGGGGTCTTTTCCGGCCATGACTTCCTCGAAGGTTTTTACCAGCAGCTCGCGGCAGTAGGGAGCACGCCCGGAAGCACGTTCTTCAATATGAATAGGCTTAGCAAGGTAATGCTCGAATGAAGTCTTTTCTTTTTGTTTTTTTGGTTTCTTGTCATACTGCTCGCGGAGTTGTGTCTCAATCTCCTCTGTGGCCACGCCGTCGGCCTGTAAATGCTTCCGAATCGCATCCAAGCTCAGTCTCTTGCCTTTGCGCATTTTAGCGGAAAAGATTTTCTGATATTTTTCCGGGAGAAGCGGCCAAAGGTTTTTCAACTTTTCACTATGCAGAGCCTTTTTCACCGGATCGAGGACAAGGGCTTTCTCCATTTCCACGGTCATAAAAAATGAATCAAAGTTGGCCGGTTCGCGGCCTGTGACTTCTTGCACGGCTTCAGTAAGACATTTTTTAGTAAAATAACCCTTTGTCTCCGCCCGCTGATGCAACTTCTGCCGTTCCTCGGCGGTGAGTTTGCGGGTTCCTTCTTTCGCGGATGGATCATTTACACTGAAATTATTGAGAAGCCTTGCCCAGCGGTAACGGTAGAACTCCGGGCAGTCCCGCAAAGGTGTTTTCTTGCCGGTAATGGGACATGGCGGGATGATGCGGTTATCGAAGCGGGGGATGTATTGACCGAAAAGCAGGCCTTTATGGTTCGGTTTTCCAAAACGTTTTGGCAAATTCAGTTCCGGGCATGGGATGGCTTGCCAGTCATCGCACAGGGCTTTTTCCAATGCTTCATCGCATTTGGGCAGCTTACCGAAGTGGGCTTGTAATACACGCCGGACTTCCTTCACGACATCGCCCCTGGGAAAGGCGGCATCGTTGCCTTTGAAATAAACACGGGAAGCTTTTGGGCCGTTCAGCGGGTCCGCGCCCAATACAGCACAAATCGTTTCCGCCATCGTGCGGGTTTCGTGCTCCTTCATCAATGAATGGGCTTTTTTTACTTTTTCGGTGTCTTGTTTTTCCTCTTCCGTTATTTCCTCCCCATCCGCGCCATCGCCGGACCAGAGGACATTGCCGTCATAACCCCGGTTGTGAGCATACCAGCGGAGAACGCTCCATAACTCCGGCCAAGTGAGGGTTTCTTTGCCTTCACTTTTAAGAACCTTGGCGGCGAGCAGCCAGGGCCAGGCGCAGTCGTTGGCCTCAAGTTGTTCCGCTGTCAGCACGCCGAGATGCAGGAATAGCTGTTTGAGGCGTTTGATGCGATTCCTGACCGACAGGGTGTGCCGCCGCTGGCGGCGGAATCCGCGCCGCTGGCTGGCCAGGCAGTCATCCGCCTGGAAGGTGACAACCCCGCAACCGCGGATTGTTACCGGCTTATCGGAAGATAACACGGCCCACCCGATAGAGTTGTGGCCAATGTCGAAGGAGAGGGATAATTTTTTATTCATTTTTTCCTTGATTTCTTCTGATATTTTTGATCTTGATATAGCCGGAATCAAGACAAAGTTAATTGACGCCAGTCGTGCCTCTGGACGCAATGCGGACACGCCGATTAGAAAGCGTTCTTTAGAAGCGGGGCTTCCCCGCTTCTTTCTTTATAAGGGAAAGCAGGAATTTAAAAATGGGTTTGACGGCGCCGGAGCGGTGCGCGGGGTGGCGGCCGACGATGAGAAAGACGGGCTGACGGCGGTTTGAACTCTCCGCGGGCATCATAACGGTCTCCTTCCGGTTGGATTTTAGTTATAAGTCCCGCCGCCCGATTTTCCATTTTTATCTGAGGCGGAACATTACGGCACAATTTTTAAAAAAATCCTTTTGCCCGCCTGAACAACGGTTTCTTTGTCCGGCTTCGCGAGTTCAAAGTAAGAATCCCGGCAAGGCTGTCCGTCAATCTTCACTGCGCCTTGTTCGATCAGGCGCCGGATTTCTTTTTTGCTGGGAAATAAGCCTGTCGCGCTCATCAGATTGACTAACCGCCCCGTGTTCCCGCGCGACAGTTTTTTCCAGGAGTAAGCTGGCATGTCATCCGGCTGCTCGCGCTGGCTGAAAACTTTTTCGAACCGCGCCAGTTCGCGGTCCGCCGCTTCTGCCGTGTGGAGTTTCGCGGTCAGCCGCCGGGCCAGCTCTTTTTTCACTTCCATCGGGTGCCGTTGTTTCAGCTCCCGGATTTCCGCGTCCGGCGCCAATAGCAGCAGTTGGTAGTAGTCCCACATCACCTCGTCGCTGACCGACATGATTTTGCCGAACATATCCTGCGGCGTGTCGTTGAAGGCGATGTAGTTTTCCTGGCTTTTTGACATTTTCTTCACGCCGTCGAGGCCGACTAACAACGGCAAGGTGAGGACGATTTGTTCTTTTTGGCGCCGGTTTTTCTGGAGAACGCGCCCCACCAGCATGTTGAAAAGCTGGTCGTTGCCTCCCATTTCGGCGTCCGACTCGATCATCACCGAGTCGTAGCCCTGCACCAGCGGATAGAGAAATTCGATGATGGAGATGGGCGTCTTATCGGCGTAGCGTTTGGCGAAATCGTCCCGTTCCAGCATCCGGGCCACCGTGACTTCACGGGCCAGCGCCAGGCAGTCCTCGAAATTCATCTTGGCGAACCACTCGCTGTTGAAGCGCACCGTGGTTTTCGATTTATCCAGCACCTTGAAAGCTTGTTCGGTGTAGGTCCGGGCGTTTTCGTCAATTTCCTTTTTGGTTAAAACCGGACGGGTGTCGGAGCGTCCCGAGGGGTCGCCGATCAGCGTTGTAAAATCACCGATGATGAGGATGGCCTCATGCCCCAAGTCCTGGAATTGGCGCAGTTTGTTAAAGACGACCATGTGGCCGAAGGTCAGGTCCGGGCGTGTCGGGTCCACCCCCAGTTTGATCCGCAGGGGGCGGTTTTCCTTCAGCCGCTCCGCCATCTCCTCCTCGCTGATCAGCGCCAGCGTGTTGCGCTTTATTTCCTCAACAGCGTTCGTTTCTTTCATATCTGAAAAGCCGCATTAAAACCGCGAAAGGGGCGAAAGACACGAAAAAAACACTTTTCAATTGCGCATCAGACAGAAAAATCACATCAGCGCTGACAAGAGGACAACCTCGAATAAACGCGACAATATGAGCTAAAACCTATTTTACCACACGTTATCCAAAAATCAGGCCGGAAGTTGAAATTTTTGGATGCCGTATTA
>CAZYUX010000157.1:0-6522 GCA_964650745.1 uncultured Puniceicoccaceae bacterium
CTCGCGGGCACCACCCTGGAAGCGGTGCAGGCCCTGGGGCAAGAAGGCGAGGCGCTCGGCGCCATGATTCAAGGGGCCGTGCCCATGGCCCGGAGGCTCTACGACCAGGGCCGGGTGCTGGGGGTGTTCGGGATCGGGGGGTCCATGGGAACCACCCTGGGCACCGCGGTCATGCGCGCCTTTCCCATCGGGCTCCCCAAGGTCATGGTCACGACCATGGGAGGTCCAGCTTCTGGCGCAGGGCAACGTTGAGGGAGCGGATGCCGCCGCCCACGGGGGTCGTCAGGGGGCCTTTAATGCCAGCTAAATATTCCCGGAAAGCGGCCAGCGTGTCATCCGGCAGCCATGACCCGAACCGGTCATAAGCTTTTTGCCCGGCATAAACTTCGAACCAGATGATTTGTTTCTGGCCGCCGTATGCTTTTTTTATGGCGGCGTCAAAAACACGCCGGGCGGCGGCCCAGATGTCAGGCCCAATGCCGTCGCCTTCGATGTAAGGCACGACCGGACGCTCCGGCACGCGCGGTTGCCCGCGGGCGAAAGTGATTTTTTCTCCGGCGGGAGGAGTTAAATGCTGGTATTCCATTGCTGTGTTTGCGCGGGTTCGCGCAAACCCAATGGGAATTTCCGGCGTCCCGTCAAGCCGGAGATGAACGCTCCGGAGACTGCCGTATGCCTGCCGCGAAAAATATTTTGACCGGAACCGGCGGGAAAACGGCAAATCGCGAGCGTTCCGGCCCGACGCAAAAGCGCCATCATCCCCCGCCACTCCCTCTTTTGGAGCGTCTCAAAGAAAGAGGGAGCGGCAGGAGACAGTTTCAGGCTTGAGAAAGAGCCTGAAATGTGTTTTGCAAGCTGGCTTCCGGACAGGAAACCGGGCTTACTTTTTCTTTTTCTTGGCGGTTTTCTTCTTAGCGGTCTTCTTTTTGGCCGTCTTTTTCACCGCTTTCTTAGCGGTCTTCTTTTTGGCCGTCTTTTTCACCGCTTTCTTGGCGGTCTTTTTCTTGGCCGTCTTCTTCACCGCTTTCTTGGCGGTCTTCTTTTTGGCCGTCTTTTTCACCGCTTTCTTGGCGGTCTTTTTCTTGGCCGTCTTCTTCTTGGCGGTCTTCTTCTTTGGTGGCATGGTTGTTTGTGTGTTTAGGATTCGTGGTTGTGTTTGGTTCGCGAGGGAGAACAAGGCGGCCCGGAGCAATTCGCCGAGGCTGACCTTCTTTTCCCCCGAAATTTTTTCCAGCATCTTCCGGTGTTCCGCCGGCAGGCGGACGGATATCTGTTTGTTTTGCCCGGCGCCGGGGCGGTAAGCTTTCCAGTCGCACCGGCTCACGGCCAGGATAACGAGGCCGGTGACGGTGCGGATGCCACGCGAAGAATATCTTTTGCGCAGGTCTTCCAGGAGATCCGCGCGGGCTTCAAAAGTGAGCGGAGATGTTGCTGGGGCGCGGTGTTTAGCCATGTTTGAACCCGGCTGCGGTTATGCTCCCGCGCGTATTCAGATAGCAGCTACATTGATAAAGCACAAGGTAAGGTTATTAAGGAATTTAAAAAACGCAACAGTTAAAGTGAAAAAAATATTTTTTTTCCCGCGTGGTGAAGACCGTTGGTTTTTAACCCTGTCTTTCGGCGCGTTCCGGTTTCTTGCCTTGGGCCGCAGCCGGAGGATGGAATAACAGGGGTTGATTTTTTCCTCTTGCCGGGTGACAATTAAAAGCGGAGTCATATTTATTATGGGGTTTGCGGCTGAAGTTGTGATGTGGCTGGCGGCGGGCGCCGCCATCGCTTCGCTTGCATGGGCGCTGGCGTGGCGCTTGTGGCTCCGGCGCACGGATCAGGAGCGCCGCAAGCTCGCGCAGTGGGCGAAGAAGGACGCCGAGTACGCGGCCAAGGAGATTCTGGAAAAGGCCGACCGGGAAATCGGGCGGCGGGGGCGGGAACTCGAGGAGGCTCTCGGCAAGCGGGAATTGCAGTGCCGGATAAAGGAGAACGAAATTAAAACAGCGGAGGAAGCCCGCCATGCGGAAGCGGAAACGCAAAAGATGACGGCTCTGGAACTGGAGAAAATGCGCGACGAAGTGAGCCGGAGGTCCGCGGCGGTCAGGAAGGTTGTGCAACGCTACCGCCAGCGGGCGCAAAAAAAAGCGGGAATGACGATGCAGAAAGCCCGGGAAATTATTCTTGAAGAGGCCCGGCGCGAGTGCGAGGACGAGGCGCGCCAGCTGAAGCGGCGGCTGCTCAGACAATCGGAAAGAGAGGTGGAAGCGGAGGCCAGACGCATTCTCATGGACGCGATGCAGCGTTTGTCCAGCGTGCCGCATCACGATATTACGGCGACCATCGTGCCCATCCCCAGCGAGGATATGAAGGGCCGCATCATTGGGCGCGAGGGGCGCAACATCAAGGCTTTCGAGCTGGCTTCGGGGACGGCGCTGCTGATTGACGAGACGCCCGACAGCATCCTGGTTTCGTCCTTCGACCCGGTGCGGCGGGAGATGGCGCGGCTGGCGCTCGAGCGTTTGATGAAGGACGGGCGCATTCATCCAGGCAGCATCGAGGAGGCGGTGGCGGCGGCCGGCAAGGAAGTGGAGCGGCGTGTCGCCGAGCTGGGGGAGGACGCCCTGCGCCGCGGCGGGATCAACCGCGCGCATCCGGGGCTGGTTTCACGGCTGGGGCAACTGCATTTCCGGTTGTCGAACAATCAGAACACGCTGGACCACTCCATCGAAGTGGCAAACCTGTGCGGCTTGCTGGCGGATGAGCTGGGTTTGGACAAGGAGAAGGCCCGGCGCGCCGGTTTTTTCCATGACCTGGGCAAGGCTTTGGATGAGGAGCATGAGGGCGGGCACGCCGCCGCGGGAGCGGAGTTTCTGAAGCGTCACGGGGAGGATCCGGAGGTCATCAACGCCGTGGCGGCGCACCACGGGGGAGTTCCCGCCGCGAGTGTTTACGCGGTGTTGTTGAGCATTGCCGACAGCCTTTCCGCCACGCGGCCCGGAGCGCGGGCGGAGAGCACGGAGTCATACTTCCAGCGGGTGCGCAACCTTGAGGCCCTTGCGGCCTCCTTTGAAGGAGTGGCGGACGCTTACGCCCTGCAGGCGGGGAGGGAAATCCGCGTCGTCGTCAATCCCGAAAAGATGAAAGCGGAGGACGCGCGGCTGCTCGCGGTCAACTTGCGCCGCCGCATCGAGGAGGATCTTCAATATCCGGGGACCATCAAGATCACGGTCATTCGCGAGCAGCGTTTCCTGGAATCGGCCACGTGAGTTTTTTGCCCGCCCGCAGGGAAGACGCGCGTTTTCCGGGACCGTTTCACGCATGAAACGGCTTTCCGCAAACCGCGGGCGATGACGGTGTTTCAGGAGAGGCTGCTGATAATTTCGTTAAGGCGGCGGTGGAGAGTGTCGGGGGTTGCGAGGGGGATGTCCTGCTGCTTGAAGGTTTCGATCATGTGAGGGTCGAGGTGCTGGAGGTAGGGAACGGCGAGGATGACGGCGTCAATGGCGGGAAGGCCGCGGAGGATGATGCATTGGCCGAGGGTGACTTCGAAGTGGCGGCGGACATTGTAGCTGCATTCGAGGGCGATTCCATGGGTTTTGTCGGTGGCGGGGTCCACGTGCCGGATGAGGAAGTCGGTGCGGGTGCGGGCCACTTTCTCCATGCGGGTGAAGAGGAACTCGTGGCGGTCGAGGATGTCCTCGACGTCGTTTTCGAAGTCAATGGCGAGGGTTTTCTTTTCCATGTATTGGCCGCCGCGGACGATGGCGTCCTCGAGGTCGAGATCGGGCGCGCCGCCCGCGGGTAATGGAGCGGGCGGGGATTGCGGGAAACGTTCCGGGAGCAGGGTGGTCTTGCCGGAGAGTTCGGCATCGAGGCAGAGGGCGACGTAGCGGCTGAGGGTCAAACCGCAACTTTTGGCACGCTCGATGGCCTTTTTGTGGAGGCCGGGATGCATGGAAATGCCGATGGTGCGGTGACGGGATTTGTCATTTTCGGCCATTTGAGTTTACAAGTTGTTGATTATCAGTATAAGGAAGTCGAAGCTATTAAAATACACTAAAATAATAAAATGCTAATTATTTAGCTTGTCAATCCGAAAAACATATGTAAATTAGTTCACGTTATGAAAGATGCAAGAACCCATTTGAGTATTTATCTGAGTGCGGAGATGAAAGAGATGGCCCGGCGTTCGGCTTACGAGGACAACCGCTCGTTGTCGAGTCTGGTGGTGCGTTTGCTGCGGGAGCACCTGGTCCTGGAGGGTTATTTGCCTGCCGGTTTCGGCCGGCGGCGCGGGACTCCGCGGCCCGGCGCGCCGGAGGGGAATACCCCGGATTCGGGGGGAGACGTTGTTGTTGCGAGCAACTGCCAGAACCAATTGGAACTGCAAACCGTTGAAGGACCATGAACACACCGATTCTGCAAATACAACAGGACGGCCGCAAGGCCGAGATCGTCGTTGACACGGGGCACGCGCTGCGCGGCGGCAAAACGTGGCGCGCCTTCGCCAAGGTTTTTTGCCCCAACGTTTTCATCGCCAACCTGGTGGCCGAGAGATTGAAGCGGCGGCTGGGGGAGGCGGTGGAGGCGGCCCGCCGGGAGTCTTACCAGCTGGGCTACGAGCACGGCGCCCGCCGCAGCGAGCCTTTGCGTGAGTTTTCCCCGGAACTTTAACCTCGGAAAGGAGTATCCCCATGAACCCGAAAGAACACTTCGATAACCTGCTGCCGCCGGGGCGGGAATGGTTCACCACCGGCGAGATGGCCCGGCTGGTCGGGCGAAGCCCCCAGCACATCCGGGACTGCCTGGACGACCAGACGCTTTGCGCCCACCTGACCCGCGCCAAACCCAAAACCAACGGGCGGGAGAAACGGCGCTCCATCCGCGTCAGCCGCGACGGCGTCCTGCTGTATCTTCTGGAGACGGCCAACTACGACCCGGAGCACTTCGAGGCCCGTTTGGGCGCCCTGCTCCGCCGCCGCCCCCCAGCTCAAAGGGAAAGGATAATAAAAAGCATGAGTTGACGAGTAATCAGACAAAATCCATCCGAGTCAGAATAATTGAGAAATATTGAGAATATTTGCCTTGCGTCCGTTATCATATTATATTGCAGTAGCGCGAATCTCAAAAGCAGCAAAGAACTTCCTGTCAGGAATGGGCATGATTGCCGAGTCGATGGGCGGGATATTGGTTCCACCCAAACCGCCGGCGCAACGTTTGGCGGAAAATTTTGCACGTGTTAATGAGCATATAAACGATGCCTTCCAGACGGCAACACGAGAAATCGAAGCAAAGCAGACAGAAATCACCTTCAAAGAGTGATTTGGCGGAACTCGCCAAGAGTCCTGGATTGTCGTTTTCTCCGCCCGGAGGGCGTGTTTGACGGGGGGTCAAAGCAGGCCCAGGCGCATTTTGCCTTCCTCGGAAATCATGGACGGCTCCCATGGCGGGTCCCATACGATTTCGGCCGCGGCGGCGCTCACGCCCGGAACGTTTTCACAACGCCGGCGCGCTTCGGCGGCGATGACCGGCCCCATGGCGCAGCCGGGCGCGGTCAGGGTCATCTTGATGTTCACCTCGTGTTTTTTTTCCGCCGTCTCTTTCACGTCCACGGCGTAAACGAGCCCAAGGTCCACGATGTTGACGGGAATTTCCGGGTCGTAAACGGTTTTCAGGGCTTCCCAGATTTGCTCCGTGTCCGGCGGGCCTTCAGCGGATTTCGCTGGGGCGGTTTTCTTCTCCGGGGGCGGTTCGCCCAGCGCTTCGGCGTGCTCGCCGCCGATGAGAGCCATGCCCTTGTCCCAGACAACGGTGAAATTCCCTCCCATGCGGTGGGTGATGCTGACATTGGCGCCTTTGGGCAGTGTGACCGGCTCCCCGTAAGGGACGGATACCGCCGGAATTTCCCGGCTGATGATGCGCTCATTGTCCGCCATGATTTTTCCGGGCGCGGATTTTATCGCGGAGCAGGCGGAACAAATGTTCTGTCAGGGCTTCCGGTTGCAACGGGTTGAAAATATCCGCGCAAAAACCCTCCGCCAATAATTCGACGGCCCGGGTGCGGGAGAGGCCCCGGGATTGCAGGTAAAAAATTTCGCCGCCGTCAGGCTGGCCGGTGGCGGAGCCGTGGCTGCACTTGACGTCGTTGGCCAAAATTTCCAGCCCCGGCAGCGAGTTGGCGGCGGCTGTGCCGCTCATCAAAAGGTTGCGGTTGCTTTGATAGGCGTCGGTTTGCCGGGCCTGTTTTTCGACCCGGATCATTCCCGAAAAGACGGAGCGGGCGCGCCCCGCCAGGACATTTTTATAGAGCAGGCTGCTGCGCGCTCCCGCGGCGGCGTGAGTCTGGCGGGCGCGCTGGTCGAAGACCTGCCCGCCGGCGCCCGCGTTCAAGGCCAGCAGGGCGGTTTCGCCGGCGGCGCCGGCGAGCCGGGCGTGGTGCTCATGGCGCAAATAGTCCGCTCCGAAATTGAGAGCCGCCGTTTGGACGGCGGCCTCCCGCCCGGTTTCCGTCACTTCAAAATGCAAGGCCAG
>CAZYUX010000158.1:0-6512 GCA_964650745.1 uncultured Puniceicoccaceae bacterium
TGGCTCGATCAGCTGGGGATGGATGTTCCCGAAACCCTGGATGAGGCCGTCGCGGCATGGAAGGGCATCGTCGCGGGCGATTTCGACGGCAACGGCAAGCAGGACACCTACGGCCGCTTCCCCGGCACAATGGCCCGCTGCATGATGGCCCGCACTGAAAAGTGGAAACTCGTCATCCGCGAAACCGGCGGCAACGAGCTTTATAACATGGAAGCCGACCCCAACGAGATGAATAACCTGTATGGGCAGCCCCAATACAACGGCATCGTTCAAGACCTGCAGCTCAAACTCCTCGAATGGCGCCTGCGCACGGATACCGACCACCCCTTCCAAGAGGACGTCGGGGCGTGACGTTTAAACGCAACCGCCCCGGCTTCGTCGCCTGCCATGTTATGCGTGATATTTTTTGCGGCAAGCTTGCCCTCCGCCCGGAGAACGCTCTATTTTACGCCATGAAAGTTCACTGATTTTCCCGGCGCCGGGAAACCGCACTTGAGCCGGCTCCCGGAACATGCGGCGGCAATAACAACAACAAACAACCATGAACGAGACTCTTTTACGGCAAGCGGCCAGGGAAGCGCGCGGGCTGGCCATAGACGCGGTGGCGGCGGCGGAGTCCGGCCACTTGGGCCTGCCCCTTGGAGCGGCGGAAATGGGCGCCGTGCTTTTCGGCCATTTTCTGAATTTCAATCCGGAGCGGCCCCGATGGCTCAACCGCGACCGGTTCGTCCTGTCGGCCGGCCACGGGAGCATGTTTCTGTATGCCTGGCTGCATTTGAGCGGGTATGATTTGCCGCTGGAGGAAATTCGGAATTTCCGCCAGATGGGCAGCCTGACGCCCGGGCACCCGGAGTTCGGGGAAACGCCGGGCGTCGAGTGCACCACCGGACCTCTCGGCCAGGGTGTGGGCAACGCCGCGGGCATGGCCATGTCGGGCAAAATGGCGGCGGCGGTGTTCAACACGCCGGAGCACGCGATATTCGGGCACCACGTGATTTGTCTGGCCGGGGACGGCGATTTGCAGGAGGGCGTTTCAGCCGAAGCTTCCGCCTTGGCCGCGCACCTTGGTCTGGACAACTTGATTATCCTTTACGATTCGAACGACGTGACTCTCGACGCGGCCGCGGGAGAGACGCAAAGCGAAGACACGGCGCGGCGTTACCAGGCTTACGGATTTGACACCGGTGTGGTGGACGGGCACGACATGGGCGCTGTCCTCGGCGCTTTGGAGAAAGCCAGAGCCGGCGGCAACGGCAGGCCCAAGCTCATCATCGCCAAAACCGTCATCGGCAAGGGCATCCCGGAAGTGGCGGGGACCGCCAAAGCCCATGGCGAAGCGGGCGCCATGCACGGCGAGGCTGCCAGGCGGGTGCTCGGCCTTCCCGCCGGGCGGTTCCATGTTTCCGCCGAAGTCCGGGAGTATTTCGGGCGGCGGAAGCGGGAATTGCTCGAACGCCATTCCCGGTGGGAGCGGACTTATGCCGCGTGGAGAAAAGCCTGCCCGGACAAAGCGGAAATACTCGAGGCCGCCGCCATGGGCAAACGGCCGGCCGCGGAAGAATTGCTGGCGAAAACGCCGGAATTTAAAACGGGCGCCAGGCTGGCCACCCGCGCCGCGGGCGGCGAGGTCCTGCAATCCATCGCCGGCGCCTTGCCGCTGCTCGTGAGCGGCAGCGCCGACTTGCATGGCTCGACCAAAAATTACATTAAAGGCGGAGGCGACTTTTCCAAGAGCTGTCACACCGGGCGCAACATCCGTTACGGTATCCGCGAGCACGCCATGGGAGCGATTCTAAACGGCTTCGCTTACGACGGGATTTTTCCGGCTTCCGGAGCGACGTTTCTGGTGTTTTCCGATTATATGCGGCCCGCCGTGCGCCTTGCGGCCCTGGCCAAACTGCCGCTTTTTTACATCTGGACGCACGACTCGGTGGGGGTGGGGGAGGACGGCCCCACACACCAGCCGGTTGAGACGGTCAGCGCCCTGCGTTGTATTCCCAACCTCGATATCATCCGCCCCGCGGATCCGGAGGAAACGGCGGGCGCCTTCGCCGCGGCCGCCGCACGGGCGGACGGCCCCACCGGTTTGATTCTCACCCGGCAGTCCGTGCCCATGCTCGACGGGATTCCCGTGCAAGACCGGCGTCGCGGGGTTTTGAAAGGCGGCTATATCGCGCGGCGGGAAACGGCGGAATTGGACTTGATCCTGCTGTCATGCGGGAGCGAGCTGCAACACGCGCTTGCGGCGGCGGAACGGCTGGGGCCGGGCGCGAGGGTTGTTTCGATGCCGTGTTTCGAACGGTTCGAGCGCCAGCCCCAATCTTACCGCGATGAGGTGCTGCCGCCCTCATGCCGCAAGCGGATCGCCATCGAGGCCGGCGTGCCGCAAACTTGGCACTGTCACACCGGTCTGGACGGCGCCGTCATTGGGCTGGAAAGTTTTGGCCGCAGCGCCCCCGGGGCCGAAGTGATGGAAGCCGGAGGCATAACGGCGGAAGCTGTTCTGGACGCGGCCCGGCGGCTCCGGTAATTCTCAGGAATACGGGTTCGCGGAGCGCCGCCCCTGTTTTCAGCTCCCTATTTAATCCAAAATAATAGTGGAGAAACAAGGGGGATGACGATATAATGTGACTGGCGTGGAAAAAAGAGAGGAAGACCGCGCGGGATTCTCCCGGAAGAGGAAAGCCTGCAATTATGTCTGGCTGCTGCTGGCCTTGGCCGGGCTGTCGGCGTTTCCTTTTTTGGCCGCGCCCGGCCGGGCGGTTCTGCACGTGCTGGGATTCTCCGCTCTGATCCTGCTGCTTCTGCGGCGCCTGTCCGGCGCGCGCGCCTGGCTGCCATGCGCCGGAAGCGGAAACCGCGAGCTGCTGGCCCGTTTGCGGGAGACGATCAAGACCGAGCGGATCCTGCTCAACGGTTTCCTGGAAAACGTCATGGACAAAGTTTATTTCAAGGACCGCAATTCCCGCTTCATCAGAGCCAGCCGCTCCACCGCCGAATTTCACGGGTTGTCCTCCCCCGAAGAATTGCTGGGCAAGAGCGACTTCGATTTGATGGACGAGGAAATCGCCCGGAAGTACTTCGAAGCGGAGCAAACCATCATGCATTCCGGCAAACCGGTCCTGTTCCGCGAGGAGGCCGGCGTGGTGCGCGAAGGCGTGCTGATCCGGCACCTGACCTCCAAATTGCCTCTGCGCGACGAGCGGGGGGAAGTCATCGGCCTGGCCGGCATCGCCCGGGACATCACGGAATGGAAACTGGCCGAGGAAGCCTCCGGCTACTGGAGCGACTTGCTCCAAGCCATGCTCGACAACGTGCCCGACCTGCTCTATTTCAAGGACCGGGAGCACCGCTTCATCAAATGCAGCGCGTCCGTGGCCCGGCGGCTCGCCGCGGAAGACGCCGACGATCTTATCGGCAAAACCGACCGCGACTTCTTCAGCCCGGCTGATGCCGCGGAAGCCCATGCTCTGGAAAAACGGATTATGGAAACCGGGCAGCCGGTTCTCGGGCGGCTCAGCCATAAAACCTATCCTGACGGTTCCCGCCCGTGGTGTCTGGGCGTCAAAATGCCTTTGCGCAACCGCAAAGGCGAAATCATGGGCACCTTTGGCATCACCAAAGATATCACCGAGCTGAAACAGGCGGAGGAGCAACTGAAAAAGACCCATGCCGAGCTTCTCGAAGCCTCCCACATGGCGGGCCGGGCGGAGGTGGCCACCGGCTTGTTGCACAACATCGGCAACGTGCTCAACAGCGTGAATGTTTCCGCCGATCTCGCCATCCAAAACGTCCGGCAATCGAAGGCGGCGAACCTGGCCAAGATCCTGGATTTAATCCGGGAGCATGAAGCCGACCTGGGCGCGTATCTGACGGCGGATGAAAAGGGCCGGAAAATCCCCGCCTACCTCGAAGGCCTGTCCGGCCGCTTGCTGGCCGAACGCGAAAAGCTGCTGGCCGAACTGGACTCGCTGAAAGAAAACCTGATGCACATCCGCGAGGTTATCGAAACCCAGCAGGATTACGCCCGGCGCGGGCGGATAGTCGAGGAAGCCGATCTGCGCGATTTGATGGAGGACGCCCTCAAAATCAATGCCGCGGCACTCGCGCGCCACGACGTCCGGCTGGTCAGGGAATATCAAAACGTGTCCCCCCTGCACACCGACCGCTCCAAAGTTCTCCATATCCTGGTCAACCTGGTGGGCAATGCCAAATATGCCCTGGACGGCCAAACCTTTGAAGAGCGGGTTTTGACGGTCAAAATCGAGCCGGGCGGGCCTGGGCGCGCCCGTGTGACGGTGGGCGACAACGGCGAAGGCATCGCGCCGGAAAACCTGCCGCGCATCTTCGAGCACGGTTTCACGACGCGCAAAGACGGGCACGGATTCGGCTTGCACAGCAGCGCCCTCTCCGCCAAGGAATTAGGAGGCTCCTTGACCGCCCGCAGCACCGGCCCGGGCCAGGGCGCCTCGTTCATTCTCGATCTGCCTTTGACCCGGAAAATTCCCTCATGACAGAACCGGAATCCAGCAACCGCCGGCTGCTTATCATAGACGACAACCGCGCCATCCACGCCGATTTCCGCAAAATCCTCGACCCGGAAGAAGCGGACAGCGCCGCCCTGGACGAGGCCGAAGCCGCCCTGTTCGGCGGATCATCCAAGGCGCCGGCCGCGCCGCGCTTCGCCATGGATTCCGCGTTCCAAGGTGAAGAAGGGTTCAAAATGGCGAAGGAGGCCAAAGAGAAAGGGCGGCCCTACGCGGCGGCGTTTATTGACGTGCGCATGCCTCCCGGATGGGACGGCGTGGAAACCGCCGCCCGGATTTGGGAGGCGGACCCCGACCTGCAAGTCGTCATTTGCACCGCCTACTCCGATTATTCGTGGGAGGAAATGCGGGAGCGGCTGGGCGCTTCCGACCGGCTGCTGATCTTGAAAAAACCATTTGACCACGTGGAAGTCCAGCAGCTGGCCAACACGCTGACGGAAAAATGGAACCTGCTGCAGCGTTCGCGGATGAAGATGCGGGAGCTGGACCGGCTGGCGCGCGGGCGCACGGCGGAGCTGTGGGCCGCCAACGAAAAGCTGGAAGCCGAAGTGTCCCAGCACCGGCGCACCGAGCGCGAGCTGCAGCGGGCCAAGGAAACAGCCGAGGCGGCCGTCGCCGCCCGCAGCGTTTTTCTGGCCAACATGAGCCACGAAATCCGCACCCCCCTTAACGGCATCATCGGCATGAACGATCTTTTGCGCGGCACCGCCCTGGACGCCGAGCAGCGCGAATACGTCGAAGCCGTGACGCTCAGCGGCAAGACGCTCTTGACGCTCATCAACGACATCCTCGACTTCTCGAAAATCGAGGCCGGAAAAATGATCTTCGAAAGAATCAAATTCAGGTTATGGGATGTCGTGGAGCAAACGATGGCCCTTTACGGCGACGCGGCCGAGGAAAAAAATCTGAAACTCGAAACCCGCGCGGCTCCCGGATTGCCCGAGCTTGTGCGCGGCGATCCCACCCGCCTGCGCCAAGTCATCACCAACCTCGTCAACAATGCCGTCAAATTCACCTCCGGCGGTTCTGTTTCGCTTTCGGTCCGGCTCGAAGATGAAACGAAGGAAAAAGCCACCCTGCGGTTCGAAGTGCGGGACACCGGCATCGGCATTCCCGAGGACATCCAGCAGACGCTCTTTCAATCCTTCACCCAGGCCGACGGCTCGACGACCCGCCAGTATGGAGGCACGGGGCTGGGCCTTGCGATTTGCAAGAGACTGGTCGAAATGATGGGGGGGCAAATCGGCATGGCCAGCAAGCCCGGAGAAGGCTCGCTCTTCTGGTTCACCGCGCGGCTGGGCAAAACCGGGCAAATGACTTCCCCGCCCATCGAAACAAGCTCCGTCAGCAAACCTCCCGCCGCCGCTCCCGGCGGGAAAACGCTCGCGCGGGTCCTCGTCGCCGAAGATAAACCGATCAACCAGGACGTGTGCCGGCGGCATTTGGAACGCCTCGGTTACGCCGTGGATTTGGCCGCCAACGGCAAGGAAGCGGTGGCGGCGTGGAGAGAGCATTCTTATCCGTTCGTTATCATGGACCTGCAAATGCCGGAGATGGACGGATGCGAAGCCGTCCGGCAAATCCGCGCCCTTGAAAAAGAGCGCGGAACGAACCGCCGCAGCCGCATCATCGCCATCACCGCCCACGCCATGACGGGCGCCCGCGAGGAATGCCTGCAAGCGGGGATGGACGATTACCTGGCCAAGCCCATCACCCGCGCCGCCCTGCGCGAAGTCATGGCCCGCAACACCGAACCGCCGCAGCCGCCTTCCAATCCTGACAAAGGAAGCGCCGGAATTAACCCGCGTCAGTGATAATAAATTCCTTTTTCAGGAAGCGGGTGCGGTTTGGGTGGTGAATTAAACTGGGATTTCCGTTTCTCTAAAGCAGCAATATTATTCATATTTGAAAGGGATTGCTAATTTAGGATAGACACCGGGGATTTTTCCCTCAAGATGGAGGGAT
>CAZYUX010000159.1:0-909 GCA_964650745.1 uncultured Puniceicoccaceae bacterium
CCCGCCTGCGTTTCACTTCCCGGCATGTCGGCCAGCTGGCTAAACGCCTCCTCAACGCCAGTCCCCAACAGGTGCTCCGGCGCGGGTACGTCATCATCAAGGACAAGGAAAACCGCGTCATCCCCCGCAAGAAATCCCTCCGTCCCGGCCAGAAGGTCAAAACCCAATTCCACGACGGCGAGGCTTCCGCCGAGGTTCTGGAGACATAATTTTGGTTAATCCACCTCCTCAGGGCGGAAGGTTTCGCCGACCCAGAGGGGGAGGATTCGGATTTCGGGGTAACGCCGGCGCAGGTGTTGGGCGGCTTGGCGAAGGTGTTCGAGTTGTTCCGTTTCAGGAGCGGGGTTGCCGGCGCAGTCGTGGTGGCCGACGATGGCGATGGCTTGCGAGCCGTGCTTGTTCACCGAAATGTCCGCGCGGTCATATATGGATTGAACGAGAGCCGGCGGACTTTGTCCGGACAGTATCCGGTTGGGGCCGGGTTCGGTGATCATGTCCACGTAACGGGCGCCCAGCCGTTCATGGAGAAAGCGGATGACAGGCAGCTGAACACGCCCGTCCATGCAGTTAATGGCTGCGCAAAATTCCATTTTAAGTCACAAGCTTGACGAGATTAATACTTTAATTCCATTAAACCGGGCGGGAAATAAACGCGCGGCGCGGAAATAATACAGGCCGGCCCGTATTAAACACTGCCGGGGCAACCCCGTCAACCCCGGGATGCAATAATGCGGTTTTCCGAATTTTGACCGCGCTCGTGTCAGGAACGACGCGTTTCCCGCGAGGCGCCCAAACCGTTGCGTTAAGGCTGGCCGCGCGCTATTTAACCATTTACAAGCCGGAGTTTTCTCCCTTACTGATGAAACTCGGGATATGAACGGCTCCGTGAAAACCGTCCTTCCTCACGCC
>CAZYUX010000159.1:919-6492 GCA_964650745.1 uncultured Puniceicoccaceae bacterium
AAGAGAAAAACATCCCGGCGGAATCCGGGAAAGCGCCAAGCCGGAAAATGAAAGGCGCCGACATTTTCGTGAAATGCCTCGAGCGGGAGGGTGTGGAGGTCATCTTCGCCTATCCTGGCGGAGCGTCCCTGGAACTGCACCAAGCTCTCACGCGGACGAAAAAAATCCGCACCATCCTGCCCCGGCATGAGCAGGGCTGCGGGTTCATGGCCCAGGGGTATGCGCGGGCCACGGGCCGCGCCGGCGTCTGCATGGCCACCAGCGGCCCCGGAGCCACCAACCTCATTACCACCATCGCCGACGCTTACATGGACAGCATCCCCATGGTTGCTGTCACCGGCCAGGTTTTTCAAACCCTCATCGGCAAAACGGCGTTTCAGGAGACGGATGTCTTCGGGCTGACGCTGCCGGTGGTCAAGCACAGTTTTCTGGCGCTGCGGGCGGAGGACCTGCCGCGCATCATCAAGGAAGCTTTTCACCTTGCCAGCACCGGGCGCCCCGGCCCCGTGGTGATTGACCTGCCCAAGGATGTCCAGCAGGCCATGGTGATTCCAGACTTCGAACAGGAGATGCAGCTCCCCGGCTACCGTCTGCCGCCCCCGCCGCCGGAGGATATGATACGGGAAATCATGGAATTGATTTCCGAAAGCCGCAAGCCCCTCATTTACGCCGGGGGCGGGATTATTTCCTCCGGCGCGGAAGCGGAACTGCGCGAGTTCGCGGATTTGACAGGCATCCCCGTGGCCACCACTTTGATGGGCCAGGGCTGCTTTCCGGAAACCGTTCCCTCATGCCTGCGCTGGTTCGGCATGCACGGAAGCGTGGCCGGCAACTGGGCAGCCTACGAGAGCGATCTGCTGCTCGCCTTCGGCGCCCGGTTCGACGACCGTATCACCGGCGCCGTGTCAAAGTTCGCCCCCGGCGCCACCATTGTCCACATAGATATCGACAAGAGCGAACACCATAAAAACAAGAGGGCGCACTATCCTGTCCACGCCGACATCAAAACCTCCCTGCGGGGGATGCTCGATATAGCCCGCGCGGAGAACTTCCGGAAACCTGACCTTGCCGCTTGGATATCCAAAATTCAGCAATGGAAAAAAGAGCATCCCTTCACTTATGACAAAAGCCACCCGCACATTCTCCCCCAGGAAGCGGTGGACGTGCTTTGCCAGGAAACCGGAGGCAATGCCATCATCACCACCGGCGTCGGGCAAAACCAGATGTGGGCGGCCCAGTTTTATCACTATGACAAGACCCGCACCCACCTGAGCTCCTGCGGCCTCGGCACCATGGGCTTCGGACTGCCCGCCGCTCTGGGCGCCAAAGTGGGCCGCCCCGGCACGCAGGTTGTTGATGTGGACGGGGATGGCTCTTTCACCATGAACATCCAGGAACTGGCCACCGCCGTGATGGAGAAAATCCCCGTCAAAGTGCTCCTGCTCGACAACCAGCACTTGGGCATGGTGGTGCAATGGGAAGACCGCTTTTACGAGGGCGTCCGCGGCCAGACCATTCTCAGCGACCCCCATAACATCGGCGGCCCCGGCAACCCGGAGGGGCTTTACCCCGACTTCGTCAAAATCTGCGAAGGCTTCGGCGTCAAAGCCCGCATGGTTCTCAAAAAAGACGATCTGCGGGCGGGCATCCGCGAGATGCTGGACCACGACGGCCCCTTCGTCCTGCGCGTCATCGTCCCCTACACCGAGCACGTCCTGCCCTTCATCCCCCAGGGCAAATCCGCGAGAGAGATTCTCACGGAGTAGAGGCGCGCCGCCGCGGTTTCACCGGTTTGTCCTCCTGCGCCGCCGTTCGGCGAGAAAGAAGGCGAAGCAGAGAATAGCGCCTCCGGGCAGGAGGCGGGACAGGGCGGCAGGCTCGCGGAAGATGAACAGCGAGCAGCATACGGCCAGGGGAATTTTCAGGTTGTTGAAAACGGCCAAGACACCCGGGTGCGTGAGGGCGGCGCCTTTGTTCCACCAGAAAAAACACAACCCGGAGGCCAGAACACCCAGGTAGAACAAGGTGTAAACTTGCCGCGACCCAAGCCGGGCAAGATCCCCCCAGCCGCCGCTGAGGGCAGTCGTTAAACAAGTGATCAGGACCGCTCCAAAGTAAGGCAGCGCATAAACCTCGCGGTCCCGCGGCGTGGAAAACACGGGCCGCAGCCGCCGGTAGGCGATTTGGCCGTAGGCGAAACAGAAGTTGGATCCCTGCATCAGGAAAAAACCCTTGACCGCCCGAAGCAGCCGCTCCGGAACATCAAAGCGCAGCAAAATCACTCCCGCCCCCGCCGCCGCCAGCATGGCCGTGCCCCAGTAATAGGCCCGCCACCGGCCTTCATGATAATCATCTATCAAAATGACGTAAACGGGGGTGAAAACGGTGCACAGGGCGACTTCGTGAGCCGCCAGGAAACCGTAAGAGAAATTTAAAAGGCCGTACATCAGCCCGTATTGCACCGCGCCGATGAGCATCAGGCGCCCGCGCGCCCGCCGCGGGACGCTTTCCAGACGCAGAAACGGCAGGAACAAAGGCAGGGCCAGAAGCAGCCGCAGGCAGGCCATGAGATTAGGGTCGAAACCGCTCAGATTCTCCTTGAAGAGGCTGAAGGAAAAGGCCCAGACGAGCGAAACTGTTAAGAGATATAGCATCTCCGGTGAGCGGGCGGCGTTGCCGCGCGAAACATATAAAATTCGAAAAGAGCGGAGGAACCGGGCCGCCGTCAATCCAATTCAATCCGCGCGGCGCATTCAGCCGCTTGGGGCTTGAAAAATGGCATTTTATTTACTTTACAAAAGGACAAAAATGTTCGATTATTGAAGCTGAAAACCGGAAAAAACCTTTTAATCGGAAACAGCAAAGCTACTATTTCACCATGTGCAAAAGATTCCTTTCAATATTGCTCGCCTTTTTGGCGCTCCAGTTCGCCCTTTCGCTTGAGGCGCAAATGATATCGAACTACGGCGTGATCGCCAATGTCCGCGGCCAGGTCATGCTTTACTTGCCTGACGGCTCCACCACCGCCGCCAGAAACGGCATGAAAATCCGGGAAGGCTCCACGGTTATCACCGGCACCTTGGGCGCCGCCGGCAGCGGCCTGCTGCTTTTCCCCAACGGCGCCTCCATTCTCGTCGAAGAGGAATCCCGGCTCCAGGTTTCCAAATTCGTCCAGCGAATGGACCCGACCCGGAGCCCGGCCAGCGACTTCCTCGAGCGGGGCCTGTCCGAGACTGAATTCATGCTCGAGTTCGGCCGCCTCATCGGCAACGTCAACAAGCTTAACCCCAATTCAAGGTTTGACGTGAAAACCCCTGTGGGCTTCGCGCACATTCTTGGCACGCAGTTTGTCATCGAGGTGGTCAAAACGCCGGAACGCAAAATGATTATCACCTATTACACCTCGAAAGGCCTCCTGAAAATCGTCACTGTGGACAATCCGGCCATCGGCCTGAAAGGCGGGGAAGCCGAGCTGCCGGCTGGATTCAAACTGGTCATCGAGGTCGAGCTGGACGAGGAAGGCAAACTCGAACGCTTCCTCGAGCAGCGGATCGAGGAAATCCCCGAAGAAGAACAACCTGTTCTTCCGGATTTGGATCCCGATATCTTTCCGGCATGGTTCCCGACTGAAATTCTGTTTGAGTGGAGGTTCGTCATCCCCGAAATTCCCCAGCCTCCGGAAGTGCCTCCGATTATCCTCAAAGATGTCAACCCGCCGCCCTTCAGCCCGGCTGGCGAAACGGAAGAAGGCACCAGCCCGTGAGTTCATCCACTTCGTTAATTTTTAAAAAACCGGAGGCGCATCCTCCGGTTTTTTAATTTCAAAGCGAATGCCGTCACTGGCCGTTATCCAAATGAACCAGCGTTCTTTCTCCTCATCTACTCAAAGCTTTCATCGGATCAAATCCGCCGGGCGCGGCCAGGTGACACGGTTCAGCCAATGAATTCGCTCCGGCCGGCGGCCCACACGTCGTAGGCGAAAGGCAGAACCGGGTTGGAATCCAGGCGGATGGCGCCTCCGGCGGATTGAACAAGAGCCAGTCCGGCGGCAACGTCCCAAAGACGGATGCCTTCCTCGAAATAGACGTCGAAGCGGCCGGCGGCCACCCAGGCCACCGCCAGAGCCGCGCTCCCGATGAGGCGGACTTTTTTGAATTTTTGCACCCGCCCGATAAAACGCCGCAATGACTCCCGGTTGTAATCGCGCCCGGCGGGAAATCCGGTTTGCAAAGAGGCCTGGACCGGCGACTCGGCCCAATCCGGCGCCTGTTTTTTCCCATTGATGTAGAGCCCCTGATCCCCGATCCCGCGAAAAAGCTCGTCCCGGTTGAAATCATAAATCACGCCCAAAAGCGGCATTTCGCCTCTGAAAAGAGCGATGCTGACACAGCAAAGCGGAACCCTTCGCGTGTAATTATAAGTGCCGTCGAGAGGATCCACGATCCAGTAAGGATCATCGCGGGCGGGCAAACCGGCGTCCCCGCCGGCTTCTTCGCCCAGGACGGGATAACCGGCCGGGCCGAGAGAGGCGCGGATTCGTTCCTCGGAAGCCGTGTCCGCGCCGGTCTTGATGTCTCTGCTTTCCCGGGAAAAAACACGGCGGTCTTTACGAGCTTCTCCCGCGAGGAACTCCCCGGCGTCGCGCGCCGCCGCTTCGGCTTGGCTTGCCAGATGCTGCGCGTCAATCATGGAACGGTTAAATTGCCCGGCGGCGGCCGCAAGGGCAAGTTTTCTTCCCGTCCGGAATAGAGGCCATAAAAAACGCTTTTTTGAACAAGACGCGCAAAAGAGCCGGCCAAAGCCCTCCCGCGGCCATTCAGCCGCGCTGTTTTCAAATCCCTTTGCGCCTCCATTTTTCAGCGTCAGGGTAGCCGAGGGTGCCGCTGGCGTCCACTTTATACCCCCGCCGGCGCACGTATTCCATGCCCGGTCTGAACTCGTCGCCGTATTCAGCGAGCATTTCCCGGAGCTGGCCGCGCAAATCATTCTGGAGGACCCGGCATGCGGGATCGCTGGCGCGGTTGTGAAGCTGCCAAGGGTCTTCCTGGTTGTCGTAGAGCAACCACGGTCCGCTGAGCGCTTCCGCGTAAGTGTAACGCGGCGTCCGCACGCCCCGGTATTCGCGGGCCTGAATGAGGGAGTCTTGCCGCTTGGCGGCGATGCGGGGCCAGTTGCCAAAAGTATGATAAGCGGCGATAAACGCCCGGTTCTTTTCCGGCAAAGCGTCTTCCCGAAGCCATCCGGAACAGTCCCGCCCCTGCAAGCCCGCTTCGGCCGGAGGCGCCACTCCCGCCAGCGCGCAAAGCGTGGGATAAAAGTCTATAGTTTGGAAAACCAGCCCGCTTTCGCGGCCTTCGCGGCCAAGGCCGCCGGGCCAGCGGAACAACAGCGGCACCCGGATGGACTCCTCCCACGGCCCTTGCTTGTCGAAAAGCCCGTGCGCCCCCAGCAAATCGCCGTGATCCGAAGTGAAGACGACGATGGTTTCCTCATCCAGCCCAAGTTCTTCCAGCGCCTGGAGCAATTTGCCAAAACAAGCGTCCAGGGCGGAACAGTGGGCGTAATATCCGGCC
>CAZYUX010000160.1:0-6437 GCA_964650745.1 uncultured Puniceicoccaceae bacterium
TCGACTGCAGCCTCCCGTAGGAGTCTGGGCAGTGTCTCAGTCCCAGTGTGGCTGATCATCCTCTCAGACCAGCTACCCGTCTTCGCCTTGGTGGGCCGTTACCCCGCCAACAAGCTGATAGGGCGCGAGCCCCTCCAAAAGCGCCAGGTCCGAAGATCCCCAGCTTTAGCTTCTCCGTCAGGCAACGGAGGGCCACATGCGGTATTAATCCACCTTTCGGCAGGCTATCCCCCACTTCAGGACAGGTTGCTCACGTGTTACTCACCCGTCTGCCGCTATCCCCCCTTCCGGTTACCCTTCCGGGGTTCCCGCTCGACTTGCATGCCTAAACCACGCCGCCAGCGTTCACTCTGAGCCAGGATCAAACTCTCCGAATAGTTTTAAATAAACTTTCCGGGAGTTCTTCATCCGTTGGATTCAGAACTACTCGATATGTGTTTAAAGAATTGACAGGCTCTTTCCCCGCCAATCGCACTCGGCAAATTTCAAAGAACAAAAGATACAAATGCCTCTTTCACCTGTTCGAAAGAGGCAACCTTCAAATAAATCCGCTTTCCCCTCCGCCGTCAAGAGCCTTCGCAAACTTTTTTTCCGGCTCCTTCCGGCTTGGCAAAGAACAACTCCCCCAAACAAAGGAGGACGAAAAGAAGCGCTTATTCCGGCTTTGGCAAGGAAAATATTGCGTTTGTGAAAAAAAATTTTTCCAAGGCTCCCGGAAAACCGCGCCGGCCGGAAAATCCCGGGGCGGCAACACCATCCGCTCGCCCTTCCCGGAGGCTTTGGTCAGATTTGGTCCAGGGCCTGCCTCAAGTCGCCCGTAAGGCGTCCGGTTTTTTCAATGCCGGCGGAGAGGCGGACGGTGTTGGGTTTGACGCCGAAAAGGGCGCGGCGTTCCTCGGGCAAATAGAGCATGGTCGTCAGGTAAGGGATGCAGATCAAACTCTCGGTGGCGCCCAGGCTGACGGCGTGGTAAATCACCTTGAGCTCTTTGATAAACCGTTTGGCTTCGTCCTGCGTCTCTCCAACGTCGAAAGCCAGCATGCCTCCAAAACCGTTGCGCATCTGCTTGCGGGCGGTTTCATAACCGGGATCCGCGGGCAGGCCGGGGTAGATGAGCCGGGTGATCCTGGGATGCCCTTGAAGAAACTCCGCCATGGCCATGCCATTGGCCGCCATCTTTTCCGCCCGCAATTCAAAAGTCTTCAAACCCCGCTCCAGAAGCGAAGCGGAGTAAGCGTCGTGGGTCGCCCCGACGGCCTGCCGGGTGAACCACAGCTCGTTGTAACGCTCCTTCGAGCACGCGATGGCGCCCGCCATCAGGTCATTGTGCCCGCCAAGGCCTTTGGTCGCGCTGTGCACGGCGAAGTCGGCCCCGAGCTGAAGCGGCTTCTGATGGTAAGGGGTGGCGAAAGTGTTGTCCACCGCGAGCAAGGCGCCGGCTTTGTCCGCTTCCTTGCGCAGCGCGGCGATGTCCACCACTTTGCAGAGGGGATTGCTCGGCGTCTCGCAAAATATCATTTTGGTGCTGGACTTGATGTGTTTCCCCAAGTCTTCCGCGCTTGCCGCGTCGAGCCACGTGACTTCCACTCCCAGACGCTCCAGGATGAGCGCCACTTTGTAGTGCGCCCCGTAGATGTCGTGGAAAAGGATGAGGTGGTCGCCCGAACTTAAATAGGTCAAATAAATGAGGGCGCATGCGGCCATGCCGGTCGTGGTGACGATGCAGTCCTCGGCCTCCTCCATGACGGCGATGGCCCGCTCCACCTCGCGCACCGTCGGGTTGTCGTCCCGGTGGTAGGTGTAGCCCTCGATTTCCCCGTCCGTGATTTGGCGCAGAACCTCGAAAGAGCCGTATTCATAATTGACGGCGGTGACGATGGGCGTGACCATCGGCCGGTTGCCGTAAGGCGTCAGCGGATCTTTTGGCATGGCTGTGCTTCGCTGGATTGCGGCGGGCCTCCGGGAGCGGCCCGCTTTGTTGCGTCTATATTGTGCCGGAAAACCGCGCGAAACCAGCTTTTTTTCCTTTTATTGATTCCGGCATCCGGCCATCATAAAAAATCAACGCCGAAACCCGAGCAGGAGAAACCGCCATGCCGTATCTCAATATCAAAACCAACGCCGACCCGAAACAACTGGACGCGGACAGCGCTGTCAAAACCGCTTCCAAGATCTGCGCGGAAGCCTTGGGCAAACCCGAAGGCTATGTCCAAGTCTCGCTGATTTCGTGCCCCATGTGCTTCGGAGGAGACGATTCCCCCTGCGCCTATGCCGAACTCTGGAGCATCGGCCTGCCCCCGGACGCCCCCGCCCGGCTGACACCGGAACTGTGCGCCTTTTTCACCAAACACCTCCAGGTGCCTCAAGACCGCGTCTACATCAACTTCCAAAACATAGACGGCGCCAGATGGGGCTGGAACGGCCAAACCTTCGGATGATATTTCGTTTGTTCCAGCACGACGCGAAGCCCATTGCCGGCTTTCGCCCGCGAGCGTGTTTCCGGGCGTGACGGCCATGCGCAATGATTCACCAGCCGCCGGCGCCGGCGGGCAAAACGCTCTCTGCCGCGTCAACTGCGGGAGCGCGGCGGATTACACCGACAGCGAAGGGCGGCTCTGGCTGAAAGATCGGGAAGCGGCGGCGGATAAAACCTGGGGGCACACCGGCGGCACGGCGGTCTTGCGCGAAAAGACACTGCCCGTTCACAACACTTCCGCCCCCGGCGTTTACCGGGCCGAACGATACGGTTTGGATCGTTATGCTTTCGCCGTGGAAAAGGGCGTTTATACCGCGCGGCTGCATTTCGCGGAGACGTTCGAGTGCCACTTCCGCGCGGGCAACCGCGCTTTCGGGGCGGAGGTGAACGGCAGGGAAATTCTCTCGGGATTTGACCCTTATGCGGCCGCGGGCGGATTCGCCTGGCCGGTGGTTATCGAATACGCGGGCTGTCCCGCGCCGGAAGGCAAAATCAGGATCCGTTTCACCGGTGAAGCCATCATCAACGGCATCGAAATTTATCCGTCGGCGCCCGGAACCGCGGAATCCGTCCGGCAAACCAGTGAAAAGATGCCGCCGGAAAAGCGGTTCATCGGGGAAAAACTGGAGCCGGCTTCGGGCGCCAAAATATGGAAAGTCCTCTTCATCGGCAACAGCGCAACCTTTTTTTGGGCCATCCCGGAGAGCGTGCAGGCGATGATCGAAACGGAAAACCGCCGCGTGCGGATTGAGCCTCAACGTTCACTCGCCGGCGGCAAATGCCTCGAATACCATTACAACCAAACCGATGCCCCGGAGCGGATCAGAAATGGCCGTTTCGATTTCGTGGTGCTGCAAGAATGCTCCGCGAAGCAGTTGGATAAACCGGGAAAGTTTTTTGAATACGCGCGGAAATTCGGCCGCGTCATCCATGAATCAGGAGCGCGCGCCATCCTTTACGCCCAGCCCGGCCACTTGAAAACCACGGACAAGCAGCGCCGGGAGATTATGGCCCGCTGCGCGGAGTTATGCGCCAAGCTGGAAGCCGTCCTGGTCCCGGCTTGCGAAACACTGCGCCTGTGCCGGGCGGAATGCCCCGAACTCGTTTGCCACAACGCCGACGCCGTGCACATGGGTATGCATGGCGGCTATGCCATTGCCTGCTCCTTTTTTCACGTCTTAACGGGAGAATCGCCCCCCGGCAACGCGCCCCCCGCCATCCTCCGGCAACAAGCCGCCATCGATCCTGAAATCGCCCGCTTCCTCCAGCGCCAGGCCCGCGCCGCCGTGGAACATTTCCTTCCTCATACCCGGGCCGCCGCCGGTCAAGCCGGCGGGTAGCGGGAGGCTCGGACGTCCGCGGTGTATTCGCTAATGGCTTGCCGGGCGGACTCCGCCAAGTCAGCGTAACTCTTGGCAAAGACCGGCCAGTTCCCAAGGTTGTATCCCAATAAATCGTTGACCACCGCGATCTGCCCGTCGCAACCAGGCCCGCAGCCAATCCCGATGAAAGGCACAGCCAGAGCCTGGCGGATGGCTTCCGCCGTGTCCGGCTGGATGTTTTCGCCTATGACCGCGAAGGCACCGGCTTTTTCCAGAGCCAGGGCGTCTTGCGTCAGGGTTTCCTTGCGTTCCGGGTTGCGGCCGACTTTCGGATAGCCGCCATAGACCTTATACCGCTGGGGCAGCAAACCGACATGGCCCATCACCGGGATGCCCGCTTCGATTAAAAAGGCCACCTTTTCGGCGACGTTGGCGCCCCCTTCGAGCTTGACGGCGTCAGCTCCCGCTTCCTGCAGGAAACGGCGGCAAGTTTCGAGAAGCTGATACCGGTCCCGGTGGGCTTCGGGGAAAGGGAGATCGGCCACAATCAGGGCTTTCGGCCTGGCGCGGGCAACCGCGGCCGTGTGATGCAGCATCATCTCAACCGTGACCGGCAGCGTGCTCTCGAAACCCAGCAGCGCTTGCCCCACGGAATCGCCCACGAGGATCAGGTCCACTCCGGCCCGGTCCGCGAGCGCGGCCGTGACGGCGTCGTAAGCCGTGACGGCCGCCACCGGCCTTTCGTCCTTCAGCTTGCGGATCGCCGTGGTCTTGACTTTTGGAATAGTTTCCGCTGCCATGGCTCCAAGAAAAAGAATTTTTTGAATGGACTCAATTCAATTCAGCCATCCTTTCCCCCGCGTCATATACAGCCGCCATGAACAGAAGAGAATTTATCCGTCACGCCGCCAAAACCGGGATCGCCGCCGGGTCCGCGTTTGCCATTGGGCGGAATCCGTTATTGCGGGCGGAGGCGTCCGCCGCCGTTAAAAAACCGGAACGGTTCGAGCTCGCCGCCGTGCGGGGCGGAGCGCCTGGGGAGATGTTCGACCAGGGGATCGCGGCTCTGGGCGGGCTGGAACATTTCGTCAAGAAAGGCCGGAAGGTGCTTGTCAAGCCCAACATCGGCTGGGACGCCCCGCCGGAACGCGCCGCCAACACCAATCCGGAACTGGTCAACCATTTGGTCCGCCGCTGCCTCGAAGCCGGCGCCAAAGAAGTCCTGGTCTTCGACCACACCTGCAACAACTGGAAGAAATGCTATGAAAACAGCGGCATCGCGGCGGCGGTGAAAGAGGCCGGAGGGAAAATCGTTCCCGGCAACAACCACAAGTATTATCGGGAAGTCGCGGTTCCGGAAGGCAAAAAACTGACTGGAGCCGAAGTCCACGAGCTGGTTTTGGAATCCGACGTTTTCATCAACGCGCCCGTGCTCAAGGACCACCGGGCGTCACGCCTGACCATTGCCATGAAGAACCTGATGGGCGTGGTGTGGGACCGGGGCTATTGGCACCGCCACGGCCTGCACCAGTGCATCGCCGACTTCGCCACTTGCTGCCGGCCCGCTCTGAATGTGGTGGACGCCACCGCCGTGATGCGGCAAAACGGCCCCCAAGGCATTTCGACCGAAGATGTCGCGCCAATGAAATCTCTCATTTTAAGCGCGGACATCGTGGCGGCGGACGCGGCGGCGGCGAAGCTCTACGGCCTCGAGCCGGAAAGCATCGGCTACATCCAAACCGCCGGTGAAATGAAGACCGGAACGGTGAACCTGGAATCCTTGAAAATCAAAAGGATTTATTTGAACTAAAAAACGGAGACAAAGAGGCCTCCGGAAAAACACCGCGTTCCCCTTTCCGGAATCATCCTCTCATGCATTTCACATGCGGACTCGCTTGAAGAAGATACGGGTTGCCGTTTCGCTCCTGTTTTTCTTGATAACAGGGTTTTTGTTTGTGGACTTTGCCCAGACGCTCTCCCCGGCGGCAGTGCGGGCGGCGCTTTACTTGCAGTTTGTTCCCAGTCTTGTTCGATTTATCAGCGGCCCCGCTTTGGCGGCGGCGGGTTTCATTTTCGCGCTTGTTCTGACGCTGCTGTTTGGCCGGATTTACTGCTCGAGCGTTTGCCCTCTGGGAACATTGCAGGACGGAATCATCCGCTTGTCCAGCCGCGCTAAAAAAAAAAGTTCCGGTTCGCCAAGCCGTATAACGCCGCGCGCCGCGGCGTCCTGGCGGCGGCGGTTATAAGCTTGGCGGCCGGGGCGCGGTTCCTCGGCTGGCTGGATCCCTTCAGCCATTTCGGGAGGCTGTGCCATGCCCTGGCCCGCCCGGTTTATATAATGGCCAACAACACCGCCGCGCGCCTGCTCGAATCCGTCGGCGCCTATCTGTTGTATCCGGTGGAGCTTGGCAAAACGAACCTTGCGGGTCTGGTTTTCGCGGCGGTCTTTTTCCTGTTGCTGGCCGCAATGGCGGGGGCGCGGGGCCGGCTGTTTTGCAACACCCTTTGTCCGGTCGGGGCGCTGCTGGGCCTGTTCGCGAAGATTTCCCGGTATCGAATCAAAATAGACCGCGCCGTTTGATCCGGCTGAGGCTTGTGCGAGCGGGTCTGCAAGGCGCAATGCATTGACGCGGAAAAGG
>CAZYUX010000161.1:0-6408 GCA_964650745.1 uncultured Puniceicoccaceae bacterium
ACGCAAATTCCTCCCGCCACGCTCAACCGCCTGCTCCTCAAGCTGACGGAAGACAACTATGTGCGCAAAGCGGGACACGGCACTTACGAAGCCGGCGCGGGGCTGATCTCCCTCAGCATGCTGGTGATGGAAAACGCCCGCGCGCTGCCTTTCCGCACCTTGTTGCGCGAAATGGCCGCCCGGACGGGGCAGAATGCCGAGCTTTACACTTACACCACCAGCGGCCCCATCTTCCTCATGGGCGCGCCCGGCAAAACCGAGTTCCGGGTCAACACGGCCCCCGGCCACGTGGTCCACCGCGTCTATACCCATCCGGCGGGGCTGTTTTTTTTCCGCCGCTACCCGGAAGCCTTTGCCTGGCGCAAAGCTCAAATGAAAGCCATGAAAGTGGACATCGAAGCTTTTAAAAAGACGGTGAAAAAGGCGGCCGCCGAACGCTTCTTTATCGAGCGCGGACAAACGCGCCCCGAACTCGCCCGCGCCTGTGTCCCCGCGGATGACTTCAATTACGGCGTCTGCGTCTCCGGTTTCACCAGCGACTTTCCCGAAGAGAACGACGCGCGCCTGCGCCGCCTGATGCGCCAAACCTTGAATCATTTTCAAAAAATCAAACCCGAAAAGGAAAAATCATGAGCGCGACTCAACCCCTGAAAGCCGCCGTGGTGGGCTGCAAGATGGGCGCGGGCCATGCCGAGTGCTTCGCGAAACTCGGCGCTTATCACCTCGCCGCCGTCTGCGACTTGAAAGAAGATCTGGCCAAAGCCGCCGCCGAAAAAACCGCCGGAGCGAAAGCCTATACGGACTTCGCCACCATGCTGCGCGAAGTCCGGCCGGACGTGGCCGCCATCGCCACTCCAAACTCGTCCCACTGCGGAATGACACTCCAAGCGCTGGAGGCGGGCGTCAAAGCCGTTTGCTGCGAAAAGCCCATGGCCGTCCACCTCGCCGACGGCAAAAAAATGGTTGAGGAATGCCGCAGGCGCGGCGTCCCGCTCATCATCAACCACCAGCGCCGCATGGGCGCCGACCTGCTGTTAGCCCGGAAGATGATTGACGGCGGCGCTCTCGGCGAAGTCGGCATCATCCGCGGAAGCTGCGCAGGGGACATCCTCAGTGATGGCACTCACCTGGTGGACAGCCTGCTCTGGCTCGCCGGGGACCGGGACGCCGAATGGGTCCTGGGCCAAGTGCACCGTGACGCCCCTGAAAAGAGAACGGACCCCGCCGCAGGCTCGGGTTTCGCCAAGAAAGACGGTTTTCGCTTCGGCCACCCCGTCGAGACCGGCGGCATCGCCGTCATCCAGCTCAAGGACGGGCCGCGCCTTGAACTGGCCTGCGGCGATATGCGCCCCCAACACCACGCCTATCAGGACTACCAGATTGCTGGCTCGAAAGGCACCCTTTGGCGCACGGGAGATCAACTCGGAGACAACCTTTATATTTGCGACGGCCAGCCGGGAAACCTCGTGGCGGGCCTTCATAAAGACCCGTGGCTCTATAAACCCGTCCCCTTTGAAAAGAACGGCGCCGCCCCCTGGCGCGCCGTCCCCCTGCCCCCGGAAGACATGCTGGAACTGAATAACGCGAAATCCGGCCGGGTTTCCATGCTCCGCTCATACCGGCGGTTTGCCGAGACTATTCATGACGGCGTTCCCCACCCGATGTCGGGGGACAACGCCCTGCGGGGATTCGAGATCATCATGGCCGTCTACGAGTCCGCCCGGCTGCGCTCCAAAATGACATTGCCCTTGAAACAAGAGCGCTTCCCCCTGGAAATCATGTCCGAAAACGGAGAATAACAATAAAATTTATGAGCACACAAAAGAAAAACCGGATTGCCTGTTCCACCTCAATCGCCTGCGCCTATCCGCTGGAGAAGGCCTGCGCGGACATTGCTTCCCTCGGTCTGCGCTTGACGGACATCCTCACCATCGAGGGCTGGGCACACGTCAATCCAAGCGATCTCGCGGACCGGTGGGACGAAACCGTTGAACGGGTGGACGGGGTGTTAAAAAAACACAACCTCACCCCCGTTGCCCTGAACAGCATGACCGGCCCCAAAATGCACGAGCGCTCCGAAGAAGCCAACGCCCGGCGCCATGCGGAAACCGAAGCCCTCTTTCGCTTCATGAAAAAATACGGCATCGGCGCGGCCGCCCTCCAGCCGCCCTTGAACGTGGACCCCGCCTTGGATGAAAAAACCGTATTTGAAAACTGCGTTGAGACACTGCGCGAACAAACGGCCATGGCGGAAGCGCAAGGACTGCAATTCGCCCTTGAGCTGCACACGCGATCACCCTTCGAAACCATGCCGCAAGTCAACCGCCTGCTCGAAATCATGCCGGCGGCTCCCCTGGTCTATGATCCCACCCATTTTGTCTCGCAAGGAATCAGCCTCAAGGAAACAGGCCGCATGATGAACAATGCGCGCCATGTCCATATCCGCGACGCCGCAAAAGGGAAACTGCAAGCCCCTTACGGCCAGGGGGAGATGGATTTCGGCTGGGTCTGCGCGGCGCTCAAGGACCGCGGTTATGCCGGTCATATATCCATCGAATACCTCGGCGGAAAAAACGCCGGCTTCGACGTCCTCGACAGCGCCAGGCGCCTTCACGAAAAACTCGCCGAACATTTCCCGCAATGAGGGAAATGCCGTCAGGACAAAAAAATCAACGAAAGGAAAAATTATGATCTGGGGATACGCCGGAGTCTGGCCGGGAGAGTATTTGGAAATGGACAAAGACCCCGTGATGGCGCGGCTGAAGTTCATCGCCCATTACGGACTGAAGTGCGCGGGCATCAGCCTCGCCGCGGCAGCCGAAATGACGGAGGAAAAACGCGCCGCCGTTGCCCGGTTCCTTGAGGAAAACGGCATGTGGACCAGCCTCGGCGTCCACATTCCCTATTTCGAGGAGGACCGCGAATTGGCGCTGCGCAACGTTGAGGAAAACCTGAATTTAATCCGCAAATTCCACCGGATGCTGCGCGCAAAACTGGTCACCACGGGGGCGGGGCGCATCCACCGGTTCGTCCGCCAGCCGCCGCTGAAAAGACAACTGGAAATGCTCAGCGAAGCCCTGACGCCATTAGCTAAAGGCATCCGCGAGATGGGGCTGCCTTTTGGCATTGAAAACCACGGCGACTACTATTGCAGCGACCTCGCCGAGCTTTGCCGAATGACGCCCCACATGGGCATTTTCCTCGACACCGGCAACACCTACCTGGCGGGTGAACGGCCCTTGCCCGCTTTCCATGAAGCCGCCCCTTACACTGTCGGCACACACTTCAAGGACCACCACGTCCGCCCCAACCCGAAAATACTTCACTTCGAAATCGAGGGCGCGATCCTCGGCGAAGGCGACGTCCATTTGCGGGAGTGTTACGATATTCTTTGCGAAAAAGCGCCCAACCCGGACGCCCTTGTCATGGAAATCGAATACGTCCCGCCCAAGGACCAGCCCAAAATCGAAACCTGGGAAAAAAGCCTGGCGTTTATCCGCTCCCTCCCGCCGTTATCCCGGCGCGGGCTATAAGCGGTAAAAGGGCTTATCCATGAAAAAACCCAATATATTATTCATCACGACCCACGACACCGGGCGGCATCTGGGCTGTTACGGTATTCAAACCGTGAATACGCCCGGCCTTGACCAACTGGCGGCGGAAGGGATTCGTTTCACCAATTTCTTCGCCGCCAGCGCCCTCTGCTCGCCCAGCCGTGGCGCGCTGATGACGGGCCGCTGCCCCCAGACCAACGGGATGATGGGCTTGTGCCATCCGCCTTTCAACTGGAGCCTCAACGAAGGCGAAAAGCATTTGTCGCACTTGCTGCACGGCGCCGGTTACCACACGATCCTCCTCGGCCACCAGCACGAAACCAGGGATATTGACTCCCGGCTTGGCTTCGACGAACACGGTATCCACCGCTATCCCGATACGCTTCAGCACCGGCCATGCAACGAGGTGGCGGACGGCGCGGAAGATTTTTTGCGGGACCGGGCGGGGCAAAAACAGCCTTTCTATCTTCAGATTGGCTTCTTCGAAACGCACCGTCCATTTGATTTCGGCGGCGTGACGCCCGACGCCTCGAAGGGCGTCCACGCGCCGCCATACCTTGCGGATAACGAAGCGGCGAGGGAGCAACTGGCGCTGTTCCAGGGGAATATCAAAAAAATGGATACGGCTGCCGGGCGCATTCTGAAAGCGCTTCGGGGGGCCGGCCTGGAGGAGAACACCATCGTGCTCTACACGGCGGACCACGGCATTGACTTCCCCCGGGCCAAGCGGGAACTGTATGATGCGGGAACGGGCGTCGCGCTGCTGATGCGCTGGCCCGGCGGCGGCATTTCCGGCGGTAAGACATGCGATTGGCTTCTCGGAAATGTGGATGTCTTGCCGACTTTGATGAATTTAGCGGATGTTCCGCAGCCTGATAATCTTGAAGGCGTCAGCTTCGCGTCCGCCTTTGCGGATGGCGGAAAACCGCCGCGCGAACATGTTTACACGATGATGCAGGCGCACGGTTTCGGCAACGAAGCCCGCGCCGTCCGCTCGAACCGGCATAAGCTCATCCGCCATTTCGAGGTTGGCCGGGAATATCCGGTTCCGGTGGATTTATCCAATCCCCAACGCAGCCAGCCGCGAGCCTTCGCCCAGTTATTTGACATGGAAAAGGACCCATTGGAGCAAAACAACCTGGCTGACGATCCCGCCCTTGCGGACGTCCGCCGTGAATTGGAAACGCGCTTGTGGAGCTGGCTCGATGAAGTGAACGATCCTATTCTCGAGGGCCCGGTCCGGCCGCCCTTTTACGAAAGCGCCATCGCGGACTTCCGGCAGGCGGTTAGAGTGAAGAATTAGAAAGAAAACACGATGACACCCCGCGAAAACATGAAACGAGCCGTCGAGTTCCGCCGGCCCGAACGGCTCCCCGTCAACGGCTATGGCGATCTCAACGACACGGTCCGGATTCATCCCGCCGAGGTGAAAAGCTGGGATGAGGAAAAGGAGCCGGGGCTCGATCAGTGGCGCTGCCGCTGGGAGCACACCGACACGCCTAACATGGGCCAGGTCAAAGGTCATCCACTCGAAGACCTTTCGAAGATGGACGAATTCCCCTGGCCGGACGGGGATGACCCCCGGCGCTATGAAAACGTTCCCGGGCAATTAGAGGAATTGGAGAATGATCCCGCGCAAAAAGACAAATACCGGTTCACTTCGATCTTCATGCTCTTGTGGGAGCGGATGCAGGCCTTGCGCGGCTTTGAAAACTGCATGATGGACATGATGGACAACCGTCCGGAAATTCACGAACTGGCCGACCGCATCGCCGACTATGACCTGGCGGTCATCCGCAACATGCGCCGCATCGCGGGAGGGAAAATTGACGCGTTGAGTTTCACTGAAGACTGGGGAACGGAAACGGATTTGATGGTCTCGCCGGAGCTTTTCCGGAGCTTTTTCGCGCCCCGTTATAAAAAAATCTTCAAGGCGGCGCGGGATTGCGGGTGGCACGTGTGGATGCATTCATGCGGCAAGATCAACAAAGCCATACCCCTGCTGATCGAAGCCGGGGCGCATGTGCTCAACATGCAGCAGCCGCTGACCAACGGCGTCGGGGAAATCGGACGGGAGTTCGCCGGGAAGGTGGTCTTCGAGACGCTGTGCGACATCCAAAAGACGTTGCCAAACGGCGACAAGAAGACAATCCGGGCCGAAGCGGCCATGCTGATGAAAAACTGGGGAACGCCCGAAGGCGGCTTCATCCTGGGGGATTACGGGGACGCCGCCGCCATCGGGACGGATCCCGCCAACAAGGAGTATATGCTGAATTGTTTTCTCGAACAAGACCCCTGGAAAAGAAACGGATTTTAACCGGAAAGGTCCCATGGCTGAAATATTAAAAACGTTGGAAAATGACCATTTGGCCGTTGTCATCCGGGAGGATGCGTCAGCTTCAATCAGCGACAAAACAACGGGCGAAACGTGGCGGATGGGGCCGCTGGCCATCCAGGAGTTCGGCCCGATTGACATTGGCTGGGTATGGCCCCGGCGCGCGCGCTCGATGTGCGAACAATATCCGGGACGTTTCCGGGGAAGTATGGAGGGTGACGGCTTGCGGTTCATCGTCATCGGCGAACGCCAAAAGGAAATGGGGAGCTTCGCCTGCGAAGTCCGGCTGGACGGCCCGTGGCTGGAATTCAAGCTGACGGAAATAGCCGAAGAACTGCCCAGCCTGGTCTTCCCCCCGCCCGTCGAGTCGGAAAGTTTGGTGTTTCCCGCCGGGGTCGGGAAGTGGATGAAGAAGCCTTTGGATAAGGAGCGCTATTTCTGGAGCCTCTACAACGGCTTGAACATGCGGTGGTTCGGCGGCCTGCGGGGAAAAGACCGCGGCTGGCTTTGCGTATTCGC
>CAZYUX010000162.1:0-6383 GCA_964650745.1 uncultured Puniceicoccaceae bacterium
GCCGCCAAAACCATCCTGTGGAACGGCCCCATGGGCATCTTCGAGATAGAGGCCGCCGCCAAAGGCACGTTCGCCGTCGCCGCGGCCGTCGCCGCGAACACGGGCGCCGTCTCCATCATCGGCGGGGGTGACTCCGTCAAAGCCATCAAAAAGAGCGGTTGCGCGGACAAGGTGACCTTTATGAGCACCGGCGGGGGGGCCAGCCTCGAATTCCTCGAAGGCAAAGAACTGCCCGGCGTCGCCGCTTTAGCTTGATTGGAGCTGATCCAGTTCCGGGACTGCAAAGAAGCATTGCGCGGCATGGAATGTTACGCTTTTTTCTTCGGCAACACAACTATTTTGCAATAATTCAACCATTTTTCTCATGAGCAACACACGCAAATACCTCATCGCCGGCAACTGGAAGATGAACAAAACTTCCTCCGAAGCCCTGTCTTTGCTGGAGGAAATTCACGCCGCCGCCGGCACGCAGACGGAGGTGGACGCCGCCGTGTGTCCTCCCTTTACGGCGCTGGCCGCCGCGGGAAGTTTTCTTTCCGAAAACAACAGCGGCATCCGCCTGGGCGCCCAGAACCTGTATCCGGAACCTTCGGGCGCTTACACCGGCGAGGTTTCCCCGGAGATGCTCAAGGATCTGTTTTGCGAGTTCGTCATACTCGGCCACAGCGAACGCCGCCAGTATTTCAAGGAAAGTGACGCTTTCATTAACAAGAAAGTCACGATCGCCCTCGCTCACAACCTCAAACCCGTCTTGTGCGTCGGAGAAACCTTGGCGGAACGCGAAGCGGGCCAAACCCTCCCGGTGATCGAACGCCAGGTCAAGGACTGCCTGAATGAATTGACGGCGGAACAGGCCGAACAGGTCGTCATCGCCTATGAGCCGGTCTGGGCTATCGGCACGGGCAAAACCGCCACGCCCGAAATGGCCCAGGAGGCCCACGCAGCCATTCGCAAATTGCTCGCGGAACGCTTCCAGGACACTATTGCCGTGAAAATGCGCATCCTCTACGGCGGCTCGATGAAACCCAAAAACGCCGGCGAACTGCTCGGCCAGCCGGATGTGGACGGCGGCCTCATCGGCGGCGCGTCGCTCGACGCCAAATCATTCGTTGAGTTGATTCAGGCCGCCCGCGCCCAACTCTGAAGCGCCGGCAAAGGAAGGAGGATTACTCCGCCGGCTTCTCTTTCGGCCCCGCCGGCTTGACTTTGGCGGCTGGGTTTTCCTGCCGCTTTTTCGGGCGGGTGTTGCCGTGGCTGCCCCGCCAGATTTTTCCTCGTTTGCTCTTTCTGTCGCCTTTGCCCATGGATGAGTCGTTTTGAAACCGTTTGTTTTAGCCTTGATTAAAAAAGCCCGCGGCTTTTGGCAACCCCAAAGTAAAGCGGAGAAGCCCTACCCCCAATCAACCGGAGGGCGGAATAATTGCGCCCGGCAAGTTTCTCGCGCTTGAGATGGCGCTGGAGAAAGGAGCCAAGCCGGATTAACGCCGGATGAAAGAGACATGCAACGAGCCAACGGCGCCATCCGCTCCGCCATCTTTCACGAAACATCCGGGCTAAAAACCCGGGAGCGCAGAAAGGAAAAACAGAAAAGGCCGGACTTCGCTTCATGGTCCGGCATCCAGCGCGCCGCCTCCCCCGCAAATCATCTCAAGAAACCCTTGCGTCTCCCCACAAACCGATTTATGGGTATGCTCCATAAGTATTATTCATGGCCAGCTCATTTCCAAATTTTAGTCCAGGCAAAAAATGAACACGCGTTTTATTACCAAAGCTTTCTTGTTTAATATAGCGATAGTCTTGAGCGGATTCGGGCCGCTTAACGCCAATGAAGTTAAAATCGTGTCGGCATCATTCGCCGCGTGTGAAGGCAATTGCTGGGAAGTCAGCGTTACGCTGCTTCACGATGATGAAGGCTGGGATCATTATGCGGACGAGTGGCGCATTGTTGACGGCGGCGGAGACGTAATAGGGAGGCGCGTTCTTTATCATCCGCATGTGGATGAACAGCCGTTTACCAGAAGTCTGAAGCGTGTCGTTATTCCTGAAAAGGCCGGGTTGCTGTATTTGGAGGCGCATGATAAAATTCATGGATGGACCAAAGACCGTCTTAAAGTGGACTTGAGCAAAGCGTCTGGAGGAAGTTTGAAAGTAAAAGCTTTTGTTGATGAGCATGATGGAAAAATTTCTGAATCACCAGCCGGACATGCGCAAGGTATTCCGCCTTTGATTCTTGATGAAGGCGTAAGCGCCGGGGTGATTTTGAAGGATAAGGGAATCAGTGAAGGATATGTGTTGATTTCCGCCAGTGGAATGAGGTCCACATATCTGATTAACAATGATGGTTTTGTTGTTCATCACTGGAATCACCGGAATATCACTGGAAAATCCGCCTATCTTTTGCCGGACGGAGACCTGTTGAGAACGGTCCGGAACTCAAAAAGCGAGGCAGGTGATGCCATCCAGAGGCTTTCCTGGGACGGTGAAGTGCTTTGGGAGTATACCACGGATCAAGATGTCCAGTGTATTCACCATGACATTGAGCCCCTTCCGAATGGAAATATACTGGCCGTCGTCTGGGAACGGATTCCCGTTGATGAATATGTGGCAGCCGGCAGGAACCCAGACACGGTGCCCAATGATGTGCTATGGCTCGATACGGTTCATGAGATAAAGCCGGCGGGGCGAAAGACGGGCGAAGTGGTTTGGCGATGGTCGCCTTGGGATCATGTTATTCAAAACTTTGACAAGACCAAGGAAAACTACGGCGATCCTTCCAAGCATCCCGGGCGTATTGATTTGAACCAGTTGCGGGAGGAAACGGGCAGGTTTAATAAGTTGTCTGACTGGCTGCACATCAACGCGGTTTCTTACAATCCCGGGCGGGACGAAATTATGCTCTCATCCCAGGCCATGAGTGAAGTGTGGATTATATCGAGGAAAACGGGGAAACTGGTCTATCGTTTTGGAAATCCCGGACGCTACGGGAAGGGGACAGACAAGGACAGGATTTTATTTAATCACCACGATGCGCATACAATTGCTTCGGGGCACAGAGGGGAGGGCAATATTCTGCTTTTCAATAATGTGAGTCATATTGTTCCGGGGAAACCCCCTTGCTCCTCCGTCTTGGAGCTGAAACCTCCGTTGACTGAGTCGGGCGAGTGGCCGGGTCTTGCCGAAGGGGGCGCCTTTCCCCCATGCGAGCCAGTATGGGAGTATACGGGATTGCCTGATGCCGGATTCTATTCCCCCATTTACTCAAGCGCACAGCGTCTGAAAAGCGGGGGAACACTGATCGGAGTCGGAGCGCCGGGGAAGATTATCGAGTTGGATGCGAGCGGCAAACGTGTTTGGGAATACGTAAACCCCAAGGTGACCGGAAAAGTGAAACTCAAAAAACTGGAGAAATGGAACGCCTTGCCGCCGCCGCCCGCCAACGCTTTTTTCCGGGTTCGCAAATATCCGCCGGATTATACCGCCTTCTCCGGCAGGGACCTCTCTCCGAAGTTCTTGATGGGCAATGAAGTTCCGGGGGCGGGCGCTCCTTCACCGCCTGTTCCCTGATCAGAGACAAACATCTCAATCGACCCTTATTTTTTGATCCTTCGATGAGCAATCACCGAATGACGCGCCTGCCTCTTTTGCCGCTTTTTTTCTGTTTTCTCAAAATCGGTTGTGTGTCATTCGGGGGATTCATGTCTCTGGTTTCCATGGTAGCAACCCAGGTCGAGGAAAAGCGGAAATGGCTCGACGCCGAAGACATACTTGACGGGGTGGCTTTGGCCTCGTTACTGCCGGGGCCAATGGCGGTAAATACAGTGGCCTATGTCGGGTACCGTTTGCGCGGGGGCGCGGGCGCCTTGATCAGCTCAGTGGCCGTGCTGCTGCCGACCGTTATATTCATGATTATTCTCACGGATCTGTATTTCCGTTTTGGCGCTCTTCCTCAGATCGAACGAACATTTTCGGGGATATTGCCCGCGGTGGCCGCGGTTGTTTTAAGTGTGTGCCTGAAAATGGCAAGGAAGAATCTCAAAGGCGCGGCACATTGGGGAGCATGCGCCTTTGTGGTCGCGCTGTTCTTTTTTATACCATCTTCATTCAGGATTTTTGCGACATTCGGAATTGTTGTGCTGTATGGATTGATCAGCGTTATGGCGGATGAATATATGTCTCGCGGTAAAAAGCATTATGGAGAGAGAGTTTCTAAAAAGCCGGACAGGGCGGCTTTTAAACCCATTGGTTTGAAATGGTATGGTTTCGGGTTTTTGGGAGCCATACTGCTGTTAGGCATTCTTCCCCTTCCGGTCGCCAAAGACGGATATGCTGCATTAATGCGCACCTTCAGTAGTTTGAGCCTGACGCTCTTCGGCGGGGGCTACGTGTTTATTCCCATGATTCAGGATGTGGTTGTGGATCAGTACGGGTGGCTGTCCGCGGAGGAATTTATAGATGGCATTGCCCTTGGCCAGGTTACGCCGGGGCCGATTCTGATCAGCGCGGCATTTATTGGGCAAAAAGTCGCCGGCATTCCGGGCGCGTTGTTGTCCACCATAGCTATTTTTACACCGCCCGCGGTTTTAATGGTTTTGTTGAGCGGGATGCGGGAAACAATAAAAAGCTCCAAACTTGTTCAAGCGGCGATGAAGGGCATCCGCATTGCTGTAATCGGTTTGATTTTCAGGGCTTTTATAAATATCGCGTTGCTGGCGCTGCCCGGTTCGCCGGGTGAATGGGGGCATGCCGCATTAGCGGTCGGTGTTTTTTGCGCGTCCTTCATTGCCATCTCCCGTTTTAAAGTGGACATTGCATGGGTTATTCCGGCGGCAGGGGCAGCCGGTTTTTTGTGCGGATGATTTAAGAAGGATTTTTATGAACCCGGTTTACATGATTGGAGAGCAACGATCGGGATCAAATCTTTTGCGTCTTTTGCTGGAGCAGCATCCGCGGATTACGGCGCCGCATCCCCCGCATATACTTCAGCGTTTAATGCCCCTTTTGCGGGTGTATGGAGATTTGTCAAATGACGGCGCTTTCAGGCAATTAATTGAAGATGTTTGCGAGCTGATTCACCGCAATCCGGTGCCCTGGGATAACGTGGAACTGTCCGAAGAAAAAATTTTTCAACGGTGCCGGGACCGGAGTCTTGTGGCGGTTTTCGGCGCTGTGATGGATCTCTACGCGGAAGCGGAGGGGGCGGATTACTGGAGCTGTAAAAGCATGCAGAACGTGCGCTGGATTGATGATCTTGAACGCTATTTCGACGATCCGGTTTATATTTATCTTTACCGTGATCCGCGGGATGTCTGCCTGTCCTTCACAAAGGTGGTGGTGGGAGAAAAGCATCCCTATTTCACAGCAAAAAGGTGGCGTGAGCTGCAACTGCTCTGCCTGAAGGCTAAAGAACGCATAGGTTCCGGGCGTTTCTTCTGCATGAGCTACGAATCATTGGTGACGGATCCCGATATGGCTCTTGGACGGTTGATGGAGTTTCTGAAACTTGATTACAGGACAGAACAGAAAGAATTTTACCACAGCCGCGCGGCTTGGGAGGCGGCTCATGCCAGCAAGCTTTGGGAAAACGTGGGAAAGCCGATTACCAGTTCGAGAATTGGGCGTTTTTGCAAGGGGCTGACTTACGATCAGCTTCATATCATTGAATCCATTGCGGGTGATGTGATGCTTGCATTGGGGTATAAGCCGGCAATCACTCCTGTTGCGGGGGCCTTATCCTTTCCTGATGATATCCTGCGCGAGTACGGGCGTGTCAACAAGGAAGCCAAACAGGAGATATTAAAAGCCTGCGATCCGGAAGAATTAGCCCGCAGAAGTTACCAGTTAGCTCTGCTGGAAGAGATATCCGAACGTTTTTCGTAGCGGACATTTGTCATTTGCAAGCATGGCGGCGAGTTTGCGGTCGCGGGCTTTGGCGTCGTAAAGCCAAACTTTGCCTTGATTCCTTTTCTGAAATATGCGAAACGACGCTGGCCGGCGCGCCCTTCAGGGTCTTGCTTTGCCTTGATTCCTTTTCTGAAATATGCGAAACGCGGGGAAGCCCTTTGTGCTGTCGGACTGGGCTTTGCCTTGATTCCTTTTCTGAAATATGCGAAACGCGCTCGTTGCCAATCCCGACGCGGCCGTGCTTTGCCTTGATTCCTTTTCTGAAATATGCGAAACGCCAGCAACCCGGCGTTACGTGCCGCCATCGCTTTGCCTTGATTCCTTTTCTGAAATATGCGAAACCGTTGAGCTCGATCGCCGCCTGTTGCAACTGCTTTGCCTTGATTCCTTTTCTGAAATATGCGAAACGCAAACCGGGAACACGGTGATCAACCCCTTGCTTTGCCTTGATTCCTTTTCTGAAATATGCGAAACAACCTGGC
>CAZYUX010000163.1:0-6265 GCA_964650745.1 uncultured Puniceicoccaceae bacterium
GCTTTTCCAAAAGATGAAAGCGGCGCGGCGTTTCCAGGCGGCGAGGCGGACGATGCGTCAGCTTTGCCTCGCCAAGATGGACCTGGAACTGCACCTGCGTTACCCGCAATACAAAGGGCGGGACCTGGACGCCCTCTTGGAGGAAATGCTCCATTCTTACCGCCCGCCCGTGAAAACGCCGCGCCCCGCCATCATCCGGCAGTTCACCCATCTTTTCGCGCACGCCACCGGTTACGCGGCGGGATATTACTCCTACAAATGGGCCGAAGTGCTCGATGCCGACGCGTTCACCCGCTTCTGGAAGGAAGGCGTTTTGAATCCGGCCACCGGAGCGGATTTCCGGAAGAAAATCCTCAGCCAGGGCAATTCCGCGGACCCGGCGCGGCTGTTCCGCGATTTCATGGGACGGAACCCCGACCCTCGTGCCCTCTTGGCCCGGGACGGCCTGGACGGCGCCCGTCCTTAACATCCATCTTCCAGCCCGGAAAACCGTTTCAGATCTCCGGACGAAAGCATTGCGCGGGCGAAAAAAAAGTTTGATTTTAAAACATTTAGTTTCATCCACTTTGAGGAATTGAGTTTTCCCGAAACGCCGCCTATGAATATCCTGCGCTACCTGCAACCGGGTGAATGGACCCTCCCCTTGCTTCTGCTGATCCTGCTGCTGGGTCTGTTCGCCTATTTCCGCACTTGCCGGATTTATTTCAAATACTCTAAAATCCGCTCCCGCAAACGGGTGGCGGGCCGCGAGGCCGCCGAATGCATCATGGAACAAGCCGGCATCAAGAGCGTGCAAATCATCGCCACATCGGAGCCGTTGAACGACCATTATGATCCGCAAACACGCCACCTGTACCTGAGCGAGGAAAACTACCGGGGCAGCAACCTGGCGGCCATCGGCATTGCCGCCCATCAGGCTGCCCATGTCCTGCAGCATATGTCCCGCTACCCGATGCTCAAGTTCCGCTTGAGCCTGTTGCGGGCCGCCAACGGCTTCTATCTCGCCCTGCCCGTGTTTCTGGGATTGGGCATGCTCCTTTTCAGATTAGGCGGGGATATCCTGATTTCCGCCGTCACTCTGGCCTATTCGGCGCTCATCCTCTTGCAGTTTTGCACCCTGCACGTGGAGGTCAATGCCGTCCGGAAGGCTCGCAAGGCTCTTTCCCGCTCCGCGTTTGTGGGCAAAGAAGAGATGGAGGGCGTCGCCAAAATCCTGCGGCTTACCGCATGGATTCCGTTGGCGGGCATCATTAAAAAACCGTTCGAATTCCTTAAGATGCTGGACATCAAGCAGGAATATAACACCTGAGCGGCCAGCGTCCGCGGAGCTATTCGAACAATTCCCCCTGCTCGGCGCCGGAGCGTTTCTCCGCCCCCATGCTTTCTTTCAGCAGCCATGCGAGCGAAACCTCCCCCGTCTCCGCGCGCCAGATGAAATCCAACAGCAGCAAGGCGGCCGCCAGAGCGTCGTAAAGGGCGCAGTGAAAACGGCTGCGTTCCGGCGGGCAATGGCGCCGGGCTTGTTCTTCCAAGTCATCCTTCAAATAAAAATACTCCACCAGGCTGGAGAGCTTGTAACTGTCCAGCCCCGGAAAATGCCTTTCGAACAGGCGCCGGGTGTCTATCCACGGTCCCCATTCGGCGGCTTGGCCTCCGGGACGCTGGAAATCCGGCACGAAAGGCGGATACGGCCAGAGGCTTTTCAACAGGTGGTTCTCGAACGCCGCGTGGTGGGCGCAGAAAGGCCCGCTCCTCCTCCGTGCCACAAACGCCTCCCATTCTTCGGCAAAGGGAGCGCTGTCCTCCGTGTCGCGGCGGCGCAGCCCGTGCCGTTTGACGTCGTCCGCCGCGACCTCTCCGGCCGCCCGGCAAACCCGCGTTGCCGTCCGCGCGATTTTTCCGCCCTCCAGGGTTGCCGCCCCATATTCAACAATGCCGTAGTCTTTCCGGCCCTCGAAATCAATGACATGGATGGTTGCTTCTTTCCAGCGCACGGGTTTTTCCTTCCGTTTTTCCAATCCAAACACCAATATAAGAGTCCATGCAAGAAGAGGATTATCTCGCCTTCGCCGAAGAACTGGCCCGGGCCGCGGGCGGAGCCATTCTCCCGCGCTTCGCCGCCGGCAGGCCGCGCGTCGAACTCAAACCGGACCAGACGCCCGTTACCGGCGCCGACCGGGAAGCCGAGGAGGTTATGCGACGGCTGATACACAAGCATTGTCCCGGCCACGGCATCATCGGCGAAGAGTTCGGCAACGAAAACGAGGACGCCGAACACGTCTGGGTGCTCGATCCCATTGACGGCACAAAAGCCTTCGCCGCCGGCTGCCCGCTCTTCGGAACCTTGATTGCCCTGCTGAAGGGCGGCCAGCCCGTCCTCGGCGTGATTCATAATCCCATCACCCGGCAGCTTCTTATCGGCGACAGCCGGCGGACGCTCTTGAACAACCGCCCGGTCAAGGTCTCGGAGACCAGGGAATTATCCGAAGCGGTTCTGCTCACCACCAGTGTTTCCGCCCCCCGGCGCCATCAAAACGCCGCCGCCTGGGACAGGCTGGCGGAACAGGTGAAAATGCTGCGCACTTGGGGCGACTGTTATGGCTACGCGCTCGTGGCTCAAGGCGGGGCCGACATCATGGCCGACCCCGTCCTCGCCCCGTGGGACCTGCTGGCCCTGATTCCCGTCATCCGCGGCGCGGGGGGCGTCATAACCGACTGGCAAGGCAACGATCCCGTCAAAGGCAACTCCATCCTCGCCGCCAACCCCCGCCTGCACCCCCGGCTTGTCTCCATCCTCAACCCTTCCTGATTTTTATGACATTCACCTCCGCCCGCGCCAGGCGAAGGTTCATTGAGGACTGGAGGATATTTTACTTTCACGAATTGATTCGGCTTGCGCGAAGACGGATTTTTCGGAATTTATTGCCTTGGAAAAATGCAACTCTCCAGGCGCAAGCTCATGAAACCTTTGCGGGCGGGAAACGGTCAGGATTCGCGTTTTCTTGACCTGTCCCCGGCCCGGCGGCCTTTGCGGATGAAAAAACCCGGCGGCCTGCCTGTGTGGAAACTGGGCTGGCGTTGCTGGCGGCTGGCCGCCGCCGCTCTCCGCTGGTTCCTCGGGGATGACGAGCCTCGAAACCGGAAATTGCGCCATTAACCGGCTTGCGGCTGCCCGGAGAGAAAACCGCGGGGCTGAATTGCGAACAAGTCTCATTTTCAGTTGATTTCAGGAATCCGCGTTCCTATACTGGCTCTCACATGAAGGAAACGCGGACCGGAGCAAAGACCTTTTCCGCCTCCGCGGCGGTTCACGCGCATTCAAATTATGCCGAAACAACTGGAAATCAAAAACTTATGCGCCGGGACCAGCGGCCATGCCATTCTCCGGGACTTTAACTTATTGGTCCCGCGAGGAGAAGTTCACGCCCTTATGGGGCCTAACGGCGTTGGCAAAAGCACATTGGCCAAGGTTATGGCCGGGCATCCGGATTACACGGTCTCTTCCGGCCAAATCCTCCTCGACGGAGAGGATATCACCGGCATGGCTCCGGATAAAATCGCCAGGCGCGGCCTCTTTCTGGCCTTTCAATACCCGGTTGAAATCGCTGGTGTAAGCATCGCCAATTTCATCCGGGCCGCCCTCAACGCCCGGCTTGAAGACGGCGGAGAACTGGATGCTGTCCAGTTTTATCACCGGCTCCGCGAAAAAATGGACTTGTTGAAAATGGACCGGAAGCTCACCGCCCGGGCCATTAACGAAGGATTTTCCGGAGGCGAAAAAAAACGCTGTGAAATCCTTCAAATGGCCATGCTCGAACCCCGCTACGCGGTTCTCGACGAGACGGACAGCGGCCTGGACATTGACGCCCTGAAGGTCGTCGCCGAAGGCGTCAACGCCCTGCGCGGCCCGGAACGCGGCATCCTCCTCATCACCCACTACCAGCGCATCCTCGATCACACCAAGCCGGACCGTGTCCACGTCATCACCCAAGGCCGCGTCATCCGGAGCGGCGGCCCCGGATTGGCCCTCGAGATCGAGGAAAAAGGCTATGACTGGCTGGAGAAAAATCCCGCGCCCGCCAAGCCTGAAACAGAATAAAAAAGATTTATGTTGATTCAATGAGCCAGCCGCCCGTCAACATTGACCGGGAGAAGGGAAACTTCCATTACCCCACTCAATACGGACTGGATGCGGGAGTGGGGCTGACGGAGGAGACGGTGCGCTACATCGCCGAAGCCAAAGGCGAGGACGATTGGATACTCGATTTCCGTTTAAAAGCCCTGCGAACCTTTCAAGAAAAGCCCTTGCCAGCGCATTGGGCGCCGCGGGAACTGGAGAGAATTGACTTCAGCCAAATCCGTTACTACCTGGCCAAGGACCGCCTGCCCAGCCGCACTTGGGACGAAGTGCCGGACGAAGTCAAAGAGACCTTCGAGCGCCTCGGCGTCCCGGAAAACGAGCGCAAGTTCCTCGCTGGAGTCGAGGCCCAGTTCGACAGCGAGGCCGCCTACACCAGCCTCAAGGAGCAGTTGTCGAAGCAGGGGGTTATCTTCGCGGACTCGACCGGAGGGCTGATGAAACACCCGGAAATCTTCCGGCCCTGGTTCGGGAAAATCGTTCCGGCCGGCGACAACAAATTCAGCGCCCTGAACAGCGCCGTCTTCAGCGGCGGCAGTTTCATTTACGTTCCTCCCGGCGTGAAAGCCAGGCAGCCCCTGCAAGCCTATTTCCGAATCAACGCGGAGAACTTCGGCCAGTTCGAGCGCACGCTCATCATCCTTGATGAAGGGGCGGAAGCCGTTTACATGGAGGGCTGCACCGCGCCGCAATTCGAGACCAGCACCCTTCACGGCGCGGTCGTCGAGATCATCGCCCGGCCCGGCGCGAAGCTGCAATACATCACCGTCCAAAACTGGTCCAACAACGTTTACAACCTTGTCACCAAGCGGGCGCAAGCCTGCGAGGAGGCGGAAGTGAAATGGATTGACTGCAACATCGGCAGCCGGCTGACCATGAAATATCCCTGCGTTATCCTGCGCGGGCGCAAAGCCCGGGGAGAGGTGCTTTCCATCGCCCTGGCCAACACCGGCCAGCACCAGGACACCGGCGCCAAGATGATCCACACCGCCGATGAAACCACTTCCAACATCGTCTCGAAGTCCATCTCCATCGGCGAAGGCAGAGCCGGATACCGGGGATTGATTCACATCCCCAAACACATCCGGCGCGCGCGCAACAACACCCAGTGCGACGCCCTGCTCATCAATGCCAACAGCCGCACGGACACTTATCCGGCCATCAACGTGCGCGGCGGCCTGAACGCCGCCCAGCACGAGGCCAGCGTCTCGCGCCTGGGCGATGAGCAGATATTCTACATGCGCCAGCGCGGCCTCTCCGAGGCCGAAGCCATGAGCCTGTCCGTCAACGGTTTCGTCAATGACCTCATCCGGCATTTTCCCATGGAATACAGCGTCGAGCTCAAACGCCTGATAGACTTCGAAATGGAAAAAAGCGTCGGGTAACAAAAACCAAAACTCAAAACACCGGACCCTGAACTCCAGACTCGAAACGGACAATGAAACTTTCGAGGCCCGTTGCGCGCCGTGGCCGCGGTGGCTGCGCGACCGCAAGCGAAACGCCTGGAAAGATTTTCAGCGCCTTCCCTGGCCGCATAAAAAAGACGAGTGCTGGCGCTTCTCTGATTTGAAGCGCTTGAGCTTGGACGGATTTCACCTGCCGCTTGATCCTTCACCTGCCGCCGGAAATCTGAACGCCATATCCAATTCCGTTCCGGGCGCTGGCAAAACGGTTTTCGTGAACGGGTTTCCGGCCGGCCGCGAAACGCTTTGCGGCGTGGCGAGACGGCAAGGCGCGGTCTGGGCAACCCTGGAAGAAGCCGCGCAAAGCTGCGGGGAGTTACTCCAAAAACATTTTCTGATCCAGGGCCCGCAACTGGGAGCGGAAAAATTTCAGGCCCTGCACGACGCTTTTGCATCGGGCGGCATGTTTCTGCATCTGCCAAAAGGAGCATGCCTTGACACGCCGCTGCTCGTGCACCACTGGGCCGCGGGAGAAGGCGCCGCCATCTTCCCCCATCTGCTGATTGTGGCGGAGGAGGGCGCGGAGGCCCGCGTCATTCAGTTTTTTCACAGCGATGAAAACACCCCCCGCCAGCTGGCCGTATCCTCATGCCAGATATACGCAGGCGCCGGCGCCCGCCTCTCATGCGCCACCGTGCAAAACTGGAGCCCCAAAGCCCTGGCC
>CAZYUX010000164.1:0-6227 GCA_964650745.1 uncultured Puniceicoccaceae bacterium
GGTAACGATTCTCGAGCGGCTGATCAACAGCTATCCGGAACATTTTCTGGTTTATTACGCCCGCCTCAAACAAGCCGGCCTTTCCCGCAAACTGAACGATTTCCCCACCGCCTTGCTGTTATACGAGAACCTCATCAATCAATACCCCGCGCACCCCGAGCGCCACCACGTCGAGATCAGCCGGGCGGATTGCCTGCTGGCATTGGGCAGCCAGTCGCCCGGACGGCTGGAAGACGCCCTGATGATCTACGAAAAGCTGACCGACAACCCCGCCTTGCCCCTGGATTTGCGGACTGAAGCGGGATTCAAGTGGGCTCTCGCGCTGCGGCGCCAAAATGATGAGGCCCGCGCCCAGGAAGTTTGCTGGCTGGTGCTGAGCCGCTTCCTCAAAGATGTGGAAGTCTATCCCAAGCTGGGCGCCCGCGGGCGCTACTGGCTCTCGCGGGCGGTTTTCGAACTGGCGGCTTCCCTGGAAAAAGAAGTGCGCCCCCGCCAGGCGGCGCGCGTGCGAAAGCTCATCCTCGATTACGGCCTGCCAGGGCGCCGCCTGGCGCAAGCTAAAACCAGCGGGGCTTCCGCGGAGTAACCGCCGCCCGTTGTCCTTGATTTGACATCCTCCGCAAGCCAGGCTCCGGATCGCCTAACCCCGGCGCAAGGCGCATGTCCGGGTGTTGTTTTATTGGAAGGCTTCACACCGCCCTCTCCGCCACGTCTTGTAAAAGGGCTGCTTTAAAACCTTCCGGGAACTTGACACTTTTCAAGGCCGGACGGATGATAACGCCCGTGCGGGAACTGGCCACTTCGATCAAGATTCCCGACCTGTGGCAGCAGGAGGCTATCCGGGCGCTGGAGGCCGGGCGGGACGTGGTGGTGGATGCTCCCACCGGCGCGGGCAAGACCTATATCTTCGAGCTGCTCATCGAATCCGGTTTTAAAGGCAAAGCCATCTACACCGTCCCCACGCGAGCCCTGGCCAACGACAAACTGCTGGAATGGCTGCGGCGGGAGTGGAACACCGGCATCGCCACCGGGGACGTGTCGGAAAACCTGGAAGCGCCGGTGGTGGTGGCCACGCTGGAGACGCAAAAGTACCGTCTGATGCGCGCGCAAGCGCCGGATTTGCTGGTCATCGACGAATACCAGATGCTGGCCCACCCGTCACGCGGCGTGAACTATGAGATGTCAATCGCCCTTGCTCCCCGGAAGACGCAGCTGCTATTGCTCAGCGGCACGGTGGGCAATCCGGGCCAAGTTATGGAATGGCTGCGGCGGCTGGGCCGCGACGCGGTTTTGGTGCAGCATCATAAAAGACCGGTTCCGCTCGATGAAATCCACGCCGAAGCGTTGCGGCAGCAGCTGCCGTCCTCTGTCCGCGGTTTTTGGCCGCGGCTTGTGGCCCGGGCGTTGGCCGCCGGGATGGGGCCCGTTTTGGCTTTTGCCCCTCAACGCCGGGCGGCGGAAAATTTAGCCCGTCAAGCCGCCGCCCTGCCCTGCGAAGACCCGCTTATCCTCACGCCCGAACAGCGGCGCGTGGCCGGGCCCGCGCTGAAAAAAATGCTCAAGAACCGGATAGCCTGCCACCACAGCGGGCTCAGTTACCGCCAGCGGTGCGGGGTCATCGAGCCGCTGGCCAAGAACGGCCACCTGCGGCTTGTCGTGGCCACCATGGGTCTGTCCGCCGGCATTAATTTTTCCTTGCGCAGCGTCATCGTGACCGGCCGCGAGTACCGTGACGGCGATACCGCGCAGCTGGTGCGTCCGGACGAGTTGCTGCAAATGTTCGGCCGGGCCGGGCGCCGGGGATTGGATGAAAAAGGCTATGTCATCGTTTTACCTGGCAAGCCCCGGCTTAACGAAGGCCAGCCGCTGGTCCTCAAACGCACGAACCAATTGGACTGGCCCAGCCTGCTGGCCGTCATGCGGGCTGCTGTCAAAAACGGGGAAGACCCCCGGGAAAAAGCCGAAGCCCTGACCGCCCGTCTTTTCTCCGAGCAAAAAATTTCCATCGGTCTGCGGCATATAAAAACAGCCGCTGCCGTCGAGAGCGCGGCTGCCGGGCCATCATCCGGCTTGGCGGCGCAAACGGTGGTGGAAATACTCAACTCGGAAGGCAAATGGGAACGCCGGCGGGCACCCGTAAAGAAACCGCTGGGGCAAGTGCTCTATTACCGCAGAAAAGCCTGGCATCCAGCCGTCAGCTGCGCTGGCGCGTTCGGGCGTTTGGGCGAGGGCGCATTGTGTAAACTGCGGGCGGGACCCCGGCTCCGATACGGCCGGGAGCTGCCGCTGGCAAAAATCGCGGACGAACCCGGCAAGGGCGAACTGGTCCTGACCCGCCAGGCGGCCCGGCTGCTGCGGAAGAAGAATAAAACGGTCCGGCGCAACCACTGGTCTCTTGACCGTTTGGAAAAAACCCTCACGCCCATGCTCGCGGAATTGACCGGCGGCGGAGTCCTCCATGAATTGACGGAGCGCAAGGGCATGATCATCGCCCGGTTGGACTATGCCCGGGCGGAAGTCTTCGCCATTCCCGATTCGCGCGGCGCGCCGCTGCTGAATCCTCCCGCCAGGGAAGTGGAAGTGGCCAATCCTCTGCGCTGCCGCAAGCCGGCGGCATCCGGCGGAAGAACCGGCGCCTCGGCGCCCGCGCAAGCCTGGCTGCAACTCGGATTGATCGACGGGGAAGCCCGCCCCACCCGCCGCGGGGCAATTTTCAGTTTTTTCAACCGAGGCGAAGGGCTGGCCGTGGCCGCCGCGCTGGAAGATGAAACTTATCCGGTTGAGGAGCTGGTCCGCCATTTGGCCAACCTGCGGGCCGGCCACCGCTTTGGCGAACACGAAGCCTGCAGCAGCCGCCTGGGAAAGGTTTGCCGCGAGACTTACCGGGGGGATTATCCGGGATATTTGCGCCGGGGTTTGCCCCCGGATTACGGAGACGGCGCGGCGGAAATCCTCGCCGCCGCCACAAAAAAACAAGCAGGAAAAATCCGCATTCAAGACGACTCATTGCCTTCCGGTGACATCGAACGGGCGGCTCTCGAATGGCGCAGCCTTCTCCATCATATCGGGCGGGCGCCCGATTACCCCTGGAACCGATGGCGCAAGCTGAGGGATGAAGCCCGCAAAATCCTCGCCCTGCCGGCCAAACCTTCGCTGTTCGCGAACCTCCCTCCCCTTGCCGCCGCCCAGCAAGCCCGTTATAAGCAGCCTTCCATGACGCTTCCATGACGTTGCGTTTGGCGGAAGCGGGGGTTACAGCTCCCGTAGCTGGAATCCGGAACCGGAGGTTATGTTCCGGCGCCAGTCCTAACTTTCTGTAAAATAGGCTTTCACGTTGGGGTGGACGGCGGGCTCCCGCAGGAGCCCGGGAACGGGAAACCACTGCAGGTTATCGTGCTGGCCGTCAGGCTCGGGCACGGCCCCTTGAGGCAAGGGGAATTCGTAAGCGAGAACGACATAATGGGTGCCGAAGCCCGGTTCCTCCGCAAAATTCGCGGGATAAAGGTGCTCGTAAACCCCGAGAAATTGCGCCTGCTCCCGTTCGAGTTCGAAGCCTAATTCGGCCCGGCAAATCCGGCGGAAAGCCTGATCGAGCCGCTCGTCCTTGCGGATGCTCCCGCCGGGCACAAACCAGCTGCCCCGGGCAGGCTCGTTGGCCCGCCGCCCCAGCAGAACTTTGCCTTGCCCGTCGCGGACAATCAGGTCAATGGAAACCAAAGGGGTGTTTTTCACCACCTGAAGAAAGACTTCGCGGCTTAATTTCATTTCAAAAAAATCATCCAGTTTCCCGAGCCAGGCAGCAGAGTTGAAGCCCGGGACCGTGAACGCCTTCGATGAGGACGCCCTCGACGTCCGCCGTTTTCGAGGGGCCGGTAATAAAGGCCGCTGCCGGATCGCCGCCGAAATGTTTTATGGCGGCCGGAACATCCGGCCAGAGGTTTTCGGCATCGAGGACAGCGGCGTGGATCCAAGGCGCCAGCGCCCCCAAGCGGGAGGAAGTAACGCTGTCAAGATAAACCAGCGTGCCGGTTTCGGCAATGGCGCCGGCGGCGCGGGTGACGCCGAATTCGTATTCCCCGGCGCGGGAACGGTCGAAATCGGGCATCAGCTCGATGCCGGAACAGAAAGGCGCCAGATGGGAGGCCAAGGCGGAGTCGCAATAACCGGCCCGGCACTCTTTTTCCCGGAGGAATCCGCCCAAGGCTTCCAGGCCTTCCAGCGGGACGCCGTTGACGGCTTTGAATGCCTGGCAAAACCTCTCCCATGGCGGCAGCTCCGCGCCGTGGCGGCTCACCGGCAGGTTCTCCGGCCAGTCCGGCAGGACTGCTTTGTCCGGAACTGTTCCCAGCGCTTTTTTAATTTCCTGAAATATGAGGTCGCGGTCGCTCATGCTGGTTTTCAGATTGCTGTTTCCGGCGGCGTTTCATCCAGGAACGGAAAGCGCCTCCCCGGAATTCCGGCAAGTCGCGGGAGTCCAGCCAGGCGCGGGCAGGCGGCGGCAACCGCATCAGTTCCCGGGGCATCCGGTTGGCGAGGCCGCTGAAGAAAAGGACGGTTCTCCAAAGGAAGGGGCGGGAGGCGAGGATGGCCCAGCCGCCCATGGGCGGGGTTCCCGCGTTGGCTTTTTTAATGCGCTCCTGTTTGGCCCGGTCCCGCAAGCGCAGGAGGAGGTCGGGAATGGGGATGTCCACCGGGCAGACTTCGCGGCAGGCGCCGCACAGGCTGGAGGCCTTGGGCAAGTCGGCCAGCTCGGGGAAACGGTCTCCCAGCAACAACGGGCTGAGGGCCGCGCCGACCGGGCCGACGTAAACCGACCGGTAAGCGTGGCCGCTGGCCTGACGGTAAACGGGGCAGACGTTCAGACACGCCCCGCAGCGGATGCACCGCAGGATGTCCCTGCACGGAGACGACAATATCGAGCTGCGTCCATTGTCCAGAAAGATGACGTGCATCTCCTCCGGGCCGTGAGCTTGTGTTTCCAGTTTCGGGCCATTGATGAACTGGGTATAAACGGACAGGTTTTGGGCGGTGCTCGATCGGGCCAGCAAGGCCATGAACACGGCCAAATCGCGGTCGCGGGGTATGACTTTTTCGATCCCCGCGAGCACGATGTGCAGCCGCGGCGCGGCAAGACAAAAGCGCCCGTTGCCTTCGTTCGTCACCAGCATGACGCGCCCGCTTTCGGCCGAGATGAAATTCGCCCCGGTGAGGCCGGCGTCCGCCTGAAAATATTTCTCGCGCAGGAAGCGCCGGGCGCGGCGGGTAATCGTCCCCGGATCGTCATTATACTTGCCCAAGCCCTCGCGCTCGAACAACTCGGCGATCTGACGCCGGTTTTTGTGAATGATAGGGGTGACGATGTGGCTGGGGCGGTCATGGCCGATTTGGACGATGAATTCGCCCAAATCGGTCTCCCAGCCTTCGATGCCGTTTTTTTCCAGAAAAGGAAGCAGGCCGGTTTCCTCGCTGACCATGCTTTTGGTTTTTACCAGCTTTTTCGCGCCGTTATTTTGTAGGATATCCAAAACGAGGCGGTTGGCCTCCTCCCCGGTGGCGGCCCAGTGGACATGCGCGCCGTTGTCTTGCAGTTTTTTTTCAGCCCGCCCAAGGTGCTCGTCCAGATGATCGAGGGTGTGCTGTTTGATTTGGGAGGCGGTTTCGCGCAGTTTGTCTATGTTCCCGTAATCCCGCTCCATCACTTCGGCGCGCGCTTCGGTTTTCAATTTGCTGGCCTTGTAAACTGACTCCTTGACGGTAAGGTCGAGACCGCGGGCAAACTGATCAATGGGCTGACGGCTTTTCATGACGCGGCGGCTTCATGAAGGATTTGAGCCGCGTGCAGGCGGCGCAGGGGGCGCGGCGGCGGCGTTCTGTCAGCCAGCCCGCCCAAGTGCATCAGGCAGGCGGCGTCCACGGCGGCCAGGCAATCCGGCCGGGCGGCCAGGACGTGATCGAGCTTGCGCCGGCCCATGGCGGAGGAGATATTGGGATAGGCCACGGAAAAGGTGCCTCCGAAACCGCAGCATTGCTCGACTTCACCGAACTCCGTCAATTCCAGACCCTCGATGGACGTGAGGAGCTGAATGGCCGCTTCGGCGCTGAGCGAGCCGCGGGTGTGGCAGGAGCGGTGGAACGCCACCCGCCACGGAAAACGGCCCGGCCATTCCTTTTCGCCTAAACCGTTGACGATGTAATCACACAACTCCCATGTGCGTCCGCTCAGTTCC
>CAZYUX010000165.1:0-6202 GCA_964650745.1 uncultured Puniceicoccaceae bacterium
GCGACGGTGCGGTCTTTGAATGATTTTCCGCCCATCAGCTCCCAGTCTTCATAAGCCGGAAGAAGCGGAAACGCTGCGACACCGCCACATGCGGGAACTTGAAGACGCCTTTAAACGGGCGCGGCAAGAGGACTTCCACCGGGAAAATTTACCGCCGCCCGCCCCCTATACTTTCGATGCCGTTGAAACCAAAGCGGACAGCCGTTTGCTGCCGGACTTGGCCCGGCAATTGACATCGGTTCCGGAAGGATTCCAGCTCAACCCCAGAATCGGACGCCAGCTTGCTTCCCGGCGCCAGGCGTTCGAAAATGGCGCGGGGGCGGACTGGGCGCTGGCGGAAACTCTGGCTTTCGGAAGTTTATTAAGCGAGGGCGTTCCCGTTCGCCTCTGCGGCCAGGACAGCGTCCGGGGCGCATTCAGCCACCGGCATGCCGTGTTGCACGACGCCGAAACCGGGCGCTCATACACGCCCCTTATGGAACTGCCCGGCAGCCGGGCCGCCTTCCGCTCGCACAACTCCCCCTTGTCGGAAAAAGCCGTCCTCGCATATGAATACGGCTACTCGGTTGAGATGCCCGGATCCCTTTGCCTGTGGGAAGCGCAATTCGGCGACTTCGCCAACGGCGCCCAAGTCGTCATTGACCAGTTCATCTCCGCCGGGGAGGCGAAGTGGGGGCAATCCAGCGCTCTGGTGATGCTCCTGCCGCACGGTTATGAAGGGCAGGGGCCGGAACATTCCTCGGCCCGTCCCGAGCGCTTTCTGCAGCTTTGCGCCGGTGAAAACATCCAGGTCTGCTGCCCTTCGACGCCGGCGCAGTATTTTCATCTTTTGCGCCGCCAGGCCAAAGCTCCTTACCGCAAACCCCTCGTAATCTTAACACCTAAAAGCCTTCTGCGCCACCGCGAGGCGGTTTCCAGCCGCGGTGAACTTGCCGAAGGCGGGTTCCAATTCGTCTTGGATGATCCCGCCCCCTCCGGGAAAGCGAAGCGCGTCATTCTCTGCACGGGAAAAGTTTATTATGATTTACTCGCGCACCGCCGGGAGAACGGCATCGGCGGCGCCGCGCTTGTGCGGCTTGAGCAATGGTATCCTTTCCCCGCCGCGCCGCTCGCCGGCGCCCTGAAAAAATATTTGCGGCGCAAGGGCGCGCGGCTGGTCTGGTGCCAGGAGGAACCGCGAAATATGGGCGCATGGCCCTTTTTGCTGCCGCGTTTGCAAGAAGAATTGGGCCACAAGCCCGTTTACGCGGGCCGGCCGGCCGCCGCCAGTCCCGCCGCCGGCTCCTTCGGCCGGCATCAGCGGGAACAGGCTGCCCTCGTCCAAGCCGCTTTTCAGGATTGAATTCCGCCGGGCCGTCCCGCATCCTCTCTTTTCTTTTTCATGGCCACAAAAGTAAAAATTCCGCCGATGGGCGAGTCCGTCACCCGCGGCCTGCTCTCCGCCTGGCACGTCCAGGACGGCGATTACGTGCGCGGCGGCCAGCCTCTCTTTGTTTTGGAAACGGACAAAGCCACCGCCGAGGGATCGGCGCAGCTGGACGGGGTGATTCGGTTGAAGGTGGCCGAAGGCACTGAGGTCGAGGCGGGCCAGACCATCGCCGTCATCGAAAATGAGTTGCCGCCTCCCGAAGCAGATGTTTCCGCAATCCCGGAAGAGGAATCCGCCGGACTGCCAGGGCAAGCCGCGGAAACGCCGTCCGGAGAAGAACCGGAAGCGCCTGTTCCACAGGAAAAGCCGAAACCCGTCTCTCCCGCTGTCCGCCGCCTGGCCCATGAAACCGGCATCCATCCCGGAAAAATAAAGGGAACGGGCAAAGGAGGACGGGTCACCAAAGCCGATTTCCTATTGCACGCCGCACAAAAAACCCCGCCAAAACAGGAAGCCACGATAAAAATGGACATACAAGATACCGAAACCATCGGAAATGAATCCGCCCCGGCGGACAGCGAACCCAAGTCCCCATCCGGTGTCCCTCCCCAAGGCAAGACGAGCCGGAAGAAAATGTCGCCGCTGCGCCAAAGCCTGGGCGAACGGCTGGCGCGGGCGCAATGCGAGGCGGCCATTCTTACCACTTTCAACGAGGCCGACCTTGGCGCCATCCGGACTTGGCGCGCCCGGCATCAGGACGGTTTCACCGCCCGGCACGGCGTTCCTCTCGGCATCATGCCCTTCTTCGTCAAGGCCGCCGTTTACGCGCTCAAGGAAGTCCCCGCTCTGAACGCCCAAATTGACGGCGGCGAGATTGTCCAGAATCATTATTACGACATCGCAGTGGCGGTGAGCACCGATCAGGGGCTGACCGTCCCCGTGCTGCGGGGCTGCGACAAAGCGGGATTCGGGGAAATCGCCCGGGACATCCGGAGCCTGGCGGAACGCGCGCGCGGCGGCGGCCTTTCGCCGGAAGACCTGCAAGGCGGCGTGTTCACCATTTCCAACGGCGGGATTTACGGCTCGATGCTTTCGACACCGCTGCTGAATTCCCCCCAGAGCGGCATTCTCGGTTTGCACGCCATCCAGGACCGCCCCGTTGCGCGGGGCGGCCAAGTCGTCATCCGCCCGATGATGTATTTGGCTCTCTCCTACGACCACCGGGTGGCGGACGGCCGCGAGGCCGTTGCTTTCCTCGTTAAAATCAAAGAAGCGGTCGAGGATCCGGCCCGCCTTCTCCTTGAAGTATAGCCAACCCTCCACACCAACCCGATATGCCTGTCCAAATGTTTGAAGCCGCCGTCATCGGCGGCGGCCCCGGCGGCTACGTTTGCGCCCTGCGCGCCGCCCAAAATGGCCTGAAAACCGCCCTGATCGAGATGGGGCACCTGGGAGGAACGTGCCTGAACGCCGGCTGCGTTCCCAGCAAAGCTCTCCTTCATTCGACGGAGCAATACCGTTTCCTTGCCGCCGACGCCGCAAATCACGGCATCATTGTCAGCGACCTGGCCATGGACCTGGACACTTTGATGCAAAGAAAAGACAAAGCAGTCGAAGGCTTGCGCAAGGGCATTGAAACCCTCTGCCAGCGGCGGGGAGTTGAAATCATTCAAGGCCGGGGCCGTCTCCTTGGCAAGGGCCGTATCGGCGTCAACGACCTGGAAATCGAGGCCGGGCACATTGTTATCGCCACCGGTTCCAAAACCGCCGAACTGTCTTTTCTGCCCTTTGACGGCGAAAACATTATCTCCAGTGATGAGGCCTTGTCCCTGAACAAGATTCCCTCGCGCCTGGTGGTGGTGGGCGCCGGCCCCATCGGGCTTGAGCTGGGCTCCGTGTGGTCACGCCTCGGCAGCGAAGTGACCGTCACCGAATTCCTTCCGCAAATCGCTCCCGCTTTCGATGAAGATGTGGCCCGGGCCGCCCAGCGGGCTTTTAAAAAGCAAGGGTTGAAAATCGAAGTGGACACGCCGGCTGTCAACTGGCGCAAGCAAAAGAAACGGGTAATTCTCCTGGCGGAGAAAAAACGCAGGGAAACCGAATTCCCGGCCGACAAAATCCTCGTGGCGGCGGGCCGCGTCCCTTACCATGAGGGGCTGGGCCTGGAAAAAGCCGGGGTGGAGCTGGACGAAAAGAACCGCATCAAAACCGGCCGCAACTTCCGCGCCGCACCGGGGGTGTATGCCATCGGAGACGCGGCCGCCGGGCCCATGCTGGCCCACAAGGCCGAAGAGGAGGGCATCGCCTTGGCTGACATTATCGCCGGCAAATATGGCGGGGTCAATTACGACGTGATTCCCGACGTTATCTACACATGGCCGGAGATGGCCCGGGCGGGAATGACCGAAAGAACGGCCAAGGAAAAGGGGCTGGAAGTGAAAACCGGCGTCTTTCCCCTTGCCGCCAACGCCCGCGCCGCCGCCGCCGGGGAAAGGGACGGCATGGTGAAGGTGGTGGCCCGCGCCGGCGACGACCAGCTTCTGGGCGTGCAAACCGTTTCGCCTCACGCTTCCGAGATGATCGGCGAAGCCGTGGCCCATCTCGAATACGGCGGCAGCGCGGAAGACCTCGCCCGCACGGTTCACGCCCATCCCGCCTACGCCGAGGCGCTCCGGGAGGCCGCCCTCGCCGCCTCCGGTCTTCCCCTGCATTCCATCTAATGCCATTTTCCGTTTGCAACCAGCCTGACACATGGCGGCCCCCGGCGCCGGGAAAATTGATTTCCGGCGGGGCTTGACTTGCGGCCGCGGAAGGCAAGGTTGAAGAAAATATGGCTGAAAAGGCGGAAAAGAAAAAACGCGGCTGTCTGGGATCCTTGCTTCTTTTGGTGTTGGGCGCCGCCCTTGGCGCGGCGTGCCACATCTGGTACCACTGCCAGGACCAGGCCGTTAAAAACAAAGTCCAAGCCGCGGCACTGGACACGGTGAATTTTTTCCGCGAAGGCCGCACCACGCCGCGCGAAATGCGCCGCCTCCTCGACACGGTGGCGGATTGGATTCCGCTTAACGCCGGCATCACGGTGGACGCGGGCGGTTACAATGAGGAAAATTCATTCGTTTACGCGGGACTTCCGGATGGGCCGGGGAATCTGCGCCTGCTGAAAAACAAAGCCTACCTGGCGGGCTTCGACGAGGCCCGCAAAAATCCGTCCTGGGTGGCCTACCGGCTGACGCCGCACGATGCCGGCGAAGCGCCAGAGCGCCCCCGCGGTTTCCGGGAGGATCCGCGGCTGCCCGGCCCCGCGCGGGTTTTCCATGCCGATTACACCCGCAGCGGCTACAACCGCGGCCATCTGGCGCCCAATTACGGCATTGCCGTTTGCCACGGGCGGGAAGCGCAAAAGGAAACGTTTCTCATGAGCAACGTCGTCCCCCAAAAACCGGAACTGAATCAAAAGCTGTGGATGGAACTGGAACTGCGCGCGGCGGACCGTTTCACGCCGCGCTTTGGTGAAATATGGGTGGTCACCGGCCCGGTCTACTACGGCAACGCCCGCCCCGGCCGCCTGCCTTGCGGCGTGGTCATCCCCGACGCCTTTTACAAAATCGTCTTTGACGAGCACGAGCGGGGTCTGCGCGCTCTGGCCTTTCTCATTCCCCACAACGTGACCGGGAGGGAAAAAGCGGGCGAATTCCTCACATCGATTAACGAAATCGAAGCGCGCACCGGACTGGATTTCTGTTCCGCTCTTCCAGACGGTGTTGAGGAGGCGCTCGAATCCCGGGCCAACACCCGCGTGTGGTAACCGGAGACTGGTCCGGGACAAGATGGAGCGGTAAAACTCAAGCGGTTCCGGTAACGCGTCAGAGGTATTGCCGGATTTGCGCGAGGGTTTTATTCAGGGCGCCCCGGTGGGTTTGATGCCACTTCAGGCAGGCGCTCGACATCCGTTCCCGCCGTCCGGGGTCCATGAGCAAGTCCTCGATGAGAGCTGCCAGCGCTTTGGCGTCCTCCGCCACACACGCGCCGCCCGCTTCCGCGATCTCCCGGGCGATTTCCCGGAAGTTTCCCATATTCGGGCCGAACAACAGCGGCTTGCCCAGAGCGGCCGCCTCGATGGGTGTTTGCCCGCCCTCGTTTGGGGGGAGGCTTTTGCCCACAAAAACCAGGTCCGCCGCCTGTGTCAACAGGGCCAGTTCCCCCGTGGTGTCGGCCACATACACGATGGCGGAATGAGGCGCTTGTTTTTTGCCGGAACGGAAATGACAGGGCAGTTTTTGCTTTTTGAGCCAAGTTTTGAGTTCCCGGCGCCGCTCGGCATGGCGCGGAACCAGCAGCAGCCGGCAGTCCAGTCCCCTTTTCCGCACGCGCCTCAATGCCTCCAGCAGGGCCTCTTCTTCTCCCGGCCATGTTGAAGAACCTAATATCACCGGGGTGAAACCGCTCCCGCTGGCTTTAAAGCTCATCTCCCGCCGGAGATCATCGATTTGCGCGGCCGTTAAGCGCGGCTCGATCGTCACGGCGCATTTCAAGTTTCCCGTCAAAACGGCTTTTTCTTTGGGCAGGCCGAGGGAGAGCAGCCTCTGGTAGTCCTGACGGGAGGAGGCCAGAACTTTTGCCAATGGATCGAGCAGCAGCGGTTTCGCCAAAACAGAAAACCGCCGGCAACGCCGGAAGGAGCGGTCCGACAAGCGGGCATTGACCAGCAACACCGGCGCGCTCCGCTGTTGGGCCTGGCGCAAGTGTTCCGGCCACAGCTCCCCCTCCATCAGGATGGGGCACTCCGACCAGCACCAGAAAGAACGCCCAGCGGTCCCAGAGCGAGGTCTTCGT
>CAZYUX010000166.1:0-6098 GCA_964650745.1 uncultured Puniceicoccaceae bacterium
TTTGCGCCGTTTGCGCGAGCCAGCTTAATGGCGGACACCGCCCGCGGCGCCTTCTGGGCGGAGCGGGGGAGACAGGGGGGATTCCCGTGGAGCGTTGCTGGTTATTGGCGTTTTTCCTTGGCCAGACGCTGGGCCAGGGCAAAACGGGCCTTGGTCTGCAATTCCTCGAGCACGGCCGGGTCCTCGCCCTTTTGACGGGCTTCCTCAAGGGCCTGCTCGGCCCGCCGCCGGGCTTCCTCAACGGACCGCGCGTCAATTTTTTGCACGTCAATCGCGGCCTCCGTCAACACCGCCACCTTGTCTCCCAAAACCTGAATGAAGCCCTTGTCCACAGCCAGATTCGTGGTCTGGCCCCCGGCGGTGATGCGCAACTCCCCCGGCTCCATCAGCGTCAGCAGCGGGATATGCTGCGGCAGGATGCCGATCTCCCCCTGCGGCGCCGGCAGCACCACCGTCTCCACCTCCCCGCTGAAAACCTTCCGCTCCGGCGTCACGATTTCCAGTAATAAAGGCATGGCCACATCCAACAACGGGGGTTTTTGGCAGGTCAAGCCTGTTTTCAAGGGGGCGCAATTGGGTGAGGAGAGTTTCGGCGGGAGGCGGCCAGGCGGATCGGCGGAAGTTGCAGATGAGGCTGCCCCGATAAAAGATAAAGCGCGCGCCGCCTGATGAATGCGAAAACTGTCATTTCCGGCGCAATAAATAACAGCTTGCGAAATGGTGCTCAGGGCGGGACTTGAACCCGCACGGCGTAAGCCACACGCCCCTCAAGCGTGCGTGTCTACCAGTTCCACCACCTGAGCTTAGGGGAACATTTCCGTTTTTCGGGAAACGTTATTGGCGGCATCACTGTGCATGAATGCGGGTTGATTTCAAGCCTTTTCCGGGCGGGCGCGGCGCGGCTTTACGGGGCAGAAAAGCGGCCTGCCGAACGGCCGGGGGATTGTCAGCGCCATGCGGGTTCGGGTTGGGGGAGGGGAGCGGTTTCAATGAGAGCGCCGAGGACCGCCGGGTGTTTTTTGAGCCGTTTGAATTCCGCAAGGCGCGGTTGCCATTTGAGGGACAAAGCCGTGTCCGCCAGCAGCAAGCGGTTGTCTTCCACAAGAAAGCCGATTTCCAGGCGCGCCTTGCCGGGCCGGGCTTGGGCCGCTTCGCGCAAAGCGGCAAAGAAACCGCCGTCTGGCTCATCGGGCTTGAGGACCCATGTCACTTTATTAATCACTCCGGAAATGGCTGAATCGAGGGGCTGCAGGGTGTCGGCGGCGAGGACGGCTTCGCCGTTGCGCTGGTTGACATTGCCGGCGACAAGGAAGGGGGCGCCTAATTCAAGTTTGTCCATGTGGCGGGCGCAGGCGCCGGAGTAAAGGTGGACATGATAGGTGTGCGCGCGTGTGGCTAAATGCAGGATGGCCCACGGGCGGTTGTCTTTTTTTGAGATTTTTTTATCCACACCGGAAAGAACGGCGCAAAGGCGGAAGGGGGCGCGGTTGGCAAGCTGCCGGTAGTCTTCGCCCGTGAAGGTGTCTATGGCCGTGTCGAATCCGCGGAAACGGTCCAGGGGATGTCCGGAGATGTAGAATCCCAGCAGTTCTTTTTCATGCCGCAATTTTTCGTTCAGAGGCATGGAGCCGTTGGCGCCGGTTTGGGGGCTGTCCGCGGGCGGAGGCGGGGCTTCACTTTCTCCGAGCAAATCCAAAAAGGAGGCTTGGCCGCTTTCGCGGTCGCGCTGAATCGAGGCGGCTTCGCGCAAAGCATGGTCGAGGCCGTTCAACAGTCCGCCGCGTTCCTGGCCCAAGCTGTCGAAGGCGCCGGTCTTGATGAGGGCTTCGAGGACGCGGCGGTTGGCGGCGCGCCCGTCCACCCGCGCCGTGAAATCCCGGAAATCCGCGAAGGGCCCCCTGGCTTTCCGTTCGCCGATGATGGCCCGGGCGGCGGAGTCTCCCACGCCTTTGATGGCGCCCAAACCAAAGCGGATGCTGGCGGTTTCTTTGCCGGTCACGGGAGTGAAGTCTTCCCGGGACAGGTTGATGTCGGGCCCCAGAACGGGGATTTCCATGGCGGCGCACTCGTTGATAAAATGGGCCACTTTGTCGGCATTGCCCAGTTCGCTGGAAAGCAAGGCGGCCATGAATTGCACCGGGTAGTTGGCTTTCAAATACGCGGTTTGATAGGCGAGCATGGCGTAGGCGGCGGAGTGTGACTTGTTGAAGCCGTATTGGGCGAACTTTTCAAGGATGCCGAAAATTTCCTCCGCCGCGCGCGCTTCGATCCGGTTTTCGGCCCAGGCCCTTTTGATAAACGTGTCGCGCTGCTTGCGCATCACCTTCATGTCCTTTTTGCTCATGGCCCGGCGCAGGATATCAGCCTCGCCAAGGGTGTATCCGGCGATGACGCGGGCGGCCTCCATGACTTGCTCCTGGTAAACCATGATGCCGTATGTTTCGCGGCAGACTTCTTCGAGCAGAGGGTGAGAATATTTGATGGAGCCGGGGTCTTTTTTGCCCGCGATGTAATCGGGGATGAAGTGCATCGGGCCGGGCCGGTAGAGGGCAATCATGGCCACGATCTCTTCTATGTTGGAAATGTGGAACTGGCGGCAAAGGTTTTGCATCCCGCCCGATTCGAGCTGGAAAACGCCGACCGTGCGCCCGCGGCCGAGCAGCTCGAACGTCTTGGCGTCTTCCAGGGATATGCCGTCCAAGCTGAATTGAGGATTGGCGCTCTGGCGGACGTTGCGCGCGGCGTCATCAATGACCGTGAGGGTTTTCAGCCCCAGGAAATCCATTTTCAGCAGTCCCAGTTTTTCAATGGGGTCTTTGGGATACTGGGTCGTCAGGTTGCCTTCCTGCAAAGTGACGGGGACATAGTCCGTCAACGCGCGGTCTGATATGATGACGCCGGCGGCGTGCGTGCCGGTGCCGCGGGTCAACCCTTCGATGACTTTGCCGTATTCGATGATGGTGGCGACCTGCGGGTTGTTTTTGGCCTCGCGCCGGAGGTCTTGGCTGCGTTCCACGGCTTCCGCGACAGAGATTCCCAAGTCGTCGGGCACCATTTTGGCGATGCGGTCCGCCTCGCCGTAGGGGATGTCGAGGACGCGGGCCAAGTCCCTCGCCACCATTTTGGCTCCGAAGGTGTTGAAGGTGATAATGTGGCCCACGCTGTCGCGTCCGTATTTTTCCCGGACGTATTCCAAGACTTCGTCGCGTCGCCTCATGCAGAAATCAATGTCGAAATCCGGCGGGGAGACGCGTTCGGGGTTGAGCATGCGTTCGAAAAGCAGCCCGAACCGGATAGGGTCAATTCCGGTGATGCGCGTGAGGTAGGCCACCAGGCTCCCCGCTCCCGATCCGCGTCCCGGCCCCACCGGGATGTTCCGTGACAAGGCCCAGTTGGTGAAGTCCTGGACGACGAGGAAATAATCCACGAATCCGGTTTTGCCGATGATTTCCAGCTCGTAATCCAGCCTTTCGATCAGCTGTCTGGCGAGGGAGGGGTCGGGGGCTTGTTCCGGATGGCGGCAGTCCACGCCGTATAGCTCGCGCAGGCCTTGCTGGCAGATTTCCCGCAGGCGGGCGGCGTTGTCCGCGCAGCGGGTTTTGGCTTCGGCGGGCATTTGATACACCGGGTAATGGTTCCGCGCTTTGTCTCCCAGGGGCAGCTCGACCTCGCACATTTCCGCCACTTGAAGGGTGTTGGAGAGGGATTCCGGCACTTCGGCGAAGAGACGGGCCATTTCCCGCGGGGATTTGAGATAAAACTTCTCCGGGACATAGCGCAGGCGGTCCGCGTCGCTGATCCGTTTGCCGGTCTGAATGCACAGGAGGGCGTCGTGCGCCGCGGAGTCGCTTTTGCGCAAGTAATGGACATCGTTGGAGCAGACTGTTTTCAGGTTGAATTCCCGTGCCAGTTTGATCAGGTCCGGAATAACCTTGCGTTGTTCTTCGAGGCCATGGTCTTGCAATTCGACAAAGAGCCGCTCGCGTCCGTAGATGCTGAGGAGCGTGCCTGTCCATTTGCGGGCTTCCTCGTAACCCTGGTTGAGGAGGGCCTGTGGCACAACTCCCTGCATGCAAGCCGTCAGGGCAATGAGGCCTTCGGAACGGGCGGCCAGCTGTTCGAAATCCGTCCGGGGTTTGTAATGCATCCCGTGTAAGTGGGCGTCCGAAACGAGTTGGCACAGGTTTTGAAAACCCGCGTAATTCTGGGCCAGCAGGACGAGGTGGAAGGGCTTGTTCTGTTTGCGGTCCGGTTTGTCCGCGCGCTTGTAATCCCGCTCCATATAAACCTCGCACCCCAGGAGCGGCTTGATCCCGTGCTCCCTGGCCGACTGGTAGAACTCGGCCGCCCCGTAAAGATTGCCGTGGTCGGTCAGCGCCACGGCTTCCATCCCCATTTCCCGGACCAGCGGCATCAGCCGGTCACACCGGCATGCCCCGTCAAGCAGGCTGTAGTCGGTGTGGCAATGCAAATGGACGAAATCCGTCTTCCGGGAACTCATACCTTCAACAATGCTCTTCCTCCAACACGCCGCAAGCCCAACTTATTCCCTTTTGTTCACAATGCCCTTCCAGCCTGACAGGCCGATTCCATAAGCCCGTCAAAATCAACAGCCGCGAAGTTTTCGGACAGGACAGGGAATATTTTTCATTTTTGGGTTGAATTCATGCGTTAAAAATCGTTTCAACCAGCCGCATGAAGAAAACGAGGCTTATTTATGCTTTTTTTTTGAGTTATTTTGCGGTTTTGACTCTTTTGGCGGCCGGTGTGGTGGAAACACATGACGGCGCGCGGCTGACCGGCGAGATAACCGCCATTGCCGGCGGTGTGATTCACCTGGAAACCAATTATGCCGGGCTGGTGGAGGTTGACTTGTCCAAAGTCTCCGGCTTCGCGACCGAAGAGGAAGTATTCGTGCGCCTGAAGGACGGCCATGTGCTGGCGGGCCGCGTGCAATTGGACGAGAACGGCGGAATGAAAAGCGCCGGCGGCAAGGGCCGGGCGGCTTATGCGGCGGGAGAAGTCGAGGCATTGTGGCGCGCGGGCGCGGAGGACCCGGAAACCGTAAAACTCCGCAAAGAGATGGAAGCCCTGAAACGCCGCTGGACATATAAGGCGGCGTTGGACTTGCGGGGAAAGAGAGGAAATTCGGAGGAATTTTCTTTGGCCGCCGGCATGAGCGCCGCCTTGAAAGGGCCGGATGACGCATTGAAACTTTACGGCAGTGTGGATTACGCCGAACAGAGCAGCCGGAAAACGTCGGAGGAGATCAAAGGCGGCATGGATTTCTCGGCGGGCATTTCCGGGCGATGGGGGTGGTTCACCCGCATGGAGCTGGAAACGGACGAGTTCGAGGACATTGACCTCCGGGCCACGGCTGCCGCCGGTTTCAGCTATCTGTTTATCAAGCGCGCCAACCACACCTTTCAAGGCCGTCTGGGCCTCAACTACTTGCATGAGAATTATGAGAACGGCGGGAGCGGCGAGTCCCCCGGACTCGACGCCGCCCTCAAGCACGATTGGCAGTTTGCCGAGTGGGCGCGCGCGCTCACGGACATAACCTGGACTCCCGCTTTCGAGGATTTCAGCGATTACCTGTTGACGCAGGACACCGCCTTGGAGCTGCCGCTGGGCTTGTCGGATGTGTGGAAGCTTCGCGTCGGCCTGGCCAATTACTACAACAGCCGGCCTGCCCGAGCCAAAGAAAACCTCGACACCATCTATTACACCCGCCTCATCCTCTCCTGGGAGTGAAACGCATAACCCCCTCATGTTTTTCCGCAATGCGCGGGCGGCAAGCCGAACCCCGTCAAAGGCGCGCGCGGGCCCGGCGCCCCGGACGGCCTTGGGGAATGTTTTCTTCGGGGAAGAAAGACCGGACCCTTTCCCATTGGTCATCAGTCAATTGCATTTTAGCCACGCGGCCAATATGCTAATTTTATACCGTTTGAAACCCGGGGTTTTCTTTTTCCTCAATTTTGAGACAGGTTCTATTAATCACTTTCCAGGGCGGCGTCCAGGACAGGATGTGAAAGCCGGGCGCGGACGGATTTCCAGGCTTTCCGGTCTTCGGGGGCTGGGATGCGGGGCTGGAAGCC
>CAZYUX010000167.1:0-6092 GCA_964650745.1 uncultured Puniceicoccaceae bacterium
GGTTCCTCGCGATCCGTTGTCGGAGGTGAAAATGACCAGTGTGTTTTCATCGAGGCCGAGTTCCTTCAGTTCCCGCAGCAAGACTCCCGCGGCCCAGTCCACACACTCGACCGCCGCGCCGTATGCGCCGTTGCGGGACTGCTTTTCAAAACGGCGCGGGACGTAAATGGGCAGGTGGACATACATGTGAGCCAGGTAGAGAAAAAACGGGCGGTCCTTGTTTTCCCGCATGAACCGCGCGCATTCCTCCACATAGCGCTCGGTCAATGCCGCCTGGTCGGGTTGCTGCTGGATCACTTCCCCGTCCCGCAGCAAAGGCAGGGGCGGAAAATGTTCCCTGCCTTTCTGCCGTCCCATGTCGTTGCTGTAGGGCAATCCGTAATAATGGCCGAAGCCGTGGCGTGCCGGCAGAAATTCCGGCTGGTCCCCGCAATGCCATTTTCCAGTTATCTGTGTGGCATAACCTTGCTCTTTCAGGAGAGACGCCACCGTTGTCTCGTCCGGATTCAGGCCGGCGGCATGGCCCGGAAAGAGCACCCACGCGCCGTCGAAACTGCCGAATCCGATGCGCCGCGGATAGCACCCCGTCATCATCGCTCCCCGCGAGGGAGAGGAAACCGGCGACGCCATGTAAAAATCCGTGAACCGCATGCCTTCCGCCGCCATCCGGTCCAAATGAGGCGTGGCATTGGCCGTGGAGCCGTAGCAGCCCAAGTCTCCGTAACCTAAATCATCGCAGTTGATCAGGATGATGTTGGGCCTGTCCGCGGCATCCCTGACGGCCATGAGAATTGGATCCTGTGAAAAACAGGGATACCCCGCCCGCTTTGCAGCCGGGGGCCGCCCGCCGTTTTACCGCTTCGCCCGCCGCCGCCAGGCCGCGCCGGTCACGGCGAGAGCGCCCAGAGCCAGCAGCGCCGCCGTGGACGGTTCCGGGATGTAAATCCCCTCGACACGAAAAGCCGGCTCGTTAACAAATTCGCTTGAATACCCAAAAAATTCGCCGCTGGAGTAATCGTAAAGGCCTTTTGCCAGGTCCGTGGAGAAGGGATCGGGGGCCTGATACCATTCAAACGCCTCAAGATATGTCGGATCCGTGGGTTTGATCAGGAGCCAGTAATCATAAAACGCGTTGAGCCGCGGCATCAGCGAGGAGTAGAAAGTGCTCACCCCGTCAGGGACGGGAACGCTCGGGTCAACGGCCAGTGTTTCCATTGTAGCGGCCGGCAGCCCCATCTCCATGTCGCCCTCCAGGATTTCAACCGTCAGGTTGGGCATAGCCTCGTTCGGGTTGCCGTAAGCCACTGTTACGGAATACAAATACACGTCTTCGTATGGCATGAACGGAACGGCGTAAGAGAAACTTTGCGTTCCGGAACCCGGGTAGCCGACTTGATGGTAAGTGGCGGTGTCATAGGCGTTGTCCGGAAAACTGTCCCACACCACTACCGGAGCGGCGGAAGCGGTGAGCCAAAAAGGCAGAGCGAAAACGGCCAGGTAAACCAAGTTTTTCATGGGTCTGTATGGTTGCGGTTTTTGAAAATTAAATGGTATGCTATTCAAATTATGCCCGTTTTTTACTTATATTTCCTTTTATGTCAATCCCATACCGGAAAAAAATGCTTCGGGAGCCGCCGCGCCTCGTTTTTCACGCCGGGGAGAACCTTTCCGGCCAAATCTCGGCCATGGAAATGGATTTGCCCCGCGGCTGGAAATGGCTCACCATGGGCGGACAATTCGACATTCACGCCGCGCCATGAAGCTGCATCTTTTTTTTCTCAACCTGGCAGCTTGCTTCGTTCTCCTTCTCGGAACGCCGCTTGCCCTGAGGGACTCTTACGAGTTCTCCCGCATGAGGCTGGAGGAGCTTGCCCGCGCCGGGGCGGCGGATTTGCCGGCTATGATCGCCTACGCCAAAGCCCACGACAGCGAAGCTTTGGCTGAAAAGATGGTCCGGGATGATTACCTGCTGGTCAACTGGCTGACCACTTTCCGCTCCATCCGCAATTATCTCATCATCCCGTGTTTTATGATTGTCATGGTTAACGCCGCGCTGTTGTTGAAGCTCCACATAAAAGACGCGCAAGGCAAAAATGAAAAGGGAGCGGCATGATCCGGCGCGCCTGCCGTGTTGACGCCGTGAAAAACTGAAACAGGAAAAAAATCGTGACCCCGCAAACCGGAGACAAAAAGCCCGGGCCGTTCCGGCGGGGAACCCTTTACCATCTGGCCCCCTGGAAACGGCTTCTGTTCTATCCCGCCGCTTTTCTGCTGACCTTGTATCTGCGCAGCTTGCGCTTCCGCTTGAGCCCGGATAACCTGGCGGCCGCCGCCGGCCGGGAAAGGCCGCTGCTGTTTGTCGGATGGCACAACCAGTCCCTGCTTTATCCCGAAATGTTCCGGCGCTGCCGCGATCCGGCCAACACCGTGTGCCTCGTCAGCCCCAGCCGCTGGGCGGCGTGGGAAGACGCCTTTTATAAATGGCTGCGGCTGCGCACGGTGCGGGGGTCGAGCAGCCGCCGGGGCATCGCCGCCGCCCGCGAGCTGCTGGCGGCCCACCGCCAGGGGCGCGACATCGCCCTCTCTCCGGACGGCCCCGCCGGGCCTTGTTACAAGTTCAGGCGCGGCCCGGTGATGCTGGCCCGCCTCACTGGCGCGCCCGTGCTGCTGGCGGCGGCCCGGTGCCATTGCGCGTTGCGCCTGCCAACGTGGGACCGGCATTACCTGCCTTTGCCTTTTTCCCGCGTAACCATCCGCTGGCGCTTGGTCCCGGGATACGGCGCCTTGGGGTGCGCTTGTGACGGTGAAGGCGCGGCCCGGCTGCGAAAATTGTTGCTGGAAATCACCGAAGACTATTTGAAAGAAGGCCTTTCATGGGTGCAGTCAACCGCAGAGAGAAACACACCGGAAGCGGTTTCCTGAACAGCGTCCGCGGGCTGCGGAGCCTTCGCGATCACCGCGAGTTGCTCTGGCAGTTCACCTTGCGCAACATCGCCATGCAATACAAGGGCAGCTGTCTCGGCGGCCTTTGGACAGTCATGCAGCCGCTTCTCATGCTCTCCCTCTACACGTTTGTTTTCGGTGTTATCTTTGGCGGGAAATTCGGCGTCAAGGAGAACGAGACCAGCATGGATTACGCTTTGGGGATATTCCTGGGGCTGACAGTTTACAGCTTGATCGCCCAGGTGATGAACGCCGCCCCGCAGGTCATCCTGCAGAACATGAACTTTGTCAAAAAAGTGGTGTTTCCCCTGGAAATTTTGCCGGCGGCCTTTGTCGGCGCCGCTTTTGTCAACCAGGTGATTTCCCTGTTTTTGTGCCTGCTGGGCCTGTTGCTTTTCGGGCCCGGCTTGGGGGCCGCGATTCTCTGGCTCCCGTTCCTCATCCTGCCGCTGGCGCTGATGGCGCTGGGGCTGGCCTGGCTGCTCTCATCCCTCGGTGTGTTCTTCCGCGACATTTCGCACCTCACGGGTTTTGTCTCGCAAATGCTCTTCTGGGCCAGCGGCATCTTTTTCGCCGCGGGCAAAGTAAAGGAGATTCCCGTGGCCTGGGAGGTGTTGAAATGGAACCCCCTCATCCATGCCATCGAGCTGATGCGCGCCGCCTTGCTCTGGCAGGAGCCTTTCAGCTTTTTTTCAATGGCTTACCTCTACTTCACCGCCGTCTTTTTCTTTTTTCTGGGCTATCACGTGTTCATGCGCTTGAAGCCCGGTTTCGCCGACGTTATTTAACCGGGGGGGCGGCGGGTTTTTCCGTTCAGCTTTGAGGTTCTTCCGTGACGGGGTTGGAGAGGACGCCAACCGGCGGGATTTCGACGCTTACGAGGTCTCCATTTTTTAAAAACAAAGGCGGTGTGCGGGCCATGCCCACGCCCGGCGGTGTGCCTGTCAGAATCACGGTTCCCGGCTCCAGGGTCGTGCTTCCGCTGGCGAACGCTATCAATTCCGCAACTGTGAAGAGCATGTCCGCCGTGGATGAATCCTGCACCGTCCGGCCGTTCAAAACGGTGCGGATGGCGAGATTTTGCGGATCGGGGATCTCATCCGGCGTGACCAGCGCGGGGCCCAGCGGGCAGAAAGTGTCGAAGGTTTTAGCCCGGCAGAATTGCCCTCCGCCCCATTCATATTGCCAGTCCCGGGCGCTGACGTCATTGGCGCAGGTGTAGCCGGACACGTGATGGAGGGCGTTTCCGGGGCGGGCGTTTTTGCACCGTTTTCCGATGACCACGGCCAATTCGCCCTCGTAGTCCACCTTGCCGCTGCGCAAATGCCGGGGCAGCGCGATGGGTTCGCCGGGGGCGGTGATGGCAGAGGGCAGCTTCATGAACAGCACGGGATGCCGGGGTGGCGGCTTCCCCGTTTCCCTGGCGTGCTCCTTGTAATTCAAGGCCGCGCCGATAACCGCCCGCGGCTCCAGCGGCGCCAGTATTTTTTTTACCTCCGCCGGGCGGCCCGTCTCGTTCAGGCCCGTGAGCAATTCGCCCTCGAGGGCCGTCCAGCTTCCGTCCGCTTCCCGCCGCGCCCAGCTCCTTTTGCCCGCCGGGTCTTCATACCGCATGATTTTCATAATTTCCGCCTGATACCATCCCCGCCAGCGGGCGCAAGGTTTATCGGCCGTTTGGCGGTTCACGCGGGGCTGTTTTCGGAGCGGGGTTCCCGGACGCGGATGAGGAAAAGCATGGAAGCGGCCATGAATCCGGCGCTCAAGAGGGCGGCGGGGCGGAGTTCCTCCGTCCACTCGCGGATCAGTGTGCTGGCGGCCGCGGCCGCCAGCATGCTGGAAAAGGAAACCGCCGCCAGCAGCGAAAGGTAGGTGGGGCGGCGCTCGACGGGGCAGATTTCAAGGCTGAGCGTCGAGTTGCCCACCATGTTCAAGGTCATCGCGGAGCCAAAGAAGAAAAAGAGTACCCAGAAACCGAATTCAAAGGGGTTGAAAGCTGCTCCGATGCAGACACAGACGAACAGAATCCTTGCCGCCAGCACCGGCAGCTTGCCCCCGTAACGGTCTCCCAGGTAACCGGCCAGGAAGTTTCCCGTGATGACGCCCGCCATTTGGCAGCCCACCAAATAGCCCAAATAACTCTCCGGTTCTCCAAGGACCGTCAGGACATGAATGGCAAGGTAGGGAGACATGATGAAAATGCCCGCCCCGAGGACGCGCATCGCCACATAACGGCGCATGCGGACATCCTCCCGCAGGATGGCGGGCAGGCTGCGCAGGTTCTGCGCCATGGTCCGGCGGGGGCGCAGCCGGCCCAAGTCCACGTCCGGCTCGCGAATCCAAAGAAATATAAGGTAGGAAAGCGTTACGAAACAGAAAGCGATCCCGAACAAAATCCCGTATCCGGGGGTGCCCGGATGCCGCCGCAGCACTTGGTGAATGACGCCGGCGGCGGACAGGCCCATGAGCGCCCCTATCGTGTTGCGGATGGCTGAGGCGGATGAGCGGCGGTTGGGCGGAATCGCCTTGGAAACCAGCTCCAGCCATGCGATCGCTCCGAACCCGCCGAACGTTCCCGACAGGAACGGCGCGGAAGCCACCAGCGCCAGTGTCAGCCTGGGGTGAGTTTCCGCCCAGAAAAACAAACCCAGCGCCGCCCAAAGGAAAGGCAGCCTCTGGAAGACGCCGGTGAATAACACGAAAGGCTTGACCCGGGGCAGCCTCTCCACCCAGTGGGCGGTCAGCAGCGGCGGCCACATCATCCCCATGAACATGGCCATGGGCGAGAGCGATATCAGCCATCTCGGCCCGCCCAGGGACTTGATCATCGCCGGCATCACCGTGTCGGCGGACAAAAACGCGAGGGCGCCGATGAACACGCCGCCTTCGATGCTGTGGGCCAGGTAATTGCGCCGGAAATGCCGCCGCACTTCCGCGCCGGATTGGACTGGAGCCGCTGACGCCGGACTCTCCATGCCGTGGTCCAATGACATATTCGCGGGAAGCCAAGCAAGTTAAAACGCTCTCGCGTCCCGGGCGGTTCCAAAAGGGCTGCCGGAGGTGTGATTCGTGAAAGCGGAAAACCGGGAAGGAGCGGGCGCTGAAATATTGCCGCCGCGCCGTCGGGCGCGCCGGAAAAAAAACGTGACTGT
>CAZYUX010000168.1:0-6041 GCA_964650745.1 uncultured Puniceicoccaceae bacterium
CGGGCCGTGAAACTGTCCGCCGCCGAAGTGATGAGGTATTTTGTCAAAAGGCCTCTGGGCAGCCGGCTCGGTTCGTGGGCGTCGCCACAGAGCAAAATCATCACCTCCCGCAAACTGCTGGAAATGAAATTGGCGGAAATGAAACGCAAATTCGCCGCTGGCCAAGTCCCCCTGCCCTCTTTCTGGGGCGGCTACCGGATCTCGCCCGGCGCTTTTGAATTCTGGCAGGGCCGCCCCAACCGCCTGCATGACCGCTTTCAATACACCCGGCAGGACGGCGGCGCCTGGCGCATCGAGCGCCTGGCCCCGTAGAAGTCAGTTCCGCGTCGCCGAAGGGCGGGCGGCGGCGCGCTGAAGGGCACTGGTCAAGTCCATCCGCTTCACGGGTTTGGCCAGGTAATCGTTCATTCCCGCCTCAAGGCAGGCTTCGCGCTTGCCGCTGAGGGCGTCAGCCGTCAGGGCGATGATATAGGGCTGTTTTTCGCGGGGGATTTCGCCGCGGATGCGCCGGGTTGCCTCGATGCCGTTAAGCTCGGGCAGATGCAAATCCATCAGGATCACATCATAATTGTTCCGGCGGACTTGCTCAACAGCCTGAAGCCCGTCATGCACGATATCAATTGGGCGGTTGAGCATCTTCTGCACAACCGTGCGGCTGAGGGGATCGTCTTCAACCAGGAGAATCTCCAAAGACCGGATCACTTCCGAAGTGTCCGCGGAATAGGTTTTTTCTTTTTCCGGCGGCCGGACGTCCGTTTCCACCTCCGTTTGGATGAGAAGGGTAAAAGTGCAGCCGCCGCCGGAGTTGTTTTTCACCGTCAAACCGCCGCCCAGCATTTCCGCCAGCCGCCGGCTGATGGACAGGCCGAGTCCGGTGCCCCCGAAACGGCGGGTGTTCGAGGTGTCCACCTGCATGAAGGGGTCGAAGATCGTGTCCAGCCTGTCCGCTGGAATACCGATACCAGTGTCGCTCACGGCGATTTCGATGGTTGCCGCGCTGCCGTCATGTTTTCCGGCGAGGCGCGCCGCCACTTGGATGCCGCCTTTCTCGGTGAATTTCAAGGCGTTGCTGAGCAGGTTCTGCAAAATTTGGGCCAGCCGGTCAGGGTCAGTCACGATGTTGCCGGGCAGGTCCGGCCCGGTTTCGGAAACAAAACTCAACCCCTTTTCCCGGGCCGCCGCCTCGAATGGAGCCAACGTTTTGCGCAGGAAGGCTTCCAGGTCCAGGCAGGCTATTTTCAGGTGAAGGTTTTCCGCCTCGATGGAAGTGAGGCTGAGGATGTCGCTGATTTTCTCGAGCAGATGATGGCCGGACTGGTTGATCATCTTGAGCATCTCCCGCTGCTCTTTGTTGAGTTCCGTCTGCTGCAGCACGTCGCTGAAGCCGATAATCGGATTCAAGGGAGTGCGCAGCTCGTGGCTCATGTTGGCGAGAAAATCCGACTTGGCGCGGTTGGCCACCTCCGCCTCCCAGCGGGCTTCCTGGGACTGTTTCAAGGCGGTTTGAAGCTGGTTCGCTTTAAGTTGCAGTTCCGAGGTGTGCTCCAGGATTTTTTCTTCCAGATCCTGATTTTTCTTCAGCAGGCGCCATGAACGGAAGCGCGCGCTGCCAAACACCAGCAGCCCCAGGGCGGCGGCATAACCCAGATAAGCCCACCATGTGCGGTAAACGGGAGGCCGGATGACAAAAGCGAATTGGGCCGGCTCGCCCTGCTGCCCGTAAGCATTGCGCGAGCGCACCCGGAAAACATAGGATCCCTCCGGCAAGTTTGGATAGTCCTTCCGGGTTTGTTTCATCCACGGCGACCAGTCCTCCTCGAGTCCTTCCAGGCGGAACTGGTATTCGTTCAGATTGGAGTGCGTGTAGGAGGACGCGGCAAAAGAAAAGCGCAGGCTGTTCCGCTCATATGGCAGCATAAACACATCCGGCCTCTCCGGATACGGGCAGCCGCCGTAAATAACCTGCCGGGGCTCAATGGAAGCAATTTCGCGCAGAAAAGTGGCGTATTTATGCGAGGGTTTCCTCAGAACCTTCCGGTCGAAACGCACCAGCATTTCATCCGTTCCCAGCCAGACAATCCCGCCTTCTTCGAACAGAAAGGAGCGGATCAATCCCTCCAGGGAAATCACCGGATGGTTCCGGTCCCACCGCAAGCTCCCTTCTTCGGTTTCGAGCAGCACGGCATTGCCGCCGGAAGAACTGATCCAGATGTTTCCTTCCGGATCTTCCACGGCCTCCCAAATGTCGCGGCGGATATTTTCCGGCAAAATACCGAACGCGTTGTCAGGCTTGAAACACTCCCGGTCTTCGTCGAAACGGTAAATGCCTTTTTGAGTCAGGAAAAGAGACTTCCCTTTGATGTGATAGGGGGGGATCCACGCCCGCGGCAATCCGTGACTCACGTCGTAGGTTTTCACTTCGGGCCCGCCCGGCCGCATGCGCAGGCGGGAAACCGTATTGTAGCCATGCTCCAGCCACATGCTCTTCGGGCCGGTCTCGCAAACGGAGCGCAAACGGCAGGGAAAGTCCTCCAGCAACACTTCCGGCGGCCCCAGCCGCCTGCCTTTAACGCGCAGGCGGTAGAGGGTCCCCCGGGTGCCCGCGTAGATCAACCCGGAATGATAGCGGGAGGGCTGCAGCCATATCTCTTCGCCTTCCGCCACTTTTTCCATTTCATCGCCTTCTATCAAGAAAAGACCGTGGAAGGTTCCCGCCAGCAACCCGGCCGGAGTGGAGAGGAGCGATGAGATGCCGGCGGTGCCGGCGGCGATTTCCTCGAAACGGGTGATGCCGCCCGCGGAAGCGCGCCGGGCGCGGAAAAGTTTTCCGTTGGAAATCACGTAAAGGTCTTCCCTGTGCCGCGCCACGGCGCGGATGTCGGCTTCAAGCCCGTTGCGCTCGTCAAACAAGGCAAAGGGAGAAGCGATCTCGAGTTTGGCCATTCCGTTGGACGTGCCCAGCCACAAGCTGCCTTCATGGTCAAAATGCAGGCAGTTGACGGTTTCGTTCAGCAGGCCGGCGGTTTTATCCATAAAGGCAAGAAACTCGCCCGATGTCTTCAACAAAACCAGGCCGTAGTGCCCGCCCACCGCCAGCAAACCGCCGGGGGAAACGGCGCACACTTTGGGCAGAATCCGGGATAAAACAGTGTCCGCTTCCGTTGGAAACGGGGCGAATTCCTCGCCGTCAAACGTGAACAACCCTTTTTCCTGCGTCACCAGGAGCAGCTTGCCCGGCGTCAGCCGCCCGAACGCGCTGACAGGCTTGCCGTGCTCATCAGTGAAGGTTTCGCTGCCCGGAACTTGTTCCCATTCTTCCCCCTTGAGACGCAGCAATCCCCGCGTGTTTTCAGAGGCATACAGGTTGTTGCGGAAAAACGTGATGGCGGGAATGATGCCTTCGGTCTTAATAATCCGCGGCTCTCCCCGCCGCGGCCAAAAAAGCAGATGCCGCAACGCTTTGAGGTAGACGCCGCGGGGCGTGCAGCAGGTCTGGACGTAATTTTGCTGGGCATCCGGGACCAGGGGAATGATGTGCCCGGCGGAGATGTATTGCGGGTTGCCTTTGCCGTCCGGCTGGAGGCGCCCGCAATCCTTGCTGCCGCTGGTGTAGACGGTTCCCGTTTCACCGGAAGTAATGGAATTGAAAACGGGCTGCAGAGACTGGGCCGTTTTGCGCCAGGAGACTCCATCGTATTCCAGCAGGTAATTGCGATTGGCAACAAGCAAAAGCCCCCGCCGGTCCTGGATGATCTCCGAGACCGCCGGGTGACCGCCGTAATCCTCAGGCCGGTAAATTTTAAGCAAAGGCAACCCCTGCTCCTCCTGGCCGTGGGAACGAAAAACGGAAGCAAAGCAGAACAAAAACAATATAATGCCGCGGAACCGGAACATTTTCTTATTTACCTGACATGCGAATAAATTATGCGCCATTAAGCCTTTTTTCAAGCCCTATTCATCCTTCGCTCCACAATCCTGTTTGACAGTTCTTTCTGATTTGCCTGTTCTGAAGAAGAGGAAACATTCGCGCCATGCCGCCGCCTGTGAACGTGTCATCCAGCCATCCGCCAAACTGCCGGACGCGGGTCATTTCCAGTTTGGCGCTTGTTTTTCTGCCGGCGTTATTCCTGATCGGTTGCGGAGAACGCGGCGAGATCCCGCCGCCGGCCGCAGCACCCCGCCCGGTCCGGCTCATTCTCGATTTTCTCCCTAATCCCATTCACATCGGATTTTACCAGGCAATGGCCGGAGGCGCTTATGCTGAAGCGGGATTGGACCCCGCCATCCACACCCCCTCCTCCACTTCCGACACTTTGCGGCTTATGGCCGCCGGACAGGCGGATTTCGGCCTGGTTTCCCTGGCGGATTTTCTCAATGCCCGCCGCCTCGGCGAACCGGTCAAAATCATTATGGCCGTGGAGCAGCGCCCGTTAGCGGCCCTGCTGACGCTGGAAAAAGCCGGCATCACCCGCCCCGCCGGTCTCGAAGGAAAGCTGACCGGCGTCACCGGCGTGATCAGCGATGAGCTTTGCCTGCGTTCGATGGTCGCTTATGACGGGGGCGATCCGGACAAAGTCCGCACGGTTACCGTCGGTTACAATGTGACACAAAGCCTGCTGGCGGGCCAGGTGGACGCCGCCGCGGGCTTCTGGTCTTACGAAGGCGTCCTGCTTCAGGCCCGGCAGCCCGCGCGTATTTTCAAACTGATGGATTACGGCGCTCCGCCCTATCCTGAAATTGTCCTGTTCACCCGCGAGGAAACGCTTCAGACGCGGCCGGGAATGGTCCGCGCCTTCCTCGCCGCCACCGCGCGCGGCTATGAAGAAGCGCTTGCCGGCCCGGAGGGCGCCCTGAACCATTTCGTCCGCCAAGTGGAAGGCTCGGAACTCGAACAAAGCCGTCTGTTTTTCGACGCCTTGCGGAATGTTTTTATCGCCGATGCTCCATTTTACGGCCACATCAACCTGGCGGCTCTCAAACAATACTTAGTGTGGGCCAAAAATGCGGGCATCCTCGCGACCGGGGAATCCCCGGCCGATTTTGCCACCAACACTTATTTGCCGCAATGACCGGGGCGCGGCTTCTCCCGGCTGCCCCCCTGATTTTCGGCGCCCCCGGTTTGCGCGGGTAAACTTGTTGCCATCTTCACCGGGCCGGATATAGGCCCCATTTGTCAATCAAGGGATGCATCCGAAAAACACACCCGTGATCGAGGCCCGAAGCCTGGTCAAACGCTATGAGAACGGCGGCTCGCCGGTCGAGGCCCTTGCCGGCGTTGACTTGGCGCTGGGACAAGGCGAGTTTACAAGCCTCGCGGGACCCAGCGGCTGCGGCAAAACCACCTTGCTCAACTTGCTCGCCGGACTGGACAGTCCCTCCTCGGGGACCATTCACGCGCGCGGGGACTCCGCTCCGCGCCTCCTGGGAAAAGCCGGCTACATGCCCCAGCAGGACCTGCTGATGCCTTGGCGGTCGGTCCTCGACAACACCATCCTGGGGCTTGAAGTAAACGGAACGCCCAGAAAAAAAGCGCGCCGCCGGGCGCGGGAGCTCTTTCCCCGCTTCGGACTCGCCGGCTTCGAAAACCGCCGCCCCTTCGAGCTTTCAGACGGCATGAGGCAGCGCGCCGCCCTCCTGCGAACTTTTCTCATGGACACCAATGTCACACTGCTGGACGAGCCGTTTGGCAGCCTCGATTCGCTGACGCGCGCCTCGATGCAGCAATGGCTGGTGAATTACTGGCAGGAAAACCGGCGCGCCATCCTCCTGGTCACCCACGATCTGGACGAGGCGATTTTTCTGTCGGACCGCGTCTGTGTAATGAGCCCGCGCCCAGGGCGTCTGGTCTTTCAAACAGAGGTGCCCCTGCCCCGGCCGCGCGAATACAAGCGCGCCGTCACTTCGCCGGAATTCATAGCCGTCAAGGAAAAACTGCTGGAACACTTGCGGCACTCATGAGCGCCTTCACACCCGGCCCCGAGGAAACCCGCCGCGCCCGCTGGCTTCCCGCGGCGGCGTTCGGCGCGGCCATCCTCGGATGT
>CAZYUX010000169.1:0-6012 GCA_964650745.1 uncultured Puniceicoccaceae bacterium
GCCGTTTCCAGATCCCGGATTTCTCCGGCCAGGATTTTATCCGGATCTTGCCGGAGGAAGGCGCGCAGGGCGGCGGCGAATGTCAAACCGATGGCGGGGTGGACCGCCAGCTGCATGGCGCCGGGGATTTCATATTCGACGGGGTCTTCGGCGGTGAGGATTTTTTGACCGGGACGGTTTACTTCACGCAAGGCGCAGTGCAGTGTGGTGGTTTTTCCGCAGCCGGTGGGGCCGGTGGCAATAAGGATGCCGCGTGAACGGGCGGCCGCCGCGCGGACTCCCGCCAGCACTTTCTCCGGCATGCCCAGCCCGTCCAGACGGAAGGGCGCCGCCGCCAAGTCCAGCACGCGCAGAACGACGCTTTCCCCGAACTCGCACGGCAGCGTGGAGACGCGAAAGTCTATGTCCCGCCCGGCAATGGCGGCCCGCAAACGCCCGTCCTGCGGGGCGTGCCGGACGGCGGCGTCCAGGCCGCTTAAAACTTTTACGCGGGCGGTGACGGGCGCCGCCAGCGCGGCCGGGACGGATACGGTCTCGCGCAATTCGCCATCCAGGCGGCAGCGGACGCGGAAACGGTTTTGTTCCGGTTCAAAGTGGATGTCGGATGCTTTTTCGCTGACCGCTTGCTCCAGCACTTGATCCACAAACCGGATGACAGCGGCATCGCCCGCGGCTGGCGGTCCGGCGGCCGCGGTTTCTATTAGTTCCGGCAAGGGAGCGTTCATAAAAGTTCCGGGGTTTTACCCGCGGCTCATTGGATGATGATTTCTTGCGGTTATGCTTTTCCCTGAAAGAGCAAGGGTATGTTCACTGAGTCATTGGAGAGAAGGCATTGAATTCACAGAAAACTGTAGGGGGATGTCCTCATTGCCGTGAGAATAATTCAGCTAAATCAGTTAAATAAATGTAAAAACACGGTAATTTCTTGATTTTTTCCTAAAGAAATGCATAATGATGCAGTAATAATAAGAGAGAAGTGAGAGATTTGGGGTAACATATATTGGAGTAGTGAAATAGAAAGCGACGGCGGGCAGTTCTGGGGTAGGCTGCCCGCCTTCTTTTGTGCGTTTTTTTATAGTTCCTTGACGGAAAAGCCTTGTTCGGTGAACCGCTGCCGCATGGCGATGGGATCCTGGGCGAACTCGAGCGCCTCATTGGGGTCCACCAGCCCCCGGTTGACCAGGCTGATGAGGTGGGCGTCGAGGGTGATCATGCCGTATTTGCTGCCCGTCTGAATGTCGGATTGGATGCGGTAAGTTTTGTTTTCACGGATGAGCGCCTGGATGGAGGTGGTGGCGATCATGATCTCGAAAGCGGCAACGCGGCCTCCGCCTTTTCTTTTGCACAAGGCTTGGGAAATGACCGAGACTATGGAGGACCCCAGTTGGGTGCGGATCTGGTCCTTGGTCTCATTTGGAAAGGCGTCCACAATGCGGTCCACCGTGCGGGCGGCGCCGGTGGTGTGAAGGGTGGCGAAGACGAGGTGGCCGGTTTCGGCGGCGCTGATGGCCGCTTCCATTGTCTCGAGATCCCGCATTTCGCCGATGAGGATGATGTCGGGATCCTGCCGCAAGGCGCCGCGGATGCCGTCGGCGAATGAGCCGACGTCGGAGCCGACTTCGCGCTGGGTCACGATGCACATTTTGTGGTCGTGAAAATACTCGATGGGGTCCTCGATGGTGATGACGTGGCCGTTGCGGTTTTCATTGATCCAGTTGATCATGGAGGCCAGGGTGGTGGATTTGCCGGAGCCGGTGGGCCCGACAACGAGTATCAAACCGCGCGGGCGCACCAGCAGTTCCTTGATTTTATCGGGCAGCCCGATCTCCCGCAGCCCAATCATTTCGCGGGGAATCATCCGCAAGACGATGCCGTATTTGCCTTTGGCCTTGAGAACGCTGACGCGAAAGCGCGCCCGTTCCAGAAAAGAGAACCCGAAATCCGCCCCGCCCAGGCGTTTGGCCTTTTCCTGATTGTCGTCCGAGGTGATGGCCTGCATGAGCAGTTCGGTGTCGATTGCCTTCAAGGGAGGGCCTTCCACGGGAATCATGGTGCCGTGGACACGCAGGGTGGGCGGCTGGTTCACTTGAAGGTGGAGATCGGAGGCGTCTTGCTCCAATACCAGCTCCAGCAAGTCGTTCATGTCATACGCGCTTTCTGCCTGTTCAGCTTCCAAGCCGATGGTGTCAAAGCTCATAATGTGTCCTCAGTTTTCAGATTGGCGGTGGCGTCAAGTGTAACGTTTAAGATTAACGGCTGATAATAAACTCAACGATTGACGGGAGGCAAGCCCCATGTTTAAGGTTGAGGCGGAGAAGCGGGCCGGGCATGGCGGGCCGGTCCGGAGAGGTAGAGGTTCCCCCCCCGGGCGTCCATGGCAACGAGGACGGGCATTGCTTCGACTTCCAGCCGGCGGACGGCTTCCGTTCCCAAATCTTCATAGCAGATGACTTCCATGCGCCGGATATGCCGGGCCAGCAGGGCGCCGGCTCCGCCGGTTGCCGCGAAGTAAACGGCGCCGAATTGCCGCAGAGCGGCGGCTGTGGCTTCACCCATGGGGCCTTTGCCGATCATCCCCCTCAGGCCCGTCTTTTCTATCAGAAGAGGCGCAAAGGGATCCATCCGCGCGGCGGTGGTGGGCCCGGCGCTGCCGGAGGCTTTGCCTGGCGGCGCGGGCGCCGGGCCGGTGAAATAAAGAATTTGCCCCCGCAAGTCCGCCGGCGGCGTTCCGCCTTCCCGCAAGATGCCGCGGAAGCGTTTAAGGGCGGCGTCCCGCGCGGTCAGAATAGTTCCTGTAATCCGCGCGTTTGTGCCCGCGCTTAATGACCGCGCGGTTTTTTCATCCACAGGCGGCGTGATGATGATTTCCTGATTCATGGCGGCAGGAGCTGGAGCATTGACGGATATGCCGGTTTCAAAGAACCGCTTCGGCCCGGCGGGCGGCATGGCAGTTCAGGCTGACCGCCACTGGCAGCGATGCGATGTGACAGGGGAAGGTCTCGATGTGCGCGGCCAGGGCGGTGACGGTGCCGCCCAGGCCTTGCGCGCCTATGCCCGATGCGTTGATCCGCTCCAGGATTTCGCTTTCCAGTTCCGCGTAGCGGGGATCGGGATGCGGCTGCCCCGCCGGCCGGAGAAGCGCCTTTTTGGACAGCAGCATGGCCGTTTCGGCCGTTCCTCCCAGCCCGGCGCCGATGATCACGGGCGGGCAGGGTTTCCCTCCAGCATCCACCACGGCGCGGATGATGAACCGGATGACGCCCTCTTTCCCGTCCCCCGGGTTCAGCATCGCCAGCGCGCTCATGTTTTCCGTTCCCGCGCCCTTTGGAGCGAGGGTTATTTTCAGGGTGTCACCGGAAACTTCTGATAGATGGATGATGGGAGGAGTGTTGTCGCCGGTGTTTTTCCGGTCAAACAGGGGGTCGTCAACTATGGATTTGCGCAAATAACCCGTTTGGTATCCCCGCGCCACACCCTCGGTGATGGCGTCCGCAAGGCTTCCGTCCCGGATGCGCACGCCGGCTCCTTTCTCGACAAAAAACACGGCGGCGCCGGTGTCCTGACAAATGGGCAGGTTTTCATTCGCGGCTATGGCGGCGTTTTCAAGGCACTGGGCGAGGATGTGACGGGCGCGCCCGGACTGTTCAGCGGCGGCGGCGGCTTCCAAAGCGGCGCGGACGTCCGGCGGCAGCTGGCACGCGGCATGCCGGCACAGCCGCGCGGTTTCTTCCGCCACTTTCCGGTAAGGGATGATTTTCATGCCTTCGGGGGGCGGCCCCGTTTTGCGGCGCTTGTGAGGCTGTTCTGGAAAAGCCGTCAGGGCAGCGCGGCTTTGATGGAGTCCTCGGCGATTTCCACGTAAGCGAGCCGCCGCCAATAGGGACTCAATTTTTGGTATTCCTCGGATTGCAGGTAAGGGGCCGCCAGCGTGTAAAATATCAGTTCGGGGATGTTGCCGACGTTGGGGACGGGGCACTGGCCGAAGTATCCGCCCCGGGGTTTGTAGGTGTAAACGCCATTTCGGGAAACGAAATCCCCGGTGGTTTGGTAAATGATGGGTTCTTCCTTGAGCATGGGCAGGCTGATGAAGGCGGCGACTTGCAGGGCGCCTTCATCAATGCGGAAATTGATTTCCGAAATGCTGTAATTTATGAACGGCTTTTTTTCCTCTTCCTCGCCGCCGGGCTGTTGAAGTTTTTTAAAGGAGGAACGCGCCCAGGAGTTCATCTCTCCTTCGGTCATCTCGAAGGACCCGGGAATTCCCTGTTCGAGCCTGCGCCTTTTGCCCCGCCAGCCCCCGCCCCCGCGGGTTGAGCCGGGATAATAATAAACTTTGCGCGGATCGGCCTGCTCGTCTTTTTTTTGGGCTTCCTCGACCTCGCGGGTGCTGAGGGTGAAGACGGCGACGCAGGCGCCGATAATGGTGAACAGCGCCGCCGAAAGAATCACTCCCGGCATGCTTGGGCCTTTGCGTTTTTTTCTCGGTGCCATGGCGGTTAGTCGGTGGTTGAAGAAGCGGCGGAAGCCGCGGATGGTTTTGGGGGGGAGGTTTCCCCGGCGGGCGCAGGGGTTTTTTCCGGCTTTTCTCCCGGCGGTTCCTTTTTCCCGCCGTTGGATCCGGCGCGTTTGTAGTCGGTCTCGTAAAAACCGCTTCCTTTGAAGATGATGCCCGCTCCCGCGCCAATGAGGCGGCGCAAACGGCGGCGGCCGCAGGCCGGGCATTTCTTCAGCGGCTCCTCGGTTATGTTCTGGAATATTTCAAACTCGCGGCCGCAGCCGCCGCAGGCATATTCGTAAGTCGGCATGTTCGTTTTTTTGTTGCGCCTTGCCGCTCCTCACAAGGGAGCGGGGCGGATGTGTTCTTGCTCTTGTTCCAGGCGGATGTATATCAGGTTGAGATAAGGGAGGTAGAAAAGAGCGCCCGCGAACAGCGTGAATCCGTAAATTGACCAGCCTGCTGCCGTCAAGCCGGTGAGGGCCAGCGTGGGCACCACCTTGCAGGGCAGTCCGGCCAGCGCCTGCCGGCAAAAGCCGCGCCAGGGCAGCAGATCCTTGAACTGGCGTCTTTTCTGGTAGCGGTAGAGCCCTGTGGCGAACAGGACCGGGGCGGCCAGCAGCACGGCGGTAACCGGCAAGTATCCCACGATCCACCCCAGCAGCGGCAGTTGCAGCAATACAAAAAAACTCCTGAGCAAAAAGAACAAAAAGAAGGCCGCGACGAGCGGAACTCCGTTTAACAGCAGCCAGAGCACGAAAAAAATAAACCCGTCCCGGAACAGCCCGGGCCAGTTCTTCCAGTCCGGCAAAAGAAATTCTCCTTTTTGGCGGACTTGAAGCGAGTAACGGTAAAGGTATCCGAAAGGGAAAAAGAAAACGATGGGGATAAAGGTCAAAAACCCCCCAATGAGTATCTTTTTCCCGAATTTAGGGTCGGGAAAGAGCTTGCCCCATAAATCTTCGATCCTTGGCATGGCTGCGTTTTCTCCTTATTCGGTTGCCTGACAGAAAGAATTTATTTTTATCTGTAAAACAGCTTTTACCAGAGCGGGCGCGGTTTTGGCAAGCCGGTTCTTTCCGGGCCGCCGCCGGGCTTATTCCTGCTGTCATGGATTTTGAGCGGCATATGCAAGTTTCCCGTGAACGGGCCGAGAAGGCGCTGGACAGATGGCTGCCTCCGGCGCGGGCGCGGCCCCGGCTGCTGCACGAAGCCATGCGTTACAGCGCGCAAGGCGGGGGCAAGCGCTTGCGCCCCGTTCTCCTGCTGGCAGCTCACTCCCTTTATCCTTCGAAGGCCGAACCCGCTCCGGCCGCCGCCGCCATTGAGTGTCTGCACGCTTATTCCCTGATTCACGACGACTTGCCCTGCCTGGATGACAGCCCTCTTCGCCGGGGGCGCCCTTCTTGCCATGCCGCTTTCGGAGAAGCCGCCGCCCTGCTGGCCGGGGACGCCCTCCTGACCCGCGCCTTTTGGATTGCGGCTGAGGCCTACCGGGAGATGCCGCCGGAGGAGCG
>CAZYUX010000170.1:0-5942 GCA_964650745.1 uncultured Puniceicoccaceae bacterium
ACGCCGTAAACGTTCTTCGCTTGAAGACGGAAAAAATACTCGCCGGGGGGAAGGCGTGTGTATTCCTTGAAGGTGGTGGGTGACCAGGCGGACCATTCTTTGTCGAATCCTTCCAGCTTGTGCCGGAAAAGGGTCCTTTCCGGCCGGGCCAGCGTCAGCGCGCTGAAGGAAAAGCGCACGGCGTTCAAATCGTATCCGGCGACTTGGGGTTCCTCGTTGTTGATGACCTTGCGCTCGTAGCCCCCGTAGGGCAGCACCTCCTCGCCTCCGAAAGTCACTTTGCGGATGGAGGTGATGAAGGGGGCGGGTTTGATGGATGAGTAGCGGCTGTCAATGCGCAGGATGTCCTCGTTGCCGATGAGCCAGCCGGTGCCGTCGTCTTCGACGTAGATGCCGGTTACCCAGTAGGCGTCCCAGACGCCGGAGGAGATTTCCTCAATGCGGTAGAGGCTTCCGAGTTCCGGATGGGCGACAAAAACGCGCGATGGGTCCTGGGTGCTGATCCAGATGTTGTTGTTGGAGTCTTCCACGGCTTCCAGAATGTTCCAGTCCTGCGGGACCGGATCCTTGGTGGGGAGGGGGTCCTTGACGAACCGGCGGGTCGGCTCGTCGAAGCGGTAAAAGCCGTCGAAGGATCGGAAAGCCAGCCCGCCGCCTATCATCATCGCGGCCAGCCCTTGCGGCATTCCGTTGGTGCTGTCGTATATTTCCGGGCGCAAATTCAGCGAGAATCCCGCCCCCAAGTCAAACCGGAAGACTTCGCCGCTGGATATGCTCCAAAGGAAACCTTCGGGAGTTTCAACGATGCTGTGGTGGGCGGGCGCTCCAAGAACGTCGTAAAAGCTGCCTTCTTTTTTCCATCCGTCCGGTCCTTTGAGGAACGTGGTGATGCCGCCTTGCCGGCCGACGAAGATGCGGTTCGGATTGCTGATGGACCGGGCCAGAGTGGATGTGTCCTTCATGAGGGCCACCGGTTCCAGGTTCTCCCCGTCCCACTGGAACAGCCCCTGCGCGGCGACCACCAGGAGGCTGTCTCCAAACGATTCAATTTGGCGGATTTCGATGCGCAAGGGGCTGACGCGCTGGAAGAGGGCGCTGGGAGGCTGGGAGGCGTCCGGAATATTGGCGCTGACCATGCGGAACAGGCCGCTTTCCGTCCCCGCGTACAGGTAGTCCCCGTGATGGAGCAGGGCTTGAGGCTGGCCTTCGAGCCCGTTTTTGTAGTTAAAAAACGAATACCGGATGGGCAGCATCACCCGGCTGATGCCGTTGTTCGTCGTCACCCACAAGCCGTCTTCGTGGTCCTGAAACAGGTTGAAGACTTTTTCGCCTGACAGGCCGTGGTATTTGCTCAAGTGGAAATTCAGCCGTCCCTTGCGGGAGAGGATGAACAGGCCCATGCCTCCAGTCCCGATGGCGTATTCGCCGCTGGCCAGCTCCAGGCCGCCGGAAATGAAGGTGTGCTTGAGGTAGGGGCCGGCTTCGGTTTTGAAGGGCTCCAGTTTCCCCCGGCGCATGTCGTAGAGGTAAAAACCGTGAAAGAAGCCTTCCCGGTTGGTTCCTATCAGCAGGTTGTTGCGGTCGTAATTGAAGAGGCAGAACACCTCGTCAATATTCTCGGTTCCGGGCAGCAGGGTGAACTCGTTGCCGGTGATCCGGTAAAGGGCGTTGCGGCAGTGCCCGTATAGGGTGTCGTCCAAAACGAAGAGGTTGCCCGCCTGTTCCCCGTGCAGGAGCACTTCCAGTTCGGAGAGTTCCTGGTAATCGTAATAATACAGCTGGTCGAGGTAGCCGAAGTAAACGCCCCACGAGTTGGAAACCACGCGCTTGAAGTCGCGCGGGCGGAATCTCTGGCGGAAGTCCTCTTCAATCAGTGATATCAGGTTCATCTGGCCTTCGGCGTCGCTTTCCAGGTACCCGAAATCGTTTCCCCGAATGATATACATGCGGCGGTCTTCCCCGAAGGCGGCGCCGCGCATGTAAAAGGGCCAGCGCTGGTTCCAGATCAAGCCGTCAAACTCATATAAGCCGCGCACGTTGATGGCGTAGATAAACCCGTCCTCGTTTTGCAGGACGTGCCAGGTCAGGTAGTGGGCGTCGGGATGGATGTCCGGCTGGCGGAAGTTTTGGATAATGGGAAAGCCGAACTCCATGCGTGGCGGTTCGGGCGCGTCCGCGAACAAAAACGCCCCGCATCCCGTCAGAAAAGCCAGGATGAGACAGCTTGCCCGGCCGCGGCCGGCAGCGCGCCCGCCCCAAGTCTTCCGTTTCCGGTGGCTTTTCATTAATCCCGTTCTTAACAGAGAGGATGGCGCTCCATCCTGTAAATCAATCCTGCAGCAATAACAAATATGTGGCAATGGAAAAGTAAAAAGCGGTTTAAAAAAGATTTTACAATCCTGCCTGCGCGGAATGGCTTGAAATCATTGGCGGCGGGATCGGAGGCGGTTCCGGGTGGTTTGAAGGGCCTGCCGGGCTTTTTCATGCGCGGGCTCGAGGGACAGGGCCTTGAGGAACAGCCTCCGGGCCATGGCATAATTTTCCAGCGAGGCCGCCGCGATGCCTTGGTAGCAGTAAACGTCCGCGTTTTCCGGCCTGACTTGCGCGGCTTGCCGGAAAGCTTGAAAGGCTTCTTGGTGCCGTTCCAGCATTCCCAGAACCATGCCGTAACCATAGAGCGCCTGGAACGACCGCGGATCCATGTCCAGCTGTTTTTCGTGGCAGGCCGCCGCCCGCTCGTATTCTTTCTTGAGGGTGTGAACCGCGGCCATGTTGCCCCACGCTTCGCGGTTGTGCGGGTGGTTGTCGAGAAATATCCGGAAATCGCGCTCCGCTTTTGCGTATTGGGCGTTCCTGGCATGAGCCAGCGCCCTGTTGAACCGGGCCTTCCAGTGCCCCGAATGGTAATACAAAGCCTTGGAATTCCACTGGACGGCCCGGTCGAAATCTTCCGTTGAAATCGCGCCCATGGCTTTCAGGCTGCAAGCGTCCGCCCGCAGGAGCCGCCACTGTGTCCGGGCTGACACAACCAGCCAGGCGGCGGAAAACAGCAGAAGCGCGGCGCTCATCCATCGCGGCGCCGGAATGTGCAGGGGAGGATCCCGCGTTCCGGCGGCTGCCGTCACTCCCGCCGCCGCCGCGGTATAAAAGGGGAGGACGGCCAGCTGATAAGGGAAGCTGAAAAAGGCGTCCGCCGCCGCCGCCAGTACTCCGAGGTTGGCGCCGGCCAGGAGCAGGCGATCTTCCCGCCGGGGCAGTCCCGCCCATGCGCGTTTCAACGAAACGGCCCACGAAACACCCAGCCATGAAAGCAAAAACATTCCCGCCGTCCCAAGTTCCGCCCATGTTTGCAGGTAGTCGTTGTGAGCCCGGTAAGTGGAGCGGGTTCCGGCCCGGCGCGCGGCTTTTTGGGCGTAAGGCGGATACGCGATGTCCCAATTGTGCAGTCCAACTCCCAGCCAGAAATGGTCCTGAATCATCTCCCATGTGTTGCGCCAAATGGCCAGACGCGCGGTTATGCTGGTTTCCCGGCTTTCCGGATCCAGACTTGCCAGGCGGATTTGATCAACGCTTTCAGCCAGACGTTCCGCCGGTTTCTTTTTTCCGGGCGGCGCCCATGGCGCCAGCAGGAGGAAGGCGAGCAGCGCCAGCCCCAGGCATCGCCGCCGGAAGGAGGGCGGCAAGGCTTCCTCGCTCCGGTGTTTTTCCCGCGCCAAAACCAGCGCGAGCACGGCCAGGGCGATGGCGGCTCCCAGCCATGCGGCCCGGGCGCGGGTGTAGAGCAGATACACGGCAACGGCCGTCATGCCGGCGGCGGCGAGGATTGTTCCCGCTCGGTTTCGCGCGGTGAAAAACAGGGCTGTTCCGGCGGGCAGCACGAATGCCGTGAACTGGGCCGCCATGTTCTTGTTGCCGAAGGTGGCGGACGGAGGAGCGAACTGCCGGATGGCTGTGACGTCCAGCCAGTATTGGGCCGCGCCAAGAAAGGCCAGGGCGGCTCCGGCCGCCGCCGCCGCGCCCAGCATCAGCCGCAAGGCGCGGGCATCGAACGGCAGGGAGGAAAGCACAAAATACACGGCCGCGCAGCCCGCCCAGTAATGCCAGCATGTCCAGCCCTTGGCCGGATTTTCCGCCCATGCCAGAGACAGGAGCGCCCAGCCCAGCAGAGCTAAAACAGGCGGATGGAGCGGAGAAAAAACCAGCGGCATCCGGCGGCGCAGGCACATTTGCGCCGCCCACAAGCAGACGAGCGCGATTGCTCCGGTTTGAAGAAAGGCCTGCTTGGGCAAGTTGGCCAAGTCCCCCAAAGCATTGTGAAAAAGCAGCGGCGCGGTTCCCGCCAGAAAAACCATCCACCCTGTCAAAACTGGCCCGTAATGAAAAGCGCCGCCGGGCCGGCTGTTATTTTTCTTTTTCCGGTTCGGCAAACTCATCGCCTTTCCTGCCGGGATCAAACCGTTGTCTTGAACTTTTAATGAAACAGATGTTTCAGGTTTGACCGGGCTAAATGAATGATCGCATTAAGCTGGACGGCGGCGGGGTGGGCGCCGTGGGGCGCCAGTGCTTGCCCGGCTTCTTCAATTTCCCGTTCCAGGTGTTTCCGGGTTTCCTCCAAAACGCCGCTTTCCAGAAAACGCTGCCGTAATTTGCCGGGATTCCGGGAGTCCTTTTCAATTTGCGCCAGCAAATCGCTGCGTTCCGCGTCTTGGTTTTTGCGCAGCAACAGGAGCACCGGCAGGGTGTAACGGCCTTCAGCCAAGTCCGTTCCCAGGTTTTTCCCGAATGAGGCTTCGCTGCCCAGGCAGTCCGCCAAATCATCGAATATCTGATAAGCCATTCCCAAATGGCGGCCGCAGGCGGCGGCGGCGGCGGGGAAAGGCGCCTGGTGGCCCGCCAGGCTGGCGCCGAAGAAAGCGGACAAGCGGAAAAGCTCGGCTGTTTTGTCTTCTATGATCCGGAAGTATTCTCGCAGCTCCAGGCGCGGGTTTCCCTGGCGCGCGGTTTGGCGGATTTCCCCGGCGCATAGCCGGCGCGCCGCCGCCGCGATCATGCGGCACATGTCCAATGACAGGCTTTCAGCGGCCATCTCGAGCGCCCGCGCGAAAAAAGCGTCTCCCAACAGCACCGCCGTCGGGACCCCGTAGCGCGCGGGCGCCGTGGCCGTGTGGCGCCTGACTTTTCCCCCGTCCAGGACATCGTCGTGCATCAGCGTGGCCAGGTGTATCATTTCAATCACCGCCGCGGCGCGGATCATGGCTTCCGGCGGTTCGCCGTCCGGTGTCCATCCGCTGTAGAACATGAGCAGCGGGCGCAAGCGCTTGCCGCCATTGTTCAGACACCCGGCCGCCATATCCCGGATTTCCGGGGTGAACACCGCCGCTTGCCCGCTAATAAACGCGTCCAGCTTCCGCAAATGCGGTTGCGCCGGTTCAAATACCGCGTCCGGGAAGACTGGCCCCCGTGTTGGCGGCGTCTGGCGTGCGGGCGAAATCATGCCCGGACGGTAACCGCCGCGCCCGTTGTTGCAAGCCCGCAGATAGGGCTTGCCATCCGGACAGATGTTCTTTAAAGACGGGCGGCATGGATAACCTGGAATCAATTGCCGGGGACGAAAGTCCGGAACAAAGAGATCAATCCGGGGAAACGCCGCCGCGCGAGGGCAGTTCGAGCCTCATGGCTGCCGCGGCTCTCCTGGGCGCCTTGGCGGGGATTGCGCTGGGGGCTGCCGGTTTGTATTACGGCACCTCCAGCATGAAACAGATCAGCGCCCTTCGGGAATCGGAAACCGTTTCGCCGGAGGATCTCGCGGCTTTGCAAAAAGACGTCAGCCAGATACGGGACAAACTCGGCCAGATGGACAAGCAGTCCAATCTCTTTGGGCGGCAGCTGCGGGAGGTTAAAAGCAAAACCCAGTCCGGTTTTGAAAACATGTCCAAAGCGGT
>CAZYUX010000171.1:0-5937 GCA_964650745.1 uncultured Puniceicoccaceae bacterium
GGCGCCAGCCCTTTCCCGGCCCCGGCCTGGGTGTCCGGGTGGTCGGGGAGATTACACCCCGCCGCTTGCGCCTGCTGCGCCAGGCCGACGCCATCCTTCTCGATGAAATGAAAAGCAGCGGGTATTATTACAAAGTCTGGCAGTCCTTTGCGGTGCTTTTGCCTGTGCGTTCGGTGGGTGTGATGGGGGACGAGCGAACCTACGAGCACGCCGTGGTTCTGCGCGCCGTCGAGAGCATTGACGCGATGACGGCCGACTGGGCGCGCTTGCCCGGGGACTTGCTCGGCCGCATTTCCAACCGCATTATCAATGAAGTCAAAGGAGTCAACCGGGTCTGCCTGGACCTCAGTTCGAAACCCCCCGGCACCATCGAGTGGGAGTAAGCGCGGCGGCCCGGCTTTTGTTTTTGCCAGCCGGGCGAAAACTCCCCAATCTGAACTTCACGGATTCAACCGCCAATGGAAACAACGCTTATGAAAAAACTTATTTTAACAGCATGTATCCTTGCCGCCTGGGCGGCTCCCGCCGCCGGAGAAATGTCCGCCGGAGAAATCATCGCCAAAGCCCGGCGGGTTATCGGCCCCGAAGAGAAACTGCGGAATGTGCGCGCGCTGCATTACCAGGGCAGCATGGAACATCCGGAAGCTCAAAAAGGGACGGAAGTGGAAATCTATGTGAAAAAGAATTTCCGGCAGAGACTGGAAATCCGTTCCCCCGCGCAAACCCTCATCCGCGGGCTGAACGATTTCGAGGGATGGGTCAGGGAATATGAAACCGGAAACCCCGAAGAAGGCGCCCTCCAAATCATGAACCTGAATGGTCTGAAAGAAACCCGCGCCAACGCCTGGGAAAACATACACTTTTACGAGCCGATGCCTCCGCGAATGGGCCGCGTGATTTGCAAAGGCGCAACCGTCAAGGACGGAAAAAAGGTTCATCATCTGTTGTATGAATACGATGACGGCACCACTTACGACCGGTTTTTTGACGTGGACACGGGAAAGCTGGTGGTTGGAGTTATGAGCGGCGAAGTTGAAATTAAAGAAGAAGGCGAAATTATCGTGGACGGAATCCGGTTCCCGAAAAAAGTCAAAACCTACCGGGACGGCAAACTGCAGGACTCCATCGTTTTCAGCAAAATTACCGTCAATGAAGACCTTCCGGACAAGCTTTTCGAGGTTCCATCACCGCCCGCGCCGTGAACGGCCGGGGGCCTGCGGACTTGTTTATGCGTCAGCTAACATACACAGACGGGGATTTCCGGAAAAAACTGGCGCGCTTTTGCCGCCGCGCCGCCGCGCCGCCGGAAGTGGCGGAAACGGTCCGCGGCGTCCTTGAAGACATCCGCCGCAGGGGCGACCAAGCCATTCTCGCCTGCGCCCGGAAGTTCGACCAAGTGAGCCTCCAAGCTTCTCAAATGCGGGTGCCGGAGGCGGATATCCGGGCCGCGAGGCGGGCATTGCCGGAAAAAAACAAAAAAGCGGTCCGGGAGGCCATCCGGTGCGTCGCGGATTTTCACCGCAAGGGCCTGCCGCGAAGCTGGAAAGGGAAAAATCCGCACGGCGCAACCGTGGGAGAGGTTTTTTACCCCATCCGGCGCGCGGGGATACATGTGCCGGGCAAATCGGTTCCGCTGGTCTCATCCGTCGTGATGGGCGTGGTTCTGGCCAAAGTGGCCAAAGTGCCGGAAATCGCCGTCTGCACCCCGCCGCGGGCGGACGGCTCTGTCAACCCCGGCATCCTGGCCGCCTTGGACCTTTGCGGCGCGCGGGAGATCTACCGTGTCGGAGGCGCCCAGGCGATCGGCGCTCTGGCTTATGGCACGCGAACGATTCCAGCGGCGGATAAAATCTTCGGTCCCGGCAATGCTTATGTCATCGAGGCCAAACGCCAGGTTTTCGGCGAGGTTGGGATTGACCTGCTGCCCGGCCCCAGCGAAGTCATGGTCATTGCGGACGCTTCCGCGCGGGCGGATTTCATTGCCTCCGACCTGCTGGCGCAAGCCGAGCACGGCACCGGCCGCGAGAAAGTGTATTTGGTTGCCGCCAGCGAAAAGCTTGTCGCCGCCGTGGAACGGGAGATCAAAGTCCAGTTTCCGGCGTTAAGCCATCAGGACTGCATCCGGGAGGTTTTAAAAAACGGCTTTCTCGCCGTTGTTGTGCCGCATCTCGAAGCCGCCGCCGAAGTGGCCAACTATGTGGCGCCGGAACACCTCGACCTGCACGCCGGAAAGGATCAAATCAGCCGCCTGGTGAAAATGATTCGAACTGCCGGGGCCATGCTGCTGGGCGAGGAGACACCCGCGGTGCTGGGTGATTTCACCGCCGGACCCAGCCACACGCTGCCGACCGGGCGCACCGGGCGGTTTTGCGGCGGCCTGCAAATCACGGACTTTTTCCGGCGCAGCAGCATCGTCCGGTATGACCGCCGCAGCTTGGCCAAAGCCGCGCCCGTGGTCCGCGCCTTCAGCGAAATGGAGCAGCTTGAAGCCCACGGCCATTCCCTGGAGCTGCGATTGTCAGGATAACGGTTTGCGCCGGTTTTCAGAATTCGCCCCGGATTTCTTTGTAATTGCCCCGCCAGCGGCGCGCCAGAGCTTTCAATTCCGCCGCGTCGGCCGGTTTAACTTCAAATCCCGCAAAGTGCAGCCGCCATTTCCGCTCCGCCTGGTTCGGCGCCTCCCGCAGGGTCTTCTCCAAATCCGCCCACGGCACATTCTCGCCGCCGCCATCCGGCCGGTTGCGCTGGAAGGACCCATCTGAAATCAACACCACCACATCCGGTCCCAGTTCCAGAACCGCCTTCATCACGCATTGAATGCCGTTGGGCTGTCCTCCCGTCCAGCCGCTGCCGCTCCGCCCGTCCGTCCGGAACTCCTTTTCAAGCCACCGAAGTGCCGCTTCGCGATTTTTCACCGTCGCGGGCACAAGCGCCGGTTGAAACAGGTCATATTTCCTCGAGAATTGCGCCAGACCGAACAATGTGTTCGCGTTCAACTGCCGGATCAGCCTCGCTGTTTCATCCTTGATTTTTGACAGCGGCACGCCGCTTTTCTCCGCTTTGTTCTTTACGGACGCCGAAATGTCGAACGCGATCACCAGCCGCTCCGTTTCATCTTCCAAACCGAAAAACGAAAAGCTCGAAGGCGCAGCGGTGTCCATCCAGTCTCCCATCAGCCCTGGCGCGAGCAAAACCTCCGCGCCCGGCGCGAGTTCTTTCAGCGGATCGAGCTCTGCCGGCGCCAAATCCGGCAGCGCGGGCATCCCATCCGGCAGCAGTGCCGACGTCCGCAGCCGGGCACCCGCTGTTCGCGCGGCGCCGCGATATTCTTCCAGCGAGATGCGGTGCTCGATTTCCGGCGGCGTCAAATAAACCTTTTTGCCGGCGGCAAATGCCGGCGGGGCGCGGCGCGCCGGGGCGCTCACGATAATATACACGGCAGCCAGCAGCCCCAGTGCCTGCACCGCCACCGCCAGCCCCAAGGGTCCCCACGCCACCGGACCGCGCCCAAGCTTCTCACCCCATGCTCCCGGCCTCTTCATGACACACCGTATTCCCTTTCCCGAACCTGATCATTATCCTGATTAACCATCATCCGGTTAAGCAAAAATTCCGCCGCCCAGCAATCTTTCCCCGTCATACAGCGCGCAGACCTGGCCCGGCGCCAGCGCGCGCTGGGGGGATTCAAAACGCAACTCCGCCCGGCCTCCTTCCTTCGGCTCATAATGGGCGGAGACGGACGGGTCGCGGTAGCGCGCCTTTACCAGCAACTCCGCGCCGCCGGGCGCCGGGCGGTTAAGCCACGACAAATCCCTCAATTCCGCCCGCCGTTTATAGAGACCCGGCGCGTCCGGCCCCTCAAAAGCCACTACCAGCCGGTTCCGCTCCAAATCCTTTGCGGTTACCACATAGTGCTTGCAATCCGCGTTTGACGGCAAACCGATCCCGTGCCGCTGCCCGGTCGTAAAACGGTGCAGCCCCCGGTGTTCGCCCAGCACACGGCCCCGCGCGTCCACGATCTCTCCCGGGTTGTCCGGAATAAACTTCTTCAGGAAGTCATTGATTCGCACATCCCCGATAAAACAAATACCCTGGCTGTCTTTTTTTTCCGCGTTGGGCAGCCCCGCCCGCCGCGCCAATTCGCGCACCCGCGGCTTCGTGAGCTTCCCCGCCGGAAATCGCGCCCCTTTCAGTTGCTCCTGTTTCAGCAGCGCCAGGAAATAGGACTGGTCTTTGTTTTTGTCCAATCCCTCCCACAGTTCCCATCCGCCGTCCGCGCTCCGCTGCCGGCGGCAGTAATGCCCCGTGGCCACCGCCTCGAATCCCTCCCGCCGCGCGTAATCGAGCAGCAATCCGAACTTCATTTCCCGGTTGCACATGGCGTCCGGGTTTGGTGTCAGACCTCGCCGGTAGCCATCCACCAGGTACCGCACCACCCGTTCGCGGTATTCCTTCATGAAGTTCACCACTTCGAAGTCTATCCCCAGCGCCCGCGCCGCGGCCCGGGCGTCTTCGATGTCCTGCCGCCAGCGGCAGTTGCCCGGCACCCCCTCCTCGTTAATCCAATTTTTCATATACACGCCCGCCACCGCGCAACCCCGCTCTTTCAACAGCAGGGCCGCCACCGCGCTGTCCACTCCCCCCGACATGGCGGTGAGGACTTTTTCCATAGGCTGATGGATGCCGGGATTATTCCGGACACGCAAAAAGAAAATGATTCCCTCCCGGTTATCAGCAGGTGCAGCCGGGTTTTCGTGAATGGGCGGGCGCTTTTTCCCATTCCTCAAGCCGCCGCCGGTTTTCCAACCTTGACAAGCCATTTCACAAACAAAAACTGCCTGCCCATGGCATTGTTTTCATCCGGAAAGGTAAAAGCAAGTCTTGACGACAAGTCAGGGCGCTGATCATGCAAAACTTCGTCATCGAAAACAACGGGTTCCCGGTCTCCCGCAAGTGGAAGGCCAAGTGGATTTGGGGCGCGGGCGGCGGAAAGGAAAAAAACCCCTTTTATTATTTCCGCAAACGCTTCACGCTGGACTCCCCGCCGGCAGACTGCCGTCTCTATATCGCGGCGGACACGCGGTATCAGTTGTTCGTCAACGGGCATTTCATGGGCCGCGGCGCGCCGCAGTCCCAGCCTTTTCTCCAATATTACGACGAGCGCGATATCAGCGGTGAATTAAAAACAGGAGATAACTGCATCGCCGTCATCGTCAACCACATTGGGAATATGGCCGACGCGCGCGGCGGCCTGCTGGCGGAGATCGTGGACGGGAAAGGGGAAACCGTCTTATCCACCGGGAGCGATTGGCGCATCCTGCGTTCGGCGGCTTGGGCGGAGAACACCTACTGTGTTCACGCGAACAAGGCCACACCGTACCAGGAGTTCTATGATGCCCGCAAAGCGCCGGCGGGGTGGATGGACGCGGACTTCGACGATTCGGAGTGGCCCCGCGCCACTGTCATCCGCGGCTGGAATTCGGACCGCCCGCCCGCGGTTATGCCCTGGAGCCGGCTCATCCGCAGGGACATTCCTTATATGACCGCTGATTCAGTGCCGGCGGAGAGGATTGAAAAAATCGAGGAAAGCCTGGATCTGATGAACCGGTCGCGCCCTTTGGACTTGGCGCCGGGCCTTTCCATGACAGGCAACCCCATCCAATACAGCCGGGTGGAAAATCCCGGAAACCTGTGCTCAGAAGACGGCGGCACGGTCATCCAGTGCAGTCTGAACCATCTTGATTTAAACTTCGACGGCATTTATGCGCCGGCCATCGTGCTGGACTTCGGCCGCGTCATCACCGCCCGCGCCGAACTGCGCCTCAATGGAACAGACGGCGGAATGGTGGATATCGGTTACGCGGAACGCTTGATAGACGGCCATTTCAACATCGCCATGGAGTGCGAGTTCGCCGACCGCTATTACATGAAAGACGG
>CAZYUX010000172.1:0-5915 GCA_964650745.1 uncultured Puniceicoccaceae bacterium
CCGGCAGCGCTGGCAGCGGTAGCGCTGCCGCCCGTGGGCGAATCCGTTTTTCACTTTCTCGGCGGAAGCGCATTTTGGACATTTCATCCTTCCATTATGAGAGAAAATCTCTCCATGTCTATCCTAATTTAGCAATCCCCTTTTTCTCATTCATTTTACTTGCTTTTAAGATTGGGGTGAAGAAACCAAAATACCCATCATGTAATATGTTATGTTAGGCACATCCATAAATCAGTTTGCGGGGGGGGCGCAAGGTTTTTTTGGAGTTGATTCGAGCGGGCGGCGGACTGGTTGCGGGCGGGGGAAGCCGGCTGGCGCGGCGGTTTCGCGGGTTTATTGGACTGTTTTTGCCGCTTTTGCGCCGTTCCTGACAGGCGGCCGCTTTGTTGGTTTTTGCTCCGGCGTTTTATTCGACTAATTTGTCAGACGTCCTGCCCGAATTCCGTTCCGCCGCCCGGCAGAATGAGAATGAGTCCGGGAGTTCCCGTTCACCGCCATTCGGGCGGATTCTGCAGTTCGGGCTTGAGGACACCGATGCAGGGGAGGTTGCGGTAGCGCTCGGCGAAGTCCAGCCCGTAGCCGACGACGAATTTGTCGGGAATGGTGAAGCCAACCCAGCGGGCTTCGTAATCCACCTGGCGGCGCCCTTCTTTTTCAAGGAACACGCAGGTTTCGAGGCTGGCCATTTTCATTTGGCGGAGAATTTCCAGGACTTTGACGATGGTTTTGCCGGTGTCGAGAATGTCGTCAATGAGCAGGACGTGGCGGTCCTTGAGGCCGAGGCGCAGGGTGTCAATGATTTCGGGTTCGGAGACGGGCCGGGTATCGTCCCTGTAACTGGAGATGCGCATGCAGTCGAGGCGCAGAGGCATGTGGATGTGGCGCATGAGACCCGCGGCGAAGGGGATGGCGCCGTTGATGATGGCGATGAGGGTGATTTCCTCTTCACCTTTGTAGTGGCCGGTGATCTGGCGCCCCAGTTCTTTGACGCGGGCGTCAATTTGTTCTTCGGCGACGATGATTTCCTGAAGGTCTTCCAGCATGTTATACGGGCCGGGCCGTGGAACTTCCTGAATCGGGGTTTCCCCTGTATGATGTCAGCTTCGGTGTCTGGCGCGGGGATGTCAATAGATTTGACAACAGGAGCGCGTTGATGCAGGAAGACGAGGATGATATCCGTGGCCGTGCAGGGATTGCGGGCGACCTTCGGGACGGCAGTGGCTCTGGACTCGGTGGATTTGGACATAGAGCCCGGAGAATTGTTTTTTCTCCTGGGGCCGAGCGGATGCGGCAAGACGACGCTGCTGCGGTGCCTGGCGGGTTTTTACCAGCCGCGTTTCGGCAAAATATATTTCGGCGGCAAGGAAGTGACGCGGCAGCCGCCCCACCGGCGAAACGCGGGGATGGTTTTTCAGAACTACGCTTTGTGGCCGCATTTGACGGTGGCCCGGAATGTGGCTTTCGGCTTGGAGCAGCGGAAGGCGTCCGTGAAGGAAATCGAAGAACGTGTGCGCGAAGCCCTCGAGCTGGTGCGGATGGGCGATTATGCCGGGCGCAAGCCCAACACTCTATCGGGGGGGCAGCAGCAACGGGTGGCCCTGGCCCGCGCCCTGGCTCCCCGTCCGCGCTGTCTGCTGCTTGATGAGCCTCTCTCCAATCTGGACGCCAAACTGCGGCTGGAAATGCGCGCGGAAATCCGCCGCATTTGCAAGGAGTCGGGGCTGACGACGGTATATGTCACCCACGACCAGAAGGAAGCGTTGTCGGTGGCCGACCGGGGGGCCGTCATGAGCGAAGGGCGGATCCTGCAAACGGGAACGGCGCAGGAAATATACCGCCGGCCGAAAAACTGTTTCGTGGCCGATTTTGTGGGAGAAACCAATTTTCTTGAAGGGGAAGTGTTGCGCTGCGGCGGGGGGCTGATTTCCGCGCAAACCGCTTTGGGCAAAGTCATTGGCGTCTCTTCCGGCGAAGGGAAAAAGTGGAAAGAAGGCGCCAGGGTAACGCTTGCCCTGCGGCCCGAATGCCTGCGCCTGGAAAAAATCGAGTCGGAGGTTAATTGTTTTCAGGGAACCGTCGAGGAGACAGTATATTATGGGGAACTGGCGCGTTACCGTTTCCGGAGCGGAGAAACGGCATTGAAGGTCTTCGAGTTGAACCCGCGGCATCTCGGCGGGACAGGCGCGGGGCGTCTTTTCGCGGCGGCGGACCCGGAGGACGTGGTTGTGCTGGAGGAATAGGCCATGAGGCGCGTTTGGATACTGGCATTTTCACTTGCCGGCGTTTTAGTGCTGCCGTTTGCGCTGCGGAAGACGCCGCCAGCCGTTTCCGGAGCCTCCGGGCGGCTTGTTATCCTTTCCCCTCACAATGAGACGATCCGCCGGGAGTTCACGCGGGGGTTCCGCCGGTGGCGGGAGGGGCGCGGCGAGCCGCCTTGTGCGCTGGACTGGCGCTCGGTTGGAGGCACGAGCGAGATTATTATGTATGTGAATTCCGCATACAAAAACGCGTTCCGGCGGCACTGGGAGAAAGATTTGGGGCGGGAGTGGAGCCTCGAGATTCAGGAAGGTTTTTCCAGCCCGCGGGTGGATCCGCCCGCCGACCCGCGGGGCGACACTCCCGTAACGGCCGCCCGCCGGGCATTTTTGGCGTCGGACACCGGCATTGGCGCGGACGTGTTTTTCGGAGGAGGAAGCTATGAACACGAGCAACAGGCGCGCCAGGGGCACCTGGTTTCGTGCGGTATTCACAAGAGACATCCCGAGTGGTTCAGCCCGGAAAATGATCCGGAGCGCGGAATACCCCGGGAATACCGGGGCGAAACTTACTGGGATCAGCAAGGGCGCTGGACGGGCGCAGTGCTGAGCGGTTTCGGCATCATATACAACGTGGAAGCGCTGTCGCGGCTGGGCATTGAGAAAGAGCCGCGGCAGTGGCGGGATTTGACCGACCCGCGTTACTACGGCCAGATCGGCGCGGCTGACCCTTCCAAAAGCGGCTCGATCGCCAAAGTTTTCGAGATGATCCTCCAGCAGGAAATCCAGCGCAAAGTGAGAGCCGTGCCCGAAAACGTTTCTTCCCGGCGGACAGAGGAAGCTGTGCGCAAGGGTTGGCTGGAAGGGCTGGAAGTCATCCAGAAAATTGCGGCCAACGCCCGCTATTTCACGGATTCGGCCTCCCAGCCCAATATTGACGTTTCGCTGGGGGATTGCGCCGCCGGGATGAGCATTGATTTTTACGGGCGCTATCAGGAGGAGACCGTGCGCCGCCGCGGCGGTTCCAATCGTTTTCGTTACGTGACGCCGGCGGGAGGCTCCTCATATTCGGCCGATCCCATCAGCCTTTTCCGGGGAGCAAAAAACAAGGAAGCGGCAATGGATTTCATTGAGTTCGCGCTTTCGGAAGAGGGGCAGAAGCTTTGGTGTTACCGGACGAAAGAAGAGGCGCCGGAATGCGGGGGGCCGGACCGTTTCGCTTTGCGCCGGTTGCCTGTCCGGCCCGGACTTTATGGGGAGGAGCACCAGCGGTGTCTCTCCGATCCGAATGTCAATCCTTACGCGGAAAACGAGACTTTTGTCTATCACGTCGAATGGACTGGGCCGCTCTTCAACGCTATCCGTTTTATTATCAAGACGGGATTCATTGACGCGCACGATGAGTTGCGCGAAGCTTGGAAAGCCCTCTGTGAGCATGATTTTCCTCCCGCCGCCGCCGCGAGCTTCAAGGATCTTTCAATGGTTGATTATGACCAGGCTCTTACCGCCATCCGGGGCGCGTTGAACTCGAAAAACAAAATAGATGAATTGCGCCTGGTCCGGAAGCTGTCGCGGCATTTTCGCGAGCAATACAAAATGACCGTCTATCTGGCCGAAACCGGCCGGTAAGGCCCTGATGGGTTTGCGCTCACGATTCGCTTTTTCGGATCAGGGAGCGGATGGCGGGTCCGGGGGAGCCGAACGGATAGGGAAGGGGGCGGGTTTTCTCCGCTTCGATTTGGCGGAGCAAGGGAGTGAAAATGTCCCAGGCGGCGGCCAGTTCATCCGCTCCCGGAAAGAGGCTTTTATCGCCTTGGATCACATCGAGCAAGAGGCGTTCGTATGCGTCCGGGATGTTCCTGGGGAAGGCTTCGGAATAGCGCAGGTTCAGTTGCTCCTCGGCCCAGTCCAGCCGCAAGCCTGGAACTTTGCTGATGATTTTCAGGCGGATGGCTTCGTCCGGCTGCACTTGGATGACGAGTTCATTCGGCGGAAGGCGTTTGGAGCCGCCGAAAAAACTTCCGGGGACTTCGCGGAAGCGCAGCACGAGTTGGTTTTCCCGGGTGTCAAGGGCTTTTCCGGCAGATATGATAAAGGGGACGCCGCGCCAGCGGTCCGTGCCGACGCGCAAGACGGCGGCGGCGAAGGTGGGAGTGAGGGACCCCCGGGGCACGGATTCTTCTTCCGTGTAGGCGGGGCGGCCGTTGCCGCGCTGGTACTGGCCCAGAACGGCATCTTCTTTTTCAAGAGGCGGAATAGCGCGAAGGACGCGGATTTTCGCTTCGCGGATGTGGTTGGCGCCCGGTCCTTGCGGTTGTTCCATGGCGGCAAGAGCCAGGATTTGCGTGAGGTGGTTTTGTATAACGTCCCGGATGATGCCGTATTGATCGAAGTAGCCGCCGCGTTTTTCCACGCCGGCGTCCTCCTTCCAGGTGATGCGCGCGCTGGCGATGTGAGAGCGGTTCCAGAGCGGCTCGAAGACCCGGTTGGCGAAGCGCAGAACCATCAGGTTTTGCACGAGTTCCTTGCCCAGGTAATGGTCAATGCGGTAGGTTTGGTGTTCGCTGAAGACTTGCGCCATTTCGCGCGCCAGCAGATCGGACGAGGCGCGGTCTTCGCCGAAGGGTTTTTCCAGAACCACGCGGGACCACGGCCGTGCGCGGGAGCAGTTGACCAGCCCGGCGGCTCCGATGGCGCGGGCCGCGCCGAGATACAGGGATGGGGGGATGGCCAGGTAAAAAAGCCGGTTCGGCTCGCGGGTTGTTTCCGCTTTTTGCATGGTTTGGAAAAGGTCGAGGAATGAGCCTGCGGAGTCGTAGCGCCCCCGGACGTAGAAACAACGGGCCAGGAATTCCCGCATCCGCTCGGCGCAGTGATCGCCCGGCGCATACCGGCAAGTCAGGTGCCGGGCGGTGTGCTGGCGGAACTCCTCGCGGGTGAACCGGGACCGGGCAAAACCGAAGACGCGGAAATGTTCCGGCAACAAGTTCTGGCAATAGAGGGCGAAGAGAGCGGGGAGCAGTTTTTTCCGCGCCAAGTCGCCGGAAGCGCCGGCGATGATGATGCTCAAGGAGCCGTCGGGATCATTCATCGGGGCGGTTTTTTGCCTTGCGGTCAGTCGGCGGTTTCCTCGTTTTGCCGGGACGCGCGCTCGGCGGCTTCGCGGCGGGCTTTGATGGCGCGCATCTTGGCGGCGAAGGCTTCGGCTTTTTTGCGGCGTTCTTCTTCTTTGCGGCGTTCGGTTTCGGTCTTGGCGGAGGGCGGGTGCCGGGCTCCGGCGGGTTTCCGGGGCGCGGGCGCCTTCGCTCCGGGCGGGGTTGCGGCTTCCTCTTGGATGATGATCTCTTCGGCGCCGATTTCAGCGGCCATGGCGTCCTGTTCGCCGCCGTCTGTGTCTTCTTCCCAAAAGGAGGCGGAGAGATCGAGCTCGTCGGGGTCCAGATCCCGGATGGCGATTTGGGCCATGCCTTTGCTGTGTTTGATGATGATGAATTGGTCGCGTATTTCCCGGATGTGGACGTCGTGATAGGTTTTATCCCACACATGGAGTTCGTCGAGGTGTCCGCGGCGGACTTTGTAGCCGAAATAAGCCTGCCAATCCGGGGAGAGCTGGATGGGGGGAATGTGGGCGATGCCGGCGGCGTGTTCGATGACGAGCCA
>CAZYUX010000173.1:0-5901 GCA_964650745.1 uncultured Puniceicoccaceae bacterium
CTCGTGTTGGAAAACGGCCGCTGGCGCGACAAAGGCCAGCTCTGCCACTTCAAAGGCTCGGCCGGGCGCATCGCCCAGGACGCCGGCGGCCATCTCTGGCTTGAAACCGGATACGAGAGTGTTGTCCGGATCAACCCCGGAACCACGCCGCCGGAAGTCGGTCAATTCGACCAGCGCCATGGCTTGTCCGTGCATTGGATCCACCTCATCGAGGCCGAAGGAGAAGTCCTCTTCAGCGCCAAAGACGGCCTTTACCGCTTTGATCCCCGGACGAACGCCTTCATCCCGGACGACACGCGCGGCCACATCTTCGTTAACGGCGTCAAAGACCTGCGCCGCGTCATCGAAGACCCGGACGGCAACCTCTGGGTCAGCTCCGGGGAAGGCAACGGCGTCCTGCGCAAACAAACCGACGGCAGCTACCATTGGGATCCCTACATCCTGACCCTCCTGGGCCGGCGCAACATCCCCTATTACTATTGCGAGCCCAACGGCGTTGTCTGGATCAACCTGGTGGAAAGCCTGGTCCGCTTCGATCCGTCAGTGAAAAAGAATTACCGGGCCGACTACCCCACACTGATACGCGGGATCACCGACATCGAGTCGGGCCGCGTCATCTACGGCGGAGCGAAACGCCCTTCGGCTGGAAACACCGTGCTCGATTACGAGCACAACAACCTGCGGTTCACTTTTTCCGCCCCCACCTACACGGATCCCTCCCGCAACGAATACCAGTTTTTTCTCGAAGGCTTTTCCAGCGGGTGGTCGGACTGGACCAATGAGATCCAGAAAGACTACACCAACCTGCGCGAAGGAAGTTACGTCTTCCATGTGCGCTCCCGCAACCTTTACGGGCACGAAGGCCAGACAGACACTTACGCCTTCATTCTCAACCCCCCGCTTTACCGCACCGCCTGGGCCTACGGCGGCTATGTCGTCGGGGCCATCGCCTTTATAGGCGGTCTGATTCACTGGCGTTCCGCAAAACTCAAGGAGCAAAACCGCTTGCTGCAGGAAATGGTTGATGACCGCACCCGGCAAGTCCACAAACAAGCTGAAGACCTCCGCGCCAAAAACTTTCAGCTTGCCGAAACCAACAGCGAGCTGAAACGCCTCAACCAGGAAAAAAACGAATTTATCGGCATCGCCAGCCACGACTTGAAAAACCCCCTGGGAGTGATCAACGCAGCCTCCGAATTCATCGCCCGCGAATACGACAGCACCGAGCGCGGCGAAGTCATCGAATATGCCCAGGACATCAACAAATCCTCCCGCTTGATGATGGACATCATAACCAACCTGCTGGACATCAACCGTATCGAACAAGGCAAACTCGTCGTCCACCAGGAACCCTGCAATCTGGCCTTGGCGGCGGGGGAAGTCACCGACAATTACACGGAGCGGGCCAAAGCCAAAAACATCACCATCAGTTTCGCCGCTGAAAACGAGGAATCTTACATTAAAGGAGACGCCAGCCTGCTCTCGCAAATCCTCGACAACCTCGTCTCCAACGCCGTGAAATACACCTATCCCGGGAAAAACGTCCGCGTAAAGGTTTTCCAGGCGGACGGCCGCTGCCGCTTCGAAGTGCAAGACGAAGGTCCCGGCATCTCCGAAGAAGACCGGAAAAAACTCTTCCAGAAATTCTCCCGCCTCAGCGCCCAGCCCACTGGCGGGGAGCACTCGACCGGCCTCGGCCTGGCCATCGTCAAACGCATGGTCGAGGTCATGAACGGGCGCGTCTGGTGTGAAAGCGAGCCAGGCAAAGGCAGCGCTTTCATTGCCGAATTCCCGGCATTGAAAGAAGATGAACTGGACCGGATGACTTCCTGACTCCGTTCCCATGGCGTAGTGGAATCCAGCCCTGGCCGTATCTTACGCTTTTTCCGGAGCGGCGTGTTGCCCGAATTTTTATCCGCCCGCGGCAGGCCAATTTCCGCATGGAACCCCGGCAAAACAGAAAAACAGCCTGTTTCTTTTCACGCCACCGCGCCGGGTGGCTGGTTTACGCCGCTTGTGCCGCCGCGTTTCTCCCCGTATTGACCTGGATAGCCCGCCGCGCCCTGGCCCATGACCAGTTGTTCAGCGCCTTTATCCTGCTCGGGTTTGCCGGCATCATGCTGGCCGCGGAACACCGGCGGCATCTCAAGCCCGCAATGCGGTTCCGCCCCGCCTGTTTTTATCTGCTTCTTCTTTCATACGGTTTGCTCGCGGCGGCCAAATGGTATCACTTGCCCCCGCTGGTTATTATCAGCGCCTGCTGTGCCGCCGGATCCTTTTTGCTGTATCTGTTCGGCCCCTCCATCGCCCGTCCGGCGGCCGCTTTTCTCGCCGCTTTTGGAGTCTTCGCCTGTTTCAGCCTGATCATGCCCCGTTTTGACTGGCCTCTGCGCGCCTTGGCCGGGCGCAACGCCGCGTGGATTTTCCATCAGCTTGGCTGCCAGCCGCTTCTGGCGCTTGCCGTCACCGCTCAAGGTCCTCATCTGCTCCTGCTGGTCAAGGGCCGCTCCTACACCGTCGCTCCCGAGTGCAACGGGTTCGGCTTGATTCTCAGCTGCCTTCTGCTGGCGGTGTTGATGTCTCTGGCGAAAAAGATCAAATGGCCCGATAAAATCCTCTTGGCCGTTCTCGCGGTCCTGCTGGCCTTTTTCCTCAATATCCTGCGTATTGTCATCATCATCCTGCTGGCCCCCGCCGTGGGCGAAGCGTCTTACCGCCTTATGCATGAAATTGCCGGCACGCTCATTTTCTGGTTTGGACTGGGCCTGCTCTGGTGGTTCATCGCCGGCTTCGGAAACAAACTTTCCGGTTCCGCCGGTAATGCCCAATAACGAGCAGGAACGCTTCCCGAAGTTCCGGAACGAGGCTCCGCCGCTTTGTGGCGGCACATCCCGTTGAAAACACCGGAAGCGTCAGTGGCGGGTTTGGCCGCTGCCGAAGATGAGGTATTTGCAGGTGGTGAGCTCGCGCAGGCCCATGGGGCCTCGGGCGTGGATCTTGTCAGTCGAAATGCCGATTTCCGCCCCGAGCCCGAACTCATAACCATCGGTGAAGCGTGTCGAGGCATTCCAGTAGACGGCGGCCGAGTCCACCCCGGCAAGGAACCGCAGGGCCGCGCCTTCGTTCTCGGTCACGATGGCGTCGCTATGGTTCGAGCCGTATTTATTGATGAAAGTGATTGCTTCCTCGAGGTTGTTGACCACTTTCACCGCCAGAATCATATCCAGATACTCCTCGTAATAGTCCTCTTCGGAAACCGGCTTGAAAGGGATGCCGCCGAACTGCCGGAGAATGGCGCCCCCCAGCTCGTCCACACGCAGCTCGACACCGTGCTGTTTAAGCTCGCGGGCGATGCAGGGCAGATAAACCTCGGCCACGGACTCGTGGATGAGCAGGTTCTCGATGGCGTTGCAGACACCGGGACGCTGGCACTTGGCGTTGACCACGATCTCTTTGGCCATATCGCGGTCCGCGTCCTTGTCCACATAGACATGACAGACACCCTTGTAGTGTTTGATGACGGGCATCCGCGCGGTTTCGGCCACGAACCGGATCAGCCCCTCGCCCCCGCGCGGGATAACACAGTGAACATACGCGTCGAGACGCAGCAGCACGTGCAGGGCGTAGCGGTCGGTGACAGGGATAAGCTGCACGGCGTCCGGCGTGATTTCGTGTTCGCGCAGCGCTTCTTGGATTTGCTCCGCCAGCGCCTGGTTCGTGTGGATGGCCTCATGTCCTCCCCGCAAGATGCAGGCGTTGCCGCTCTTGAAGCAAAGCGCCGCGCAGTCAACCGTGACGTTGGGGCGGGACTCGTAAATGATGCCGATGACACCGATGGGCGCCCGCACCTTGCGGATGTCCAGCTCATTGGGCCGCACGGTCCGCTCCAGTTCTTCATTGACCGGATCAGGCAAACGGATGACTTCCCGGATCCCGTCCGCCATTTTTTTTATTCGCTGGCGGTTGATCTCGAGGCGGTCCAGCAGGGCCGGGTTCAAGCCGGCGGCTTCTCCCGCGATCAAGTCCTTGCGGTTAACCTCGATCAGGCTCGCGGAGTTTTTTTCCAGCAGGCCGGCCAAGGTCTCCAGGACCTGGTTCTTTTTCTCCGCCGGCAAGACAGCCAGCTTGAGCGCGGCCATTTTCGCCCGTTCCGCTATTTCCCGCACCTGGGTTTCGATTTGTGTTTGACTCATATTCTCTTGATTTGGCGCGGGTCACATAAAGGCCTCCGGCGCAAGACAGTCAACCCCCTTTGTCCGGCGCGAGCGCGAAAACAGCCTAAAACAGCCTTACTGTTTCGCGGCCGGGATTTCTTCCCAAAGGAAGCTGCTCTTTTCGGCGACAGGGTCTCCGGCGGCGCTGGTTATGGTGAGCTTCCAGGCCAGCACTTCGGCATCAGGGCCGGGCCAGTCGCGGCCCGTCAACCCCGCCAGCAGGCGGCGTGATCGGGGCCGCTCATCCGGAACGGGAAATGTGTGAACAAGAGGGTCGCAGGATAAATGGCTGACGATTTTCAGAGTCACTTTCGAGCCGCGGGGAAGCGCGGCAATATCCCGGTCCAGTTCGGCGCGGATGTATAGCCCCGCCCGCGCTTCCGGCCGGGATCGTAAAATGAGCCGCCGGCCCGCGGCTTCCTCGCCGGTGAAGTATTCACTCACGCGCCGGAAGGCTTCTTTTCCGGTGTGGCAAGCCTCGCCCCCGGTGATTTCCAGACCCCGCGTAAAAGCGGCGGGCCAGACCAGCAGGAGCCAAACCGCCGCGCGGAGCGGGCGCATTTTATTCCCGATGCTCCTAAAAGAGGGCGGTGTCATAATTCTTCTTTAATGGCTTGGAGGAGAAGCTTGCGGTCAAAAGGTTTCTCGAAGACCCGGCAGGCCCCGAAGACGGCGGCGGATTCCAGGTATTTCTCCGCTTCGAGGCGGCCGCCGCCGGACATGGCAAAAACCTTCAGGCCGGGGCAAAGCTGCCGCAGCTTGATGATCGTTTCGATGCCTTCCATCTCCGGCATGAGAATGTCCGTGATCAGCAAGTCAAAAGGATTTCTCCGGAACAGGGCCGCTGCGATTTTGCCGTTGGCGGCACAGGCGACTTTATAACCGGCTTTGATTAACGTCAGCTCCAGCACCTTGCGGATTTGCTCGTCGTCGTCAACTACCAGAATGCGCGCCATGTTGAAGGGTAGGGGAATTATTGAGAACGGGTGAGCGGGCTTGTTTTGCCGGCGCGATGGAGGGGGACGTAAACATGAAAAGCCGCGCCCTGGTCCGGCCCGCTGTCCACGGTGATATGCCCGCCAAGGGAGGCCGCGATGCCGTGGGCTACCGAAAGCCCCAGTCCGGTGCCTTCGCCGATGGCTTTGGTGGTGAAAAAAGGGTCGAAGATGCGCCCGAGGTGCTCCTTCGGGATCCCCGGTCCCGTGTCGGCGACGGTGAGTTTGGCGTATGGGACTTGGCGCGGCTCGTTTTCCGGAGGATTGTTGTCAGGCTCATACCAGGCCTCGCTCAGGCGGATGTCGAGGCATCCCCCCTCATTCCGCATGGCATGGATGGCGTTGGTGCACAAATTCATGAGGATTTGCTGGATTTGCACGGGATTGGCCATGACGCAAGGCATGTCGCCGGGGATTTCTTCCCGCAAAACGATGTTATCCGGCAGAGCGGGGCGGATCAGCTTAAGGCCTTCATAAATCAGCTGGTTCAGGGGGAGGGGCTGCGCTTTGAATTGTTCGCGGCGGCTGAACAGGAGCATTTGCTGGACCAGGTCCCGGGCCCGTTTGCCGGCATGGAGGATTTCTTTGATGTATTGGCGGGTGCCCGCGCTCTCGGGGGTTTCTTCCAGGGCCATGTCGGCGTAACTGATCACGCTCATGAGAATGTTATTGAAATCATGGGCGATGCCGCC
>CAZYUX010000174.1:0-5872 GCA_964650745.1 uncultured Puniceicoccaceae bacterium
CGTCCTTTTCGGGATGGCCGGTGTTGACGGTGAATTTGGCCGCCCTCTCACGCTCGATCCGCATTTGTTCCGCGCAGGCCGCGTCCAGCGACTCCGGCGTGGTCCGGGCGAGCACGGTTTTAATTTCCTCCACGTCCGCCGCCTGGCCCAACAGGAAATCCGCCCGCTTGGTTCCTTTGGGAGGAATGGTCACCGTCACCTGAACGATGCCCGCGCAATCCGGCCCGCGGAAGGGCCGGTTGTCACAGTTCCAGCCCCACAGGATTTTCGGGTCGCCCATCGAAAAGGAGCTGCGGGTGAAGAAGTCACGGTAGCCGCTGGCCCCGGCGAACTCTTCCTTGTTGAGGGTCACCAGGTAGCCGTTGAAACGGCCGTTCGGGACGGAGCGCTCGCGGTTTTTGACGAAGACACCGCAGGCTTCCGGATGGATTTCCGATGAATTGTCCTTCCAAACACCCTCCCCCATCGGCCCCTTGCCGGTCAATTGAAACATGGCATAGGCGAAGATGGAAACTTTGCGCTCCCGGGCGTCCCGGTTTTCCAAGGTCAAAGTCCAGGCTTCGAAAATTTCTTTCTCCGGCACAAAAACCCGCTGGGTGGCGCGGAGTTTTTTGCATGTGCCGGTGGTTTCCGTTTTGCCGGCGTAGTAACGGGTGGAAACGCCGGTGACTTTTTGCGGGGCAGGCTCCCCCCCGGGGCAGAATACGGTTCCGCTTTCCTCGTCCCGGATATAGAGGTATTTTGAGTCGTAGCCGACGAGCTGGCAGGTGCAGCCCGCCCCATCGCGGACCGTCACCGGACCGTCCCCGATGTTGGTAATCTCGGCGTACACCTCGTGCTCCCCGGGCTGGTTGTAATGCAGGTTGATCCACTTGCGCGGGGGGGGCGCCTTCAGGTGGAAACAGCCCTCTTTCTCGTTAAAGCGCCCGTAATCTTTCACGGTTTTTCGGGTTTCTTTCATAACGGCGTAGGAAATCAGGATGGATGTTGCTGTAATGAAATTTTCCGCCCAATGCTGGCTCCCGCGGTCAGGATAGCAAGCCGAATACGCCGCCGCGCTTTGTTTTCAGGACGCGCGCAAGCGCCCGCTTGCTTTTATTTCTCCGGCGCTTATGAATGGACCCCTCCAAATGGACAAGCTGACTGAAATCATGGCGTGGAAACGCCGGGAGATCGCGCCGCGCCTGCGGCCGGTGAAGGAGACCGAGCTCGAGCGGCTGGGGGCGCTGCCCCGCCGGGGGCCGTCCTTTTGCGAGGCCTTGGTGAAACCGGCCCATTTGACCGTGATCGCGGAGATCAAGCGCCGGTCACCATCGGCCGGCGCGATATCGAAGGACGCCGCCGCCGCCGAACAAGCCCGCAAATATTACAATGCCGGAGCCGACGCTCTCTCCGTCCTGACGGATGAAGAATACTTCGGCGGGACGATCCGGGACTTGTGGGACGTGTGCGAACTGATGCAAAACCGCGACGACGCCCGGCCCGTCCTGCGCAAGGATTTTTTTTTCCATCCATTGCAAGTCGCGGAAGCCGCCGAGGCCGGCGCCGCCGCCATCCTCATCATCGTCCGGGCACTAAACGATGATGAAATCAAGGCGCTCGATGATGCCGCCGCGCTCGCCGGGCTGGACCGGCTTTATGAAGTCCATGAGGAAAGCGAACTCGAGCGGGCGCTGAAATTCGATCCCAGCCTCGTCGGCGTCAATAACCGCGACCTGACACGCTTCGTTATTGACTTGTCCATTTCGGAAAAACTCATCCCTCAATTTCCAAAAAACGTGACGGCGGTGAGTGAAAGCGGCATTCAAACGGCGGAGGACGCCGCGCGCGTCCGCCAGGCCGGGGCCAAAGCCATCCTCGTCGGGGAAATCCTGATGAAGCGGAAAGACCCCGAACCGCTCATCAAAGAGCTTCGCGGTCTTCCCTCTCCTTAACCGCCGCAATAATGAACTCGCTCACGCCGAGTTTATCCCGCACCCGCGAGATTCTGGCCGGCTTGGCAGTCAGGCCGAAAAAGCGGCTGGGGCAGAATTTTCTCATTGACGGGAACACCGCCCGGAAGTCCCTCTCCTGGGCCGGCATTCAAAAAGGCGGCGTCGCGGCCGAGATCGGCCCCGGTTTGGGGGCGCTGACATGGCCGCTGCTGGAGGCGGGGGCGGAGGTTTACGCCGTGGAAAAGGATCCCGCGCTGGCGGATTATTTAAATGAAGAATGCAAAAGGAGGAATGAAAAATGGGCGGAACGGTTTCATTTGATTCAGGGAGACGCCATCGAATATCCCCTGGCGAATTTGCCTGTCAATCCGGAATCCGCAATCCGGAATCCGCAATTCAAAGCCGTGTCGAATTTGCCTTATGCCATCACCTCGCCGTGGCTGGAGCGGGTGCTGCGCGGGCCGCTGCCGGAGCAGATGGTCCTGATGCTGCAAAAGGAGGCCGCCGCCCGGCACACGGCCTGCCCGGGATCCAAAGCCTTCGGCGCCATCTCGGTTTTTCTGCAATCGGCTTATGCCTGTGAAGCCGCACACAACGTTTCCCGCCGTTGTTTTTATCCCAAACCGGAAGTGGATTCGGTGCTGCTGAATTTGCGCCGCAAACCGCATCCTTTTCTTTTTTCCGGCGGCACGCGGGCGCTTGTCCGCCGGCTGTTCACCCAGCGCCGGAAGCAGCTCGGTTCGCTCTGCCGCGAAAATAAGCGGCTGTCCGCCTGGCTGAAAGGTCTGGAAAAAAGGGGCGTCAGTCCCCGTTCGCGGCCCGAAGACATCCCTCTTGAAGCCTGGCGGGAGTTGGAAAACACCGTCATCGGTCAGAAGCGGACGCAAGCCGCCGGGCGGCTTCACGCAGGGAGACCGGTTCACTTCCAACGGCCCAGGAAATAGCGTTTTCCGAGGGCAGCATATTCTTTCCGAAACATTCGTTCAATGTTTCCGCCAGGTTGTCCGCCCAAACCAAGGGATCATTATCTTCGCCGGCGGCCCTTATCATTGATCCGGGAAAGTCCGCGATGGGAAGCTGCGGGAAATGAAGGCCGTGAAGGCATAAAACATGGCTGGCCGCGGCTTCAATCCCGCATAAAACCGGCTTTCTCGTCCTGATGGCTTCCACGGTTTGGATAATTTTCGCCGACGGCTCGCTGTTGGGAACCCCGTAGTTTCGAACTTCACCGCCGGGGAGCTGAGCCTCCAGGTTGCCGTCCATGCCTTCCAGCCGGACAATGGCCTTCTCAAACTCGAAGGAAAAAACGGGGCCGCGCATCGCCGGAACAGCGTGCGAACAATAAAAGAGAATTTCCACGCCGCCGGCGGTTCTGATCCGCATGGCGGCGGTGTCGAAATTCCGGATACGGTTGGCCCGGCAAAGCTCGGCTTCGATTTCTTCCGGCGCGGCGCTCCGGCCAAGGGAAGGGCCGGTCAGGTAAAACATGTTATGAAGGAAATGGGCGAAGGCGTTGGCCGCGGGACTGTCGAGAACCCAGCGTCCTTTTTCATCGCGGAGAACTCCGGCCCAGCCGTTGCGTGTGTAATAACTGCGCGGCCGCGGCCCGAGGACAAGCGTTTTAAGCCGCAGCGGCTTCCCGAGGACGCCGTCCAGAATGTCTTTTTTCAGCTTTTGAACGGCGGAGCTGAAAGACCACTGAAAACCGGCGGCCATGGTCTTTCCGGCGCTGTCCCGAGCGCGAAGCATCTTTTCAGCCTCCTCAACCGTGGGGCATAACGGTTTTTCGCATAGGACGTGGCTGCCCCGGCTAAGGGCCAGGCAGGTTTGACCGGCATGAAAATGGTGGGGCGAAGCAATAATGGCCAAGTCCGCCCGGCGGCCCGCGTCATAAAACGCTTCGAGGGAATGAAAAACCGGAATATTTTTTTCCTCCAACTCCCGCAGCCGGGAACAGCGTTGAGGCGCGGGGTCCGCGGCCCCCGCCAGCCGCAACGGAATAGAGGTTTGGCCCAGCAGATGTGAAAGATAAAACTCGCCATAACCTCCAATTCCAGCCAGCACCGCGGACAAATTTTCTTTCATAATATAATAGCGTGTCTTCCAGCGCAGCCTACAAAGTCCGGCATTTCGCGGCAGGTCAACCTTTAACCTCCCGGCGCCGGCGCCAGAAAAAAACCTTTCTCCCCCGCCCCCTTTTACTTACAACTTGTGTCATGAAACTGGTTATTGCGGGAGCGGGCGAAGTGGGCCGCCACTTGTGCGCCATTCTCAGCCGCGATGAACACGACGTCACGGTCATCGAGCAATCGGAGGCGAAAGCCGAGGCCGTGGACGAGGAATTCAACGCGCGCGCCCTGCCAGGCAACGGCAGCTCCGCCGAAACCTTGATCCAAGCCGAAGCCGACGCGTGCGACTATTTCCTGGCCATGACCAACGACGACACCACCAACCTGGTCTCCGCATCGCTGGCCAAGGCACTCGGCGCCAAGACCACCATCGCCCGCATCCACGATCAGACTTACACCGACACTTCGTTTATCAATTACCAGCTGCACTTCGGCATTGATTTTCTGCTCAACCCCGAGGCGCTCTGCGCGGTGGAGCTGGCCAAGAACATCCGCAATCCCGGCCGGGTGGCGGTGGAAAATTTCGCCCGCGGCCAGATCGAAGTCCAGCAAGTCCGCGTGTCGGAGGAATCGAAGCTCGCGGGCAAAAGTTTACGGGATCTCAAACTCACCCAGCAAATGCGCGTGGGCTTTGTCCAGCGGGGGAATTCCCTGGAGGTTGCCACGGCGGAAACTGTCCCGCAAGCGGGAGATTTCGTCACCCTCGTGGGCGCCCCGAAGGCGCTTTACGAAGTGAGGGCCTTGCTTGATCCCGGCAGCGCCGTCAATCTCATCCGTGTGGTCATCTCCGGCGGCGGGGAAACCGCTATCGCCCTCGTGCGCCTTCTCGCCAATCCCCGTTTTAAAATCCGCGTCATCGAAAAAGACCCCGCCGTTTGCCGGCGGCTGGCGGAGAAGTTTTCCCACATCACCGTCATCAACGGCGACGCGACCTCGCTGCGCCTGATGGAGGAAGAACAAATCGGCAGCTGCGACTACTTTTCGGCCTGCACGAAAAAGGACGAGGACAACATTCTGACCGCCGTGCAAGCCTCGAAGCTGGGCGCGCGCCATGTCCACGCCCTTATCAATAAATCGGATTACGACAACGTGCTCGAGGGTTTGAAGAACCCCCTCGGTGTCGAGTTGTTCGTTTCGCCCCGTCTGGCGACGGCTTGCGAAGTGCTGCGCTACATATCAGCCGGACCTTATGTCGAGCTCGCCAAACTCCCCAAGGGCGTCGGTTCAATCATCGAAATCCCCGTGGCCCCCGGCAGCCCCTGCGCCAACCGCACCATTCAGGAAATCGCCCTGCCGCCCGGCACGGTCGTGGCCGCCCTCCTGCACAAATTCCAAGCCAAAGTCGCCACCGCCGGCGACGTTATCCTCCCCCAGGACCGTATTGTCGTCATCACCCGCGAGGAAAACATCAAGCCCCTCCTTCAGCTCTTTGGCGGCGGGTGAAGATTATGGAACACCCCTGCGGCACCGGCAGCTGGGAGTCAGACACAGCATATGGATTCATCCGGGCCATGTCCCTTCCGGAAACTCCGTCCGCGTTATCACACGTTATTCATAAAGCAGGAATAAGCCAGAGTTTTTTGGATGCGGCCTGAAGGGTCTCCTTCCGGCGCCACGCGCTTTGCCACCGGGGAAGCGGCGGCGGGAACGAAAACTCCCCGCCGCGGTTTCCGCGGCGGGGAGCTGTAATGAAGGGAGAGCATTTAACGCTGCCCTCTGGCTTTCTATCCCATACTCATCCCAAATTATTCTATTCCTCGTATTCCACGGTGTAGAAGATCACGCCGCTTGCCGGTTTGGTGACGGTGA
>CAZYUX010000175.1:0-5812 GCA_964650745.1 uncultured Puniceicoccaceae bacterium
CACACAGGTTAGAGATATGGAAGAACCGGCCCGCACGGAATTGCTGGACGCCCTGTTCTCCGCTGAAAACGGCATCGGCCTCTCCATCGTGCGGGGCCGTGTCAACCACCGGCAGATGCCGGAATCCGGGGAATTTGTGGAGGAGCCGGACAACAACGACGCCTGGCTCCTCAAAGAAGCTCAAGCCCGCGGCGCGGAGAAAATCTGGCTGTCCGCCTGGACTCCGCCGGCATGGATGAAGACGAATAACGACACGAAAAATGGCGGGAAGCTAAAACCGGGGAATTATTCCGGTTTCGCGGATCTTTTCGTAAACTTGACCTTGGAATTCAGGGACACGCACGGGATTGAACTCTACGCCCTTTCTCCGGCCAATGAGCCATTGCTGGCGCCAGGTTATGATTCCTGCCTGTGGACGGGCGAGGAGCTGAGGGACTTTGTCCGGGACTATTTGGCCCCAGCATTAAAAACAGCCGGGCTGGCTCCAAAATTAATGCTCGCCGAAGACGAAACATGGGATGATTTCCTGGTGGTTTCCGCGCTGGCCGATCCGGAAACGGAGGCGCTGATAGACATTATCGCGGCGCATCAATACAAAGGCGATATTCGGGTTTTGCCAGTGGCCGAGAAGTTTGAGAAAGCCCTTTGGCAAACGGAAGTGGCTGAACTCAACAATTTGGACGACTCCATCACCGACGCGCTGCGGTGGGCCCGCAACATCCACGATTTCCTTACCATAGCGGAAGTCAACGCCTGGCATTACTGGTGGATAACCACGGATTGGGATGACAGCAGGCAGTTCAACCAGTCATTACTGCGAATCACAAGCCGCGGTTCCTTTGCCAAACCCAAACGCTTCTTCACCATCGGCCAATACAGCCGGTATATCCGCCCGGATTTCGTCCGCCTGGCCACAGATGCCGGCGAGCCGTTTCCCGGTGTGCTGGTCACGGCCTTCAAGGAGGCCGCGGCGGAGCGGTTTGTCGTGGTGGCGGTGAATGACACGGAAAAGAACCGGGAGATGCGGTTCACGCTGGATGGTTTTTCCGCGGAGGAAATCAAACCCGTCCGCACTTCGGCAACGGAGGATCTGGAGGAATTGGAGAGTATTGCCTGCAGTGAAAATGGATTTACCGCCATGCTGGCGCCCTTTTCGGTGACAACTTTCGCCGGCTGCCGTCAGATGACAGGCGCGGAGGTGTTTTTCCCCTCGGCATCGTTTCATGACGAAAGCTGGATGAAGTCCGGATGGCTGGGCGCGGCCTATGTGAATGTCTATCCTTGGATTTGGACGGCGAGACACGGCTGGTGGTGGTGCGGTCCCGGGGATGAAAATTCGGCCTGGATCTGGGATCTTGAAAAGGGATGGCTCTGGACCGCGCGGACAGTCTATCCCTATGCCTACAGGTGGAACCGCCGGAATTGGGTTCCGCTTTGGCGGCAATAGTTCGAGACCGCTGGGGAAACGACGCCTGCTCCGCCTAATATCCTAATCACTCAAACCGGCCAGCAGCGGGGGCCGGTTCAAGTTCTGGAGGCGCGACGGCCGTTTGAAACCTGTCCACCCTCACACCCAAAGGCCCTCTTGTCTTTTTACAGGAAACACTTGACATGACTGACAAACCATGCCTGTCGAATAGAGGATGATAAAAGTAGCGATTATTGGAGCGGGGAGCGGGTTCGGAAGCGTGCTCTCCATTGATATTCTGTCGAGAAAGCCTCTGCGGAACGCGACAATCGCGCTGTGCGACATTCATGCCGGGCGTTTGAAGCGGACGAAGGAGTTCGTCGAAAAGACGATCGCGGCGCACAAGCTGCCCGCGAAAGTGCAGGCGGCAAAAAGCCGGCGGACAGCATTAAAGGGGGCGGACTTCGTCGTGACTTCGATTTCCGTTGGGGGGAGGGCTTACTGGGGTGAGCCTTACGCTTCAGAGATTAACATACCGCTCAAATACGGAGTGGACCAGCGGATTGGCGACACGATCGGGCCGGGCGGGGTGTTCCGCTTTCTGCGGACGGCCCCGGCACAAATGGCCGTCTGCCGCGACATGGAGGAATTATGCCCGGAGGCGCTTTTACTCAACTACACCAATCCGATGGCCATGCTGACTTGGGCGCATAACGCCGGATCGCGGATTCAAAACGCCGGCTTGTGCCACAGCGTGCAGGGGACAAAGAAGCAGCTGGCCGGTTACATGGGCGTTCCGAATGAAGAGGTGAGCATGACGGCGGGCGGCATCAATCACCAGTCGTGGATTCTGGAGCTCCGCCGCGGCGGCAAGGATTTATATCCGCTGTTGCGCAAGAAGATGCGGGAGAAAAAGGTATATGAAAAAGATCCCGTCCGTTTCGAGCTGATGAAGCAGTTCGGTTATTTTGTCACCGAGAGCAGCCCGCACAATTCCGAATACGTCCCTTACTTCCGCAAGACGGCGGAGGAACGCGCTTATTTCGGGCTGGAAACAAAAGAGGTGCAAATGAAAGGGCCGGAAGTCCGGCATTGGATGAAGGATGCCGTCGGGAAGGACGGGAACATCAAGGCCGGCAAGCTCAAGCGCTCGCATGAATTCGCCTCCGGCATCATGGAAGCGGTGGTGACGGACGTTCCTTTCCGCTTCCACGGCAGTGTCATGAACACGGGCCTGATCTCCAATCTGCCGCAAAACTGCTGTGCCGAGGTGGCCTGCATGGCGGACCGGCGGGGAATCCACCCGTGCCACCTCGGGGCGCTGCCGCCGCAACTGGCCGCGCTCAACCGCTCTAACATCGGCGTTCAGGAGCTTGCGGTGAAAGCTTTTCTGGAAAAGGACCGGGAGGCCGCCTTTCATGCGTGCGCTCTCGATCCCCTCACCGCCGCCATCCTGCCCCTCCATAAGATCCGGGAAATGTTCGAGGAAATGTGGGGGGCGGAAAAACATCTTTTAACTTACTTCGGCGGAAAGGCGTGATTAACCGGGCATGATGTCACCCTCCTGAAGCCCGCAATGCCTCGGAACGAACTTGAGCGATTTGGCCGGCGAGTTTTTGGATATTCGTGGGTTTGGAAATGTAGCCGGTCATGCCCGCTCCAAGGCAGTTTTTGCGGTCTTTTTCGTAGGCGTGGGCGGTCAAGGCGATAACGGGTGTTTGGCGGTTGATTTCTCCGGCTTTTCCCTGGCGGAGGCGGCGCGTGGCTTCGATGCCGTCCATGACCGGCATCTGCACGTCCATGAAAACCAGGTCGAAGGGGTTTTTTTCAAGCTGTTTCAGCGCCTCCCGCCCGTTCGCCGCGAAAGCGGGTTTGTAACCCAGACGGCCGAGCATTTTGCTGATGAGCAGGCAGTTGACCGAGTCGTCCTCGACAACCAGGACGCGGGCCGGATATTGCGCGGCGAAGGATTCATCCCGCCGAACTGTTTCCGCGGCGGATGAGTCCGGCTTTTGCGCTTCCGGCGCCACTTCCGCGCCCTGAATGGTGAAAGTGAAAACGGAACCCCGGCCCGGCGCGCTTTCCACTTGCAGACCGCCGCCCATCAGCCGGCAAAGCCGCCGGCTGACCGCCAGCCCCATGCCGCTTCCGTCGTGCTCGCGCGTCAGCGAAGCATCCGCCTGGGTGAACGGCCTGAATATCATTTCCTGTTTGTCTTCCGGGATGCCGGGACCGGTGTCCCGGATTGTGAAAATGATATCAAGGAATCCCTTTTGCCGGCCGGGGCGGGCATGACCTGCCACCTCGACGCTTCCTTTTTTGGTGAACTTGACCGCGTTGCCGATCAGACGGTCCAGGACTTGCCGGAAACGGCCCTCGTCGCCGGTTATAAGCCGGGGAATCGAACCGTCCAGGCGGCAGGTCAAAGCCATTTTTTTTTCTTCCGCCGCCGCCTGGTGTTGAGCGGTTACGGCTTCGGCTGCCTGCCGCGGGGAAAAGGCCGCCGTGTCCAGCCGCAGAACGCCGTGTTCCAGTTTGGCGAAATCCAGGAGATCGTCCACGATGCGCAACATGTGCTCTCCGCTTTGGCGGATCATGCCCAAGGCTTCCCTGTCTTCTTCCCCGAGGCTGACGGCGTTTATCATGCTGGAAAAACCCAGGATGGCGTTCAGGGGGGTGCGCAGCTCATGACTCAAAATCGCGATGGAAACCGATTTCATGTCATCCGTTGACCGTTCCGCGAGTGCCGCCGGTGTTTTCTCTTTTTCGCCGTTAAGGGCGCGGACAGTCTCCACGGCGCCTTTGAATTCGCCCGTGCCGGGGTCGAAGAGGGGATGGAGGCGGGATTCGGCGCGCAGGTAACCGCCGTTCTTGTTGCGCCACCGGCAGACGTAACGGACCGGCTGCTTCTCGTCCAGGATCATGGCCTCGTGTTTTTTGCGGATCATAGGCAGGTCCCGCGGATGAACAAACGCGGAAGTTTTCCGGCCCGTGACTTCCCCGGGGGTTAATCCGAGCAGGGCGCGGACTGAGGGCGAGCAGTAGTTGTAATATCCGCGGGCATCAAGCCGGGCCACAACGTGAGGGGAATGCTCGCATAGAAGGCGCTGCAGTTTCCGGGCTTCCCCAAGCTCGGACTCCGTGAAACGGCGGCGCTGGATTTCTTCCCTCAGCTGGTGGTTGGCTTCCGTCACCCGCCTTGTGCGCTCGCGCACAATAGTTTCGGTTTCATGCTGGTACCGGCGCAGTTCATCTTCAATTTTTTTCCATTTGGTCAGGTCTTCTCGGATTTCCACGAAATGGGTGACTTGCATTTCCGAGTTGATGATGGGCGAAATGGTGGCCGTCTCCCAAAAAACTTCGCCATTCTTGCGCCGCGTTTGGATTTCTCCGCTCCACTCGCGTCCGGAAGACAGCCGTTCCTCCAGCCGCCGGACGTCTTCCGCCATCATTGACTCGCCCCGGAAACGCTGGATGGACTCGCCCAGCAGGTCGGCGTAGGAATAGCCCGTGACAAGAGTGAAGCGGGCGTTGACGTATTCGATAACGCCCTCATGGTTCGTGATGATGACACTGACCGCGCTTTGCCCCAAGGCGTGGTTAAGCTTCAAGACCTGGTCTTTGAGTTTTTGAATTTCCCGGGCGCGGAACTGAACGGCGCGTTGCAGCTCGAAACGGTTTTTTTGCAGCGCGGCGGTTTCCTCAAACCGCTGGCACGCAATGGCCACGGCCTGGTAAAGCTCCGTTTTGTCGGGAGGCTTGACCAGAAAGGCGCCAGCTCCGGCGCGGCTGATTTCCTCTTCGATGTTCTTAAGGGCGACACCTGTGAGTATGACCACGGGGCGGGGATATGTCGCTTGAATGCGCCGTGTGGCTTCAAGGCCGTCCATCTCCGGCATGTCCAGATCCATAAGAACGACGTCGGGGCGGAGGTTCCGGCTGGCGTCGAGAGCGTCCCGCCCGTTTCCAACCGCGCCGGCCACTTCCCATCCGAAGTCCGTGAGCAGATCACTCAAGGTCTGGCGCACGAGTGAATCGTCCTCGGCGATTAAAACCCGGAGTCGCCGGTGGCTGTCTTCCGCGGTGGATGAAGGGTTTTTAGCCGAAGTGGAATCTGTTTTTGGCATGGTTTTTCCTCCCGATGGTAAAAGGGTTCCTTCCGTTCTCCAGCCAAGTCGGCCAACCGGAAACACTCCTTAGTCAAGGATGCGCCGGAACACTTGGAATCCCGTATTTGATTTGCCTGGAAAAGGAAAAACCGGCAGCGTTTTTTTATGCGGATTTATTTTATGGGGATATGCGGCACCGGGATGGGAAACACGGCCTTGCTGATGCGCGCCCTCGGGCACGACGTTTGCGGAGCGTATGCCGGCGTCTAGCCTCGAATGTCGGACGTTCTGGCCC
>CAZYUX010000176.1:0-5804 GCA_964650745.1 uncultured Puniceicoccaceae bacterium
TCCTATCTAATCGCCCCGGTGCAGAGCCTGGAAGCATTTTTAAGTCATTTGCCGGCAGCGGCCTTGAAACTGGCGGCTTCTCCGGAAGGCCGTCCCGGCAACTTGATGCAGTTGACCCGTGAGTGGCGGCAAAACGCCTCTCCCCCATATCAGGCAGTATGGCTCATCGGTCCCGAAGGAGGCTTAACTGCCGCGGAGGAAAACCAGGCCGGACGGAACGGCTTCATCCCCGTGTGGCTGGGCCCTTATATCCTGCGCGCCGAAACCGCGGCGGCAGCCGCGATGAGCGCATCGCATCAATCGGCAGCCTTGACTGCGGGCGCGGGGCAGGGAGGCTTTCTTTCGCCGCGCCGCTTCCCGGCGGAACGAGACATAGGCCCGGCCCGGTAATGCGCCCGGGGCAAAGAGAGAAATCAGCGCCGCCGCCGCCGCGGGCCGAATGAGCGAATGGGGCGCTTGCGGGCGGATGGAGCGTTGCGCAGGCGGTAGACGATCCGCGCTTTCTTGAGGTCCTTGGGGCTCATTTCCATTTTAACCATGTCGCCCACAGTGAGTTTAATGAAGTGCTTCCGCAACTTGCCGGATATGTGGGCAAGAACCTGATGGCCGCCGGATAGCTCGACCCGGAACATCGTCCCAGGCAGCACCGCCACGACTTTTCCTTCGACTTCGACGTATTCTTCCTGCATACAGGATGTTTTGAAAAACACTTGCTAAAGCGCCATAAATCCTTGGAAAAAACGGCAAAGTCAAGGCTCAACCCGATTATGACCGGAAATCTTTCCGCCCCCCGCAAACCCGTGCCGGAGTGCCCGTTCGGGAAACTGTATCCCTCGCAATTGAACCGGGATGAGCTGTTTTACATGAAACTGGCGTATAATCAAGCCATTGACGCTTGGGAAGAAGGGGAAGTGCCGGTCGGGGCCGTCATCGAAACAGGCGGGGAAGCGGCGGCCAAGGCCCGCAATCAAGTGGAAACCTGCCGTGACCCGACAGCCCACGCGGAGATTCTGGCCATTACCCAGGCTTGCCGCAAGGCAGGAGACTGGCGGCTCGAAGGCGCCACTCTGTATGTGACCAAGGAGCCCTGCCCGATGTGCGCCGGAGCGGCCTTGCTGGCCCGCTGCCGCCGGGTGGTCTTCGGGGCGCGCGACCCGGAATTCGGCGGGCTGGGCGGAGCGGCGAACCTGGCGCGCCTGCCCGGCGCGAATCACCAGCTTGACATCCTCGCCGGGGTCTTCGAGAAAGAATGCCGGATGTTGCTGAAAACTTTTTTCGCAATAAAACGCCGGAAAGCCGCTCCCACAAATCAAGACGGGCAGACAGCATCACACTGAATCCCCCGTGTCAGCGGCCGGCGCGAACTCAACTGCTAACACAAGCCAATATGCCTTATACATTGCCGAAACTTAAATACGCCTACGACGCGCTCGAGCCGCATATGGACGCGCGCACGATGGAAATCCACCACTCCAAGCACCACCAGACCTACGTGGACAAGCTCAACGCCGCCCTCGAAGGCAGCGGCTTCCAGCCGCCGGATTGCGTCTTCGATCTGCTGAAAAACCTCGATAAAGTGCCGGAAAACATCCGCCAGACAGTCCGCAACCAGGGAGGCGGCGCGGCCAACCACAACTTTTTCTGGGAAGTCGTGGGTCCGGGCGGCGGAGAGGCGCCCGCGGGCGCTCTGGCCGAGGCCATCGAGAAAGAATACGGCGGGCTGGAGGCCTTTCAAAAGAAGTTTAACGAAGCCGCCATCGGCCAGTTCGCCAGTGGCTGGGCATGGGCGGGAGTGGATCAGAACAAAAAATTATGTGTCTGTTCCACCCCCAACCACGACGCCCCATACACCGGCGCCGGAATCGGCTGCGGGTGTATTCCGGTTCTGGTGCTTGACATTTGGGAACACGCGTATTATCTTAAATATCAAAACCGGCGTCCCGAGTTCGTTAACGCGTTCTGGAATGCCGTCAACTGGCCGCAGGTGGAAGCATTTTACCGGAAAGCCCTGTAGGTCGAAGGTAAATAATACATATAGCGCGCAGCCGCCCGAGCCCCCCGGGCGGCTGCTTTTTGCCCGGATCAGGCCTCTTTTTTCTTCCGCTTTTCCATGCGCCGGGAAAGCCCGAGGGAAATTTCATAGAGGAGGGACATGGGGAGGGCGAGGAGCAGAAAGGTGAAGGGATCGGTGGTCGGGGTGACGACGGCCGCCAGGACGAGAAAGAGCACGATGCTGTAGATGCGGAAGGCCCGCAGCTGCGTCGTATGGATAATCCCCAGGTAAACCAGAAGGACGATAACCAAGGGGAATTCGAAACTCAGACCGATGCCCAACGTCATCCACAACAGCATCCCGTAATAGCGGTCCGCCATCCATATCAGCTCGAAACCCAGAAGCTGGTTGAAAAAAATCGACGCCTTGAGCGCCGCCGGGACAAGGACGAAAAAACTGAACAGAGCTCCGGCGGCGAACAGGAAAAAAGCCAGCGCGCAGCCGGGCCGCAGCACCGCCAGTTCCTTTCTCGTCAGCCCCGGCGCGACGAACCGCGCCGCGAAATAAAGCATGAACGGCAAGGCCAGAGCGAAACCTCCGAAAAAGGAAACTTGCAGGAGCACGGAAAAAACGCCCATCGGACTCGTCGTCACCAGCCCTTGCATCAGGTCTTCCTTGCCGCCGAGAGCGAACCTCAAGGGCCAGTGCAGCAGCCCGGAGAAATACTTCAAACCCGCCATCACCACCGCGCAGGAGATCATAAGAGCGGTGAAGCTTTTCAGCAGCACCCGCCGCAACTCCTCCAGATGTTCCAGAAAAGTCATTTCTTCCGCTTCCCGGACCGGCCCGGCGGACTCCGGCGGAGCCGCCCCTCCTTTTTCTTTGTTTCCGGGCGGGTCCGATGTCTTCTTTTCCGGCGCCATTGAACTCTATCCGTTCAAAGACTGGAGTTTCCGTTGACAGGGCGCTTTTTGCGGTTAATTAGTTGCGCCTTGCAAAAACAACTCCCGTCAGGGAAACAATCCAGTTGAAATTACATATAACTCATCAAAAGGTATCCGCGATGCCAGCAAAAGCCAGTCGAAAACCATCCAGAAAGAAAACAGCCGCCGAAAGCAAGAAAACGGCCCGGCGGCCAAAATACATCTACGCCTTCGGCAAGAAAACCGAAGGCAGCGGCAAGCAGAAAGAACTGCTCGGAGGCAAAGGCGCCAACCTTGCCGAAATGTGCAAGCTGGGCATTCCCGTGCCCCCGGGTTTCACTCTGACCACCGCTTGCTGCACGGATTACTTTGAGAACAACATGAAGCTCCCCCCCGGCGTGAGGGAAGGCGTGGCCAAGGCCATGAAAGCCGTGGAAAAGCAGCTCGGAATGGGCTTTGGGGACGCCCGCAACCCGCTCCTGGTTTCCTGCCGCTCCGGCGCCCGCCAGTCCATGCCCGGCATGATGGAAACGGTGCTCAACATAGGCCTTTGTTCCAAAACCATCCCCGGCCTCACCGCCAAAACCGGCAACGAGCGCTTTGTCTATGACGCTTACCGCCGCCTCATCACCATGTATGCCGACGTGGTCATGGAAAAGGCCGAAGGCATCGAGCCAGAGGAAGACCGGGGTGTCCGCCAGCAGCTGGACGGCCTCATGACCGCCTTGAAAAAGAAAAAGGGCTGCAAGCAGGACGTGGAACTGACCGCCGAGGACCTGAAAAACCTTTGCGAACAATACAAAAAGAAAGTCCGGCAAGTCCTCGGCAGGCCCTTCCCCGACAATGCCATGGACCAGCTCTGGGGCTCCATTGGAGCCGTCTTCAAAAGCTGGAACGGCAAGCGCGCCATCTCTTACCGGCGCATCGAGAACATCCCCGACGAGTGGGGGACGGCTGTCAACGTCCAAGCTATGGTTTTCGGCAACATGGGCGGCACTTCGGCCACCGGCGTGGCTTTTACCCGCAACCCCGCCACGGGAGAGAACAAGTTCTACGGCGAATGGCTCGTCAACGCCCAGGGCGAAGACGTGGTGGCCGGCATCCGCACCCCTCATCCATTGAATGAGGACACCCAAACGGAACAAAACAAGCACCTCGAGTCCCTCGAAAAGGCCATGCCCAAGCTCTACCGTCAGCTGGCGGACATCCGCGGAAAACTCGAGCGGCATTACAAGGATATGCAGGACATCGAGTTCACCATACAGGAGGGCGCGCTCTACATGCTCCAAACCCGCACTGGCAAGCGCACCGCCACCGCTGCCTTGAACATGGCCATGGACATGCTCAAAGAGAAGCGGATTGACCAGAAAACCGCTGTCCTGCGGCTTCAGCCCGCCCAGCTCGACGAGTTGCTCCATCCCTTGGTGGACCCCAAGGAGGAGCAGAAAGCCGAACCCATCGCCAAAGGCCTGCCCGCCGGGCCGGGAGGAGCCTGCGGCCAAATCGTTTTCACCGCCGACACCGCCGTTAAGTGGTCTAAAGAGGGAAAAACAGTCATCCTCGTGCGCGAGGAAACCAACCCCGAAGACGTCGAGGGCATGAGAGCCGCGCAGGGCATCCTCACCTCCCGCGGCGGCATGACCAGCCACGCCGCACTCGTCGCCCGCGGCTGGGGCAAGTGCTGCATCGTCGGGGCCGACACCGTGGAAGTGGACTACGGCAAAAAAACCATGAGTGTGAACGGCGCCGCCTTCAAGGAGGGCGCTGTCCTGACCCTCAACGGCACGCGGGGATTTGTCTATAAAGGCGAGATGAAGATGATAGACGCCACCGAGAACCCGCGGTTCCAGAAGTTCATGAAGATGGCGGACAAGTTCCGCAAGATGGGCGTGCGGACCAACGCCGACACTGCCGAAGACGCCCGCCTGGCCCGGAGCTTCGGCGCCGAGGGTATCGGTCTGTTCCGCACCGAGCACATGTTCTACGGCAAGGGAAGCGAAGAACCGCTCTTCCTGCTGCGCAAAATGATCCTCAGCTCGAGCGAGAAGGAGCGCCGCCAGGCCCTCAATGAGCTGTTCGCGCATATCAAGCGCGACGTGAAAAACACCCTGGAAGCCATGGCCGGGCTGCCCGTCACTTTCCGCCTTCTCGATCCGCCGCTGCACGAGTTCGTCCCGCGAAGCGCCGCGCGCCGGAAGGAACTGGCAAGGGCCTTGGGCATTTCCGTGAAGGACATCCAGCGGCGGGGCGAAGAACTCCATGAGACCAACCCCATGATGGGCCACCGCGGCGTGCGCCTCGGCGTCACCTATCCGGAAATCGCCGAAACGCAGGTGCGGGCCATCTTCGAGGCTGCCGCCGAATTGCGCAAGAAGAAGAAAAAATGCCATCCGGAAATCATGATACCGGTCACTTGCGAGGCGAATGAATTGACGCATCAAAAAGCCATTTGCAAGCGCGTTCATGACGAGGTTTGCAAACGCCACAAGCTCAAGAGCATCCCGCATCTTTACGGGACCATGATAGAGATCCCCCGCGCCGCTCTCCTGGCGGACGAGATGGCCCGTGAGGCCCAGTTCTTCTCCTTTGGCACGAATGACTTGACCCAGATGGGCTTTGGCTTCAGCCGGGATGACATCGGGGGGTTCCTCAACGACTACCTCGACCGGAACATCCTCGCCGCCGACCCCTTCCAGACGATTGACCAAAAGGGCATTGGCCTGCTTATCGGGATGTGTGTCCGGAAGGGCCGCGAGACCCGGCCGGACCTGAAAGTGGGCATCTGCGGCGAGCAGGGAGGAGATCCCGCTTCGGTCAGCTTTTGTTACAAGGCGGGGCTGAACTATGTCAGTTGCAGCCCCTACCGCGTGCCCATCGCCCGGCTGGCC
>CAZYUX010000177.1:0-5719 GCA_964650745.1 uncultured Puniceicoccaceae bacterium
CCTGAAAATGCGCGCCGCACGCCCCCGGAGGCGAAATTTGGGCCCATGACTGCCCTCTCCGGAAGCGCACGGCGCAGGTAAATTGTTTGTTGTCGAGTCATGGCTAAACGGGCATTTCGCGGCCTCCGCATGGAGGCGGTTTGTCAACCTTTCATTGAAAAATCTCTTTGAGAAAGTCTTCCTGTTCCGCCGCTGCATCCTCCTCGTCGGAGAGCCCGAGGCGGGGGGCGCGGCGGCTTAAAGAGGAGAAATAAAGATGCCAGTGCCGCAGGTCGCTTAAGCTGGGATCGCCCCCGTTGAGGGGACGCGCCCGCAGTTCCTCCCTGGCTTCGGCCCGGTCCAAAAGCATTTCCGCGTAAGGAGTCAGCTTATAGGAGGAGTTTGTCATTGCTCCTTGGCCAGTTGCTGGCGGCGGCCCCAGTCGGCGATGAGCAGGGCGTCGGCGATGGCGAAAGTGATGTGGACACGCGGCCAGCGCCGCGCCGCCTCGGATTTGAGCAGCTGCTTGCGGGTCTGGCCCTGGGTGCCGGAAAGTCCGGAGATGCCGTGCTGCCAGACCTGCGGTTTGACCAGGCGGGTGGAGATGCGATAAGCGCCCAGCAGACCCAGCCACTCCCCGAAGTTGCGCTCCCGCCCAGAGGGCGGGACCCGCGGGCCCATCTGCGGCGAACTGTGCGCGTCCTCGAGAAAAGCGGTCACGCCGGGAAGGTTTTTGAAACGCTCCAACTCGTCCCGCGTCTCCTCGAGAGAGAACCAGGGGAAGGCTTGGACGGCGGTTCCATCGAGGACCGCGAATCCGCCGGACGCGCCGGGGTCGATGCCGATAACCGGAGTCATGGCACGACCTCCGCTGTTGGGTGAAGTTTGCCGCCATTCAGCGGCTCCAATGTCTCCGCATCGAGAACCGGCATGCCGAGAGCTTGCGCGACATGCGCCTCGAGGGACGCGCCTTTGCTTTTTTCCCATCCGGGAAGAACCGCGACGGCCTCGCATTCGAGCAGGTATTTCAAATCCCGCCTCAGAAAATCCTCCCAGGTCATGTCGGGAAAAGCCGGTTCGAACTCGGCCGGGTTGATGACGTCGTGACCGCGGGTGCGGATGTGTTTCGCCGCCGCGTCGAAGGCGGGGAAATTATGGTCTTTGACGCCCGTCATGGGGCCGGATAAATAAATCGTTTTCATTTTCGGTAGGCATTAGCCTCAGCGGCTTCGGCGGCCAGAGGGCAACCGCGCAGCCAGCCGGGTGCGATGGACATAAGGTGGGGGATTTCGTGAATGGCGCTGGTGTCGTTCTGGTCCGCCTCGACAATCACCTCGTCGTGGCAGTGCCAGATGACGGCGTAACCTTTTTTGATCAGGCGCAGCATGCCCTCCGCGAAGACGTCTCGGGCGGCGGCCTGGATCAGGTTCTCGAAGATTTTACTGCCCCAGAACCGGCGCGGTGGACCACCTAAAGTGACGGAAGCTTTCCAGCCTTTCGGGTTGACGCTGAAATAGGTGATGGTCCGGCCCGAGGGCAGCTCCATCTCGAAGTCCTCCCCCCGGCTGGCCTTGAAGGCGCGGTCGAGGTTGCGCCAGAGTTGGACGATGCGCCAGTTCGTGCGCCGGTAATCCTGGACGATGCGCTTGGCTTCGGTCTCGGACAGATCAAGACCGGCCATGGTCTTGGCGATGCGGATGAAGGGCTCGTGGGAGGCCCCGTAACCCAAGCCAAGGCAGTTGTGAACGAGGTGATTGGCGGTGAGGAACCGGTGGCGGGGGCCGGCGTCAACGATGTCGTATACGCGGGCGATACAAATATCCTTTCTCCGGCCTTTGAATGATTTGCTCTCCAGTGAGACCTTGGCGCACATACTTATAAAGCGTGCTCTTAGGATAAGCGGTAACTCCCAGCGCCAGAAACGCGTCCAGCGTCCAATTTTTGCCCTGATACCGAACCCGCGGCGGCTGGGAGTATTTTTTGTATTTGTAGCCCGCGCGCTTGGACCGCTTTTCACGCGCCAGGATTTCCTCCCCGGTAAGCCCTTGTTTGGCCAAGCGTAAAACTTGCTGTGGGCGGTAGCGGCGCACGTATTTTTCAGCAAATTCCTGGGCGGGAAGCCGCTGGCCTTGGAAGGTGGTCCAGATAGTAAGCCGCGTGTTGCGGGCCTGCTGTTTTTGATTGGTGAAACGAAGATTTCCTGGTTCATAGCCTTTGTTGTTGTCGATACGGTCAATTGATAGTTCGGGGGAAGCGCCGGGCAGCGAACGGCAGTAGTTGACGAACGCGATCCTGTCGCGGAAGAGAGGATGCAGGCGGATGCCCCGGCCGCCGTAGTTTGGGTAGGCCTTGTTTTCCGGGCATTCGCACCGGCGGCACATGGCGTCCCAGCGCTCCGCCAAAATCCGGTCGAAACGGTCTGGAATCCTGCCCCAGACAGGCAAATCCCGCTTGGCCCGGTTTATCCTTTGGCTGCACTGTAGGCAGGCGTGGGTTTTGCCGGCCCGCAGATTGTCCCAGGAAAGACCGGCGTATCTTCCGCAGTGAAGACAGCGGCAGCCTAAATACCAGTAGCCTTTTTTTCGCCATATGGATGGCGACACTACAAACCAAGCGCCAAAGCTCCGCCCAACCGGAGCCGGGGGCCGGATGCCAAGGTATTTCCAGTCCGCGGGCGGCGGCCGCAGGGAGGGTTTCTGATTCTGAGATGAAGACAGGATGATCGGCGGTGAAGTATTCATGATGGACTTCGATGACAGGTTGGATGCCGTTACGGACGACACCGCTATGGCGGACCCATTCGAGGCCGTCCCATAACAGGTCGTCTGGTTTTATGGTTTCGATGGGCTTGTAGCCCTGATTGGTGAGAACGAGGGTTCCTTCCGCCAGACAGCGGGCCTTCGCCGTCGACCGCAGACTTTTATCCACCTCACGCAAAGGCCGTGGATCGTTGTAACCCATAGTGGCGCGGGCGTGGGCTTCGTAGAGGTCATAGCCGGAGCGCAGCAAATCGAGAAAGGCATGATCCTCCGCCACCCAGTAAGCGATGCGCGGCTCGATCTGGGAAAGGTCGGCAATAATGAACTTCTTGCCCGGGCGCGGGACAAAACACTCCCGCAGGTTGACCCCGTAAGTCTCCTCGCGGGGCAGGTTCTGCATGTTGAGCCCGCTGTCGCCCGACCATCGTCCTGTGGCGGCCGCCCCGAAGTATTTCAGCGAAAAGGGCATGGTCCCGTTCGGGCGGACGCGCTGTTTCACCGCCACGAGGATTTTCAGGGCCTTGTTGGCTTTGCGCACCGTGCGCATGGCGTTGACCCAGGGGAAACGATGGCCGTATTGCTCCTCCCACCGCCGGCACTTCGGATTGTCCTCGGCCGTGGCGGGCGGGACCGGGATGCCGGCCATCCGGCAGGCGTTGGCTAAGGCGGCGGTCGAGAGCGAGGGGTCGTCCTCCGCCCATGGTATGTTTTCCTCCGCTTCCCAGATGACTTTCTGCAACCGGCGGATGCCGTCTTCCACCCGGTCAAGGTCAACGGCGACACCGCGCATGCCCGACTCGATAGTATGCCGGGAAAGCTGTCTTTCCTTTTCCGGCCAGCGATGGGAAAAGGTGTTCCACAATTGCAGACACGCGGCCGCGTCCTCTTTGGCGTAATTGCGCCACACCTCGCGCTCTTCGGGAAAAAGCGAATCCCATTCATGGTCCCGCATCGAGCGCCGCACTTCCTTGTTTAATTTCAATCCGAGTAATTGCCTTGCGGCGTCTTTCAAATTGCGCGGGGCCTGCAAATAAACCGCCAGGTTGGCGGAGCAGTGCCATTCGTTGGGCAGGGCATATTCTGGTATGATGCCTAATTCCTGGGCCCGTTCATGCACTTGGCCGTCGAAAGCTTGATGATGGCTGATCCAGCGATGGCCGGTGATTTTCTCCCAGGGGGCTTCTCTGGGCGGACCAACGTAATCCACATCCGGCCCAACAATGGCCACGAGGTAGGGATCGAACCTTGCGTCCCGCACATACTCCTCGACGGTCATTTTCTTGACCGAGTAATCGCGGGTGTAGGCCGTTTCATAATCGACGCCGTAAGTCTGCATTTGTATTCAGGATTCAGATACGCCTCCGCCCGCCGGCCCGGGCTTATAAAGAAACCCGGACCAGCGAAGCGGGAAACGCATGGTTACAGCACTTCCTCTTCGAGGAATTGGATGAACTCCGGGGCATGCAGCCCCTGGGCCCGGACGACGGGGACATACCAGGAGTTGCGCTGGTTCTTGCGCAGGTCGCTGGTCAGTTCCCAGCCGCCCAGGTGCAAACCCCCGCGCAGGTGGCCGCACATGGCGGCGGTGGCGATAGGGCGCGCGGCGCTGTTGTAGGCGCTGCTGACCAGCGTCCACAGCGCCCGGGCGTAGCCCTGCCCGCCGTATTCGAAGGTGGCGTATTCCTTCGGCACGGGCAGCAGCACGACCAGGTCGGCGCACTCCTTGACCCGCGGCTCCTCCGTGTCCCATTCCAGCGTGAAGCCCGCTTTGCGGGCGTCCTCCAGCCGGTCGAAGATCTGCGGCATGGCCTCCTCGTCGAAGGGCAGCTCCTCCATGTAATACTTCCGGGCCGAGAGGGCGGTGACCGCGAACGGCTCCTTCCCGTCCCCCACCACGATCTCCTTGTTGAAGACGTAGCAGCCGGGCTGGAATTCCGGGTTGTCCGCCAGGTTGCCAGATTTCTGGACAAGGGAGAGCCGGGGGATTTGAATGTCCCCCGCTCCCCATTCCCCGTCCAGTCCCTGGACCGGCGGAAGGGCCGGAGCAAGGGCGCCGCCGCCGCCTGATTTGGAGATCGCGGGGGCGGCGGCGTCCTGTGGTTTTTCCTGGGTGGCGAGGGCGGTGCCGCCTTCGCCGTTTTCTTCTTGTTCCAGTGTCTTGCGGAACGATTTCTTCATGACTTATACTCCTTATTTATTAGTTATGGTTTCTGATTCGTTTGAGAAAGCGGACCGGCGAGGCCGAGGTGAGGGCTTCACGGTCGGTCAGGCGGTCCGCCAGCAATTGTTTCCAGGCCCCTTTCTTGCGCGGGGGCGCTTTGGTTGCGAAAATGTCCTCCAGCTGCGGAGCCGAAGCGGTGCAGGCGAAGAGGAACTCGTCTAACGTGATACCTTCGCCCTGGACGATTTCCCACGCCGCGAGGATGTTGGTGATGGTCCGCTTGCCGGCGCGCTCCTTCAGCTCGAAGCCGGGAATCTCGACGCCGTCCTCGAGGCGCAGTTTCAGCGCGTGCCGCTTGACCGACTCGCACCAGGGCTCGAGCACGTGCGCCAGCAGCAATGCTTTCGCCATGTCGGCGGGATCGGCCAGGGCCGAACTGTGCGCTTCAACCGGAACGGGCAGAGCGTCCCCGGAATATTTGACGGCCAGGGGCAGGGCTTTATTGAAAAGCGCCGGGCACTGCGCCCGCCTGGCGCAATATTCGCAGAGATCGGGTCTGGGGTTGTAGGTTTTATCCGGGGCCTTCCGCCGGGCCTTGATCGTCTCCAGGCGGAGTTTCATCTCCGGGACATCGGACCTGTTAAATGTGTGGCTCAAAATCGCGTCCTGCCTCGGCAGAAGAAAGTGGAAGTCGAGCGTCTCCAGTTCGGGGAACTCGATGAACGTTCCAAACGAGTAGGCCATTGCCTGCGCGTTGATTTGCGGATCTTCGATCCCGTGGTAGCCGAACTTGAAATCCACCAGGACGGCGCGGGAGCCC
>CAZYUX010000178.1:0-5715 GCA_964650745.1 uncultured Puniceicoccaceae bacterium
AAGACCGCCCCGATGTAAAGCAGGATGAGCGCCGCCGCGGCTGCCGCCAGTGCTGTGATGAATTGGGTCCGGCGTTGTTTTTTCATGGTTGAATGCGCAAACGCGATGAGGAGCCCGCGCGTTTCGGAAGCCCCCTCAAGGCAGGTTATGTTTATGAGGCGAACCGGTCCGTGACAAGAGCCAATCCGGCTGATTCCGGCTTGAAATGAAACTTTCCCGCGAAGGGCAGCAGAGCCGTGCCGCCCCGGTTTAATAAGCCGCCCGTGCGGGATTCCCGCAGACGGCCTTCCGTGACGTGGAGCAGGCGCGGTTGTTCTCCCGGTTCAAAAACCAGCGCCGGGCCGCCCGCCTCGAAAGGTTTTTGCGTGACGCGAAAGAACGGGCATTCGGCCAGGACCGTTTCCGCGCGGCCGGGACGGAGCGCGGCGGGCTCGAAGTCGGAAAAATCAATGCACGCCAGCGACTCTTTGACATGCAGCGCGCGGGGTTTTTCATCGAGGCCTTTGCGTCCCCAGTCATAAACCCGGTAAGTCGTGTCCGAATTTTGCTGGATTTCCAGGATCAGGCAGCCGGCATCGATGGCGTGAACCCGGCCGGCGGGAACAAAAAACGAATCGCCCGCCCGGACGGGAAAGCGGTGGACGAGTTCTTCGAGCGTGTTTTCGCGGATGGCTTTTTCGAATTGGGCGCGGGTTGCGCCTTCTTTTAATCCGGCCAGAAGCGCGGCCCCTGGAGCGGCATGGGCGACAAACCAGTTTTCGGTTTTCGGTTCCCCGCCGAGGCGCCGGGCAACGGCTTCCGGGGGATGCACCTGAAGGCTGAGCCGCTGCCGGCAGTCCAGCCATTTGACCAGGATAGGGAAGGGCTGTTCCGGCGGGTATCGGGGGCCCAGGATTTCCCGCGCGCGGTTTTCGCGCAGCCAGCGCAGGGAGCGGCCCCGCTCCGGTCCGGCGCTGACGGCGGAGCAAGCTTCCGGGCGGTCCGAAACCTCCCAGCTTTCTCCGGTCAGGCGCCCGGGCGGCGGTGTTCGGTCCGGCAGTTCGGCCAAAGCGGCGCCGCCCCACACGCGCTCTTGATACAGCGGCTCGAATGTGATAAAATTCATTGTCTCCTTTGCCGAAAATGGAAATCGTCTCCGCGGGAAAAGATGTGCAAACAAAACTTGTGTTTTCGCGCAAGGCCGCTAAAGTGGCTTGTATAACGGGGGTTTAATGTCAAGAGAGAAGCAGCAAACCGGCGGCGGTCCAGCCATCGAATCCCGGCGCGGCAAACCCAAGTGGTTTTGGGGCATTTTCTGTGTGGCGCTGACGATTTTCACGGTCCTGGCCATTGTGGACTACCGCCCGTCTCAAAACCCCAGGTATTCCACCCCGCAGGCCAGTGCCGCGGAGGCGGAAGGAGAGGAAGAAACCGCGGCGGCGCCGGAAAGCAACATTGTCGGCAAGCTGGGCGTCTGGCTTGCCTATATCTCCCTCTACCTCGTCGGCGTCGGCGCCTGGATTCTGCCTTTTTACATGGGCTGGTATGCCTATATGTTCCTGACCGGGCGCTCGGAAATGCTGAGCAAATTCAAAAATTCGATGGTCGCCGCCGTTTTCTTCTCCCTCTCAATTCTTGCAAGTCTTGTTCAGACTTCGTTCATGGCGCCGCAATCGACCGAAAAAACTATAATAGACGAGGACGGCAACGAGACAGTCGTCCCGGAGAGCTGGGCCACGAATTACATGCCCAATGAGGCCGGCGGCTGGATCGGCAAAGTCTTTTACCGCGGGCTTCTCAAGGACGGCGTGGGCAAGGCCGGCACCTCCATTCTGTTCGGCACTCTTTTGCTTGTGGGGCTGATGTTCAGCCTGAGTGATTTTCGCATCATCAAAAACAAGATCAAAGACCTGTTTAAGAAAAAAGAGGGAGAGGAGGAGAAGCCGAAGAAAAAGAAGAAAGAAAAAAAACCGGCCCCCGCCGCGGCGCGGCCCGCGCCCATGCAGCCGATGCGCTCTTCTCCGCCGGCGGAAAGCGCGCCGGCCAAAAAAAGCTTTTCACTGCCCCGCAAGGAGAGCAGCGCCCCGCCCTCTAAAAAGGAAAAGCTCCCGGAATACCGCGCCCCCGCTCTGCTGGGCGACGAGGAGCCTCCCATATCGGATGATTTGGAGGCATGGGCCGCCGCTTTGGCCGAAGAAGAAGAGAAGAAGCCGGGGCTGAAGCTGGGCCTGAAATCCTCGGAGGAGACCCGGGAGCGGGAAGAGGAAAAAACCGAACTCAAGATCGTTGAACCCGAGAAGGTTAAAAAGGCTTCTGCCCGCCAGCCCGAGAAAAAGGACGGCTACACCTTTCCCGGGAACGACTTGCTCGAAACCCCGCCGGAAGCTCCCCCCGAGCAGGCCGAAAACATTCAGGAAACCGCCGACGCCCTGTTGCGCACGCTCAAAGAATTCAAGGTGGACGCCAAAATGGGCGAGGTCCACGTCGGCCCCGTCATCACCCGTTACGATGTCCACCCCGCCGCCGGAGTTCGGGTGGAAAAAATTCTCAACCTGGACAAAAACCTGGCCTTGGCGCTCAAAGCGATTTCGGTGCGCATCCTCGCGCCGGTGCCCGGCAAAGGCTGCGTCGGCATTGAAGTGCCCAACAAAAACGCGCAATCGGTTTTCCTGCGGGACATCCTTGAGTCGGAGGACTGGGCCAACACGGAAGCGGAAATCCCCATCGCCCTGGGCAAGCGTGTCAACGGCAAACCCCTGGTGGCCGATCTGGCAAAAATGCCCCACATGCTCATCGCCGGCGCCACCGGATCCGGCAAGACCGTCTGCCTCAACTCCGTCATTGCCTCCCTGATCTATAAATTCAGCCCCGAGGAGCTGCGGATGGTTATGATTGACCCCAAAATCGTGGAAATGCAGGTTTACAACACGCTGCCCCACATGCTCATCCCCGTTGTCACTGACGCCAAGAAAGTTCCAAGCGCCCTGCGCCACCTGCTCAATGAAATGGAAGGGCGGTACCAGAAATTCGCCAAAATAGGCGTGCGCAACATCACCGGCTACAACGCAAAAATCGGCAAAGACGCCGAAGGCGAGGAAAAAGCCAAAGAAAAGGACGCCGCCCTCTCTCCCGAAGAACGCGCCGCCATGGCTTCCGCCGCTTCAACCGAAACTCCCGGCGAACAGGAAGCCCAAAACGGCCAAAAACTGCCCTACATCATCTGCATCGTGGACGAGCTGGCCGACTTGATGATGGTTGCCCCGGCCGACATCGAAGCAGGGATTGCCCGGCTGGCCCAGCTGGCCCGCGCCGCCGGCATCCACCTGATCATCTCCACGCAGCGTCCCTCGGTAAACGTCATCACCGGCGTCATCAAAGCCAACCTGCCCAGCCGCATCTCCTTCAAAGTCGCCTCCAAAGTGGACAGCCGCACCATCCTCGACACCGGCGGGGCCGACCAGCTCATCGGGCGGGGCGACCTGCTCTTCCTGCCCCCCGGAGCCTCCGACCTTGTCCGCGCCCAAGGCGCTTATATTGCGGATGAGGAAATTCATGAAGTTGTCGAATTCCTGAAGCAAAACGGGGAACCGGAGTTCGACGAAGAGTTCCAGAAAAACGTCGAGGAAGGCATAGACACCCAGGAAGAAAGCGGCGGCGGCGAAGAAGGCGACGAGCTGCTGCCCGACGCCATCGAGGTTCTGCGCACCACCAAGCGCGCCTCGACCTCCATGCTGCAGCGCCGCCTGCGCATCGGCTACAACCGCGCCGCCCGCATCATGGAAATCCTCGAAGCCAAAGGCGTCGTCGGTCCCGAAAACGGTTCCGCCCCCCGCGAAATCCTCGTGGACCTGGAGACCTTTAAACTATGAGCATCGGAGAACAACTGGAAGAAGCCCGCAAACGCCTGGGAATTTCGATCCGCGACGCCGCCGAAGCCACTAAAATCCGGGGCGAGTACCTTGCCGGGATGGAAAATGACGAATTTGACATTCCCCTGCCCGACATCTACGTGCGGGGATTTCTTAAAAATTACGCCAAACACCTCAAACTCGATCCGGACACGCTGATGACGGACTTCAACGCCCAGCGTCTGGCCGCGGGCAAACAAGCCAAACGCGAGAAAGGAGAAGTCCTGGGCCGCATGGACCTGCCGGAGCGGAAGTTTGAAACACCCGCGCCCTCTTCGCCCGCCGCCCGCTCCCCCGAACCGGAAAAAGAGCCGGAACCGGAAGAAAAAAACAAGACGCCGGGGAGCGCGATGGCCGAACTCTCCGCCGGGCAGCCGCCCTATGGCAAAATCTTCGCCGCCGCCGCGGGGCTTGTGATCCTGGCGCTCCTGATCTGGGGCGCGGCCGGCCTGTTCCGCTCCAATTCCGCCCCGGAATTGAACCCCCAATTGAGCTCCGCCGGGCAGGAAGAAAAAGCGGGGGATGCTCTCAAGGAGGAAAAAATCATTCTGGAAGCGCTGGGGCCGGTAACCGTCATCGTCGAACAAGTCCGGGATAAAAAACGCCTGTTCGACCGCATCATGGAAAAAGGCGAACGCGTCCCCCTCCAGAAAAAAGGGCCGGTGATCATCAGCTTCAGTGAAGGAAACAACCTGGTCCTTATCGCCAACGGGCGCCGCTTCCCCATGAACCGCCCCGGCATGGGCAAGCAACAATTTCCCTAATACCAGCTGATTGCCCTTTCCGGCTTGCGCTGGTTCTATTCATACCGTTCGGCGAGCCAGCGCTCGCATTCAAGGGCGGCCATGCAACCCATCCCGGCGGCGGTCGCCGCTTGGCGGTAAACATGGTCCGCGCAGTCGCCCGCCACAAAGACCCCAGGCGATCGCGTGCGCGTCCGGCCGCCCGTTTCGGGGACGAAATAGCCTTGCTTGTCCGTTTTCAGGGCTTCTCTGAAGGGCTGGGTGTTGGGGATATGGCCGATGGCGATGAAAACGCCCTGAAGCGCGATTTCACTTTCCGCGCCGGTCTGGACGTTCTTTACCCGGATGCCGCGGACCTGGCCGCTGTCATCCGGAAGGATTTCTTCCACGACAGTGTCCCAGCGCATGGCGATTTTCTCGTGTCCAGCAGCGCGGTTTCCCATGATTTTCGAGGCGCGCAGTTCATCCCGCCGGTGGATGATGGTGACTTTTGAGCAGAAGCGCGTGAGGAACAAAGCCTCTTCGCAGGCGGCGTCGCCCCCGCCGACCACAGCCACTTCCTGATCCCGGTAGAACGCGCCGTCGCAGGTGGCGCAGGTGCTGACGCCCTTGCCTCCGAACATCTCCCGCTCGCCGGGGATGCCCAGCATCCGGGGGGACGCGCCGGTGGCGATGATGACCGCTTTGGCCTCGTATGTCTTGCCCGCGCCCGTCAATTTTTTCACCTCTCCGGCCAAGTCCGCTTTTTCGATGCTGCCGCGCTCGCTGCGCGCGCCGAAACGTTCCGCCTGCCGCCGCAGGCGGCTGATGAGATCGAGGCCGCTGATCCCTTCCGGAAAGCCGGGGAAGTTTTCCACCTCGGTGGTAGTGGTCAATTGCCCTCCCGGCTGGGCGCCCTCGATGACGAGCGGTTCAAGGTTGGCCCGGGCCGTGTAAATGGCGGCGGTCAAACCCGCGCACCCGCTTCCTAAAATGATGACGTTTTCCATGCCGCTTACGAAACCGGTTTTGCCAAAAGAATCCACAGAAAAATGCTGGCAAGCCGGCGGATGCCCGTCAAAGGTATATCGGAAGAGCACACGTCT
>CAZYUX010000179.1:0-5690 GCA_964650745.1 uncultured Puniceicoccaceae bacterium
ACGAGATTCAAGTGTGACTGGAGTTCAGACGTGTGCTCTTCCGATCTATCAAACTACTCCGGCCTTTGCTCTTTTCAGGCCGCAAGTTCACACAAATGTAACCCGGCCTCAACATGGCCGTAATGCTATTGTCGCATTATTCCGCCCGGCATGCACGCATCCTATGCACAACCTAACTACTGAAATGATATCGAACCGATTCAAAAATGAATAAACCAAAACGAAAGGTTATCGCCATAGCCAGTCTGGCTTTGATGCTAAGCGCACCGGTTTATGGTTCCAGCAATGACGCCCTCTTAAACCTTTTGGTGAAAAAGGGAATCATTTCCCAGCAGGAAGCCGATTCCGTGCGGGCGGAAATCGCCCACGAGGAACAGGCCCAACAAACGCAAATCGTCCAGGAGGTGAAAAAGGCAACCGCTGCGGCGGTGCCTTCGAAAGTCGAGGTTGCCAAAACCGTGGAGAAACTCGACCTCTACGGCGACCTGCGCCTGCGCTACCAATACGAAAACGCCCGCAAGCAGAACGACGAAAACAATAACGACCGCAGCCGCTGGCGCTACCGTTTGCGGCTCGGTTCCGATTACCATTTCACTGATGCCTGGCAGGCGGGAGTCCGGCTGGAGACGGCCAACGCCAATGACTCGACCAACGCCAACTGGGGCGGATTCTTCGACAAAAACGGCGATGGATTGAGCGTCGGCCTGGTCTATCTGCAATACACCGGCGACTGGCTGGAAGCGCGGATGGGCAAGCACAAGCACCCCTTCCACATCAGCAAAGCGTTCTGGGACGGCGACATCAATCCTGAGGGCCTCTCAGAACAAATCAAGTTAGGGGAACACTGGACCCTCCGGGCCGGCCAATACATCATTGACGAGGAAAACGAATCCAAAAGCTGGGATGACCACGACGAGTTCCTTCTCGCCGGACAGGTGGAATTTAGATGGAACGACCTGAGGATCGCTCCCATGATTATGGCAACCACGGGCGGCCAAGCCGTTAATAATCCGGAAAACGGCGCAGGCCCCATGGGCGAAAACGCCCAAACCTGGTTCCACGACTTCTTGGTGGTGCAAGTGCCGGCGGAGTGGAAATTCAAGCTCTTTGGCCAGAAGCAAAAGCTGTTCGGAACCTGCGGCTGGAACATCGAGGGTGATGAGCTGGCGCAAGCCCCCGGCTTCTCTTCGGGCGCGGACCAGGGCTCGCACGACCAGTTCTTCAACCTCGGCTGGCAGATCGGCTCCGCCAAAAAGGCGGGAGAGTGGGAGGCGGGCATCGAATACCGTCTCCTTGAGGCGGCTTCTTACAGCCCGAACCTCTCCGACTCCGACTTCGGCAAGAACGAGCTCAACCAGAAAGGCGTGGTGATGAAAGCGAAATACGTTTTCACCGACTTCCTCACCGGCGGCCTGACCGGCATGGTGAGTGAGAATATAGACAATGATTTTCAATCCAGCGCCGCGGGGAACGACCGGGTGGACCTCATCCAAGTTGATTTGAGCGCCAAATTCTAACCATGCAACTCAAACTTAACCGCACCAAAAAATCCAACATGTCAAACACCATGAAAAAGTCTTTATTCACAATTATCGGAATGCTGGGCCTGTGCGCTTTCGCGCGGGGCGAAAAGATCGTCATCAAAGGCTCGGACACCATCGGGGCCAAGTTGGCCCCCCAACTGGCGGAGGAATTCAAGGCGTCGCATCCCGGCGTCACTTTCGAGATTGCCGCCGAGGGTTCCTCGACCGGCATCGCCGCCATCCTGGACGGGACGGCCGACATCGGCATGGCCAGCCGCGAGGCCAAGGACAAAGAGATTTCCAAGGCCAAACTCAGCGGCGTTAACATTATGCCAACCGTAATCGCCTACGACGGCATCGCCGTAATCGTCAACGAGAAGAATCCCATCACGGCCCTGAAGAAAAGCGATGTGGAGAACATCTTCACTGGCGACGTCAGCGACTGGAGCGCCTTGGGCGGCCAGCCGGGCAAAATCTCGGCCTACACCCGTAATACGGCTTCGGGCACTTATAAAGTTTTCCAGGATCTGGCGATGAGTAAACGCGATTACGGCCCGCGGACGCAAAAGATGGCGGGCAACGAGCAGATCGCCGCTGAGGTGGCCAAAAATCCCAATGGAGTCGGCTATGTCGGCTTGGCTTATATCCGAACGCCCGGGGTGAAAGTCGCATCGGTGGACAGACAGAAGCCCTCCAATGAAACCATCAACAACAAGAGCTATTCATTAGCCAGGCCGTTATACTATTACACGAATGGTTTCCCCACGAAGCCCGTCGTGGCTGAATTCATCAACTTCACCCTTAGCGGCAAAGGACAGAAAATCGTCTCGGACGTGAAATTCGTTCCTTTGAAATAAGAGTTGCCCGGCCATGCCGTCCGATAAGAGCCAGTTCGTCAAATCGCGGCGGGGTTTGTCCGGTGTCAGCGCGGACAAGATGCTCAAAGCCTTTTTTGGGGGCAACGCATTCGCCGCCGTCATCATTCTGCTGTTGATTACCGTATTTCTCTTTAAGGAAGGCATCGGATTCTTCGGGCAATACCGCGAAAGCCTTGAACTCTACAGACGCTCCGGCCTTGAATATGTGGATTACATCCGCGGTCAGGCCGATGACTTCGCGGCGCTTTCACGTTATCTTAATGACATCCAGCAGCGGCAGACCAAAGCCCTTTACGCCCAAGGGAAAACCTACGAGGAAGTCAGCGCGGCCATGGCGGAGTTCACGGCGTTCACGAACCATTACACCAGCGCGATTGACGATTTTCGCTCATTCGCCGCCGAACTGTCGGAGACCGCGATGGATATAAAAGAGCGATGCCAGGTCTATCGGGATCGGTCTGAATACAAGCAAAACCTGACCGCGGCGGACCGTTCCGAGGAAGCCGAAACCGTTTGGGTCCAGCCGGTTGACCTGGCTGAGGAGGTGAAAGCCATCACCGGCTCTTTTCCGCGCTACCAGCAAATCAATAAAGAGCTGGCAGAAAAGATGCGCGGCAGCCTGGAGCACATGCCGATGCTGCCCGGGGAGGATTTACAGAAACGGCTGAAACGTTTTTCGCAATTAAGCCGCCAGTATGCGGCCGGCTTATCTGATATTGAGAGCAAGCTTCAGAGCTGGGACCCTCAAAAACCAGTTCCCTTGCGCAGGGCTTTCACCTCCTTTATCTTCGGCAAGGACTGGATCACAAACAGCTTCTTTCAGGACTGGTATGGAATCGCGCCATTATTTGTTGGCTCTCTGCTGGTGGCATGCGTGGCCATGTTTTTCGCCGTTCCATTCGGCGTTGGCGCGGCGATTTACGTCAACCAAATCGCTGCGCCCTCAGAGCAGAAAATAATCAAACCTTACATTGAATTTCTGGCGGCCATACCCTCGGTGGTGATTGGTTTTTTCGGCATCGCCATTTTCGGACAATTCGTCCGGTGGCTCTCCCAGCGGGAGTTGTTGGCTTGGGTGTCATTTTTCCCGATTTCCGAACGCTTGAACGCATTCACCGCCGGCTGTCTGCTCGCTTTGTTGGCGATTCCGACGATATTCTCGCTGGCTGAAGATGCCCTCAACAATGTGCCTCAAGCTTATAAAGAAGCTTCTCTTTCACTTGGAGCGACGCGCCTGCAGACGATTATCAGGATCATCGTCCCGACGGCTCTTTCCGGCATCATTTCAGCGGTATTGCTGGGTTTTGGGCGCGTCATCGGTGAAACCATGGTGGTGCTTCTTTGCGCGGGCAACCGGATTGATATTCCCGACTTTACGCAAGGCCTCGGAGCCTTTTTCCAGCCGGTTCACACCATGACCGGCATCATCGCCCAGGAAATGGGCGAAGTCGTCAGGGACAGCATCCACTACCGGGCTCTTTTCCTGGTCGGCGCGGTGCTTTTCCTGATTACCCTTTTGATAAACTATGCCGCGCAAAAAATCGTGCGCCGCTGCCAAATCACCGGCGCTTAATCCAAATGCGACAGCCCGCATCACCGGCCATCCATCCCTTTACCCGCAAGAAAGCGGGCGCGCATTTGACGGAGAGGGTGATGTTTTGGATTTTTCGCCTGGCGGCCTATTCCATCCTGGTCTGCGCCACTTACATCTTCCTTGATATTTCAATCAAGGGAAGCGCAACCGTCTTCCGTTCCTCTTTTCCCTTCATCAGTGTTGAATTTCTCACCGGGACGCCGCAAACCCTCCACGTCTTCGAGTATGAAGGCGAAAAGATGGAATTGAGTGACAAGAAATTCCGCCGGTTTTGTGAAGAACGCAATATAGAAGAGCCCTATTCGGAAACTTACGCTTATTCGGGAGGCGGCATTTTCCCCTGCATCGCGGGAACCGTGTTATTGGTTTTAGGGTCCATGGCCATCGCGCTTGTTCTGGGTGTGTGCAGCGCCATCTACTTGAGCGAATATGCCAAAGACGGACTCTTAATCCGGTTGATCCGCGTCTCCATCCTCAACCTTGCGGGGGTGCCTTCGATTGTGTTCGGGCTTTTTGGTTTCGGCGTGTTTGTTTTGTTCTTCGGATGGAATGTTTCCTTGCTGGCAGGCTGGTTCACTCTCGCCTTTATGGTTCTGCCGATTGTCATTACAGCCAGTGAAGAGGCGCTGCGGGGAGTGCCCCAAGGATTCCGGGAAGGCGCGCTGGCTCTGGGGGCGACAAAGTGGCAGGCAATCCGCACCAACGTTCTGCCCTACGCTTTTCCCGGCATCTTGACTTCCTCCATATTGAGCATCGCCCGGGTGGCGGGCGAGACCGCGCCCATCATGTTTACCGCCGCTTACGCCATTCGGAACCAGTTGCCCTGGGAAGTGGAGAAATTCTCGGACTTCTTTTTCCAGGGGGTGATGGCCTTGCCCTACCACATTTATGTCGTAAGCAGAAAAATCCCCCAGAACGAATACAGCGCGAAAATGCAATATGGCACCGCCTTCGTGTTTCTCGCGATTGTCGCGGCGCTCGCTTTCCTGTCTATCGTTCTGCGGATGAAGATGCGGAAACGCTATCGCTGGTAAGGACCTTATGAAAAAGAAAAAAGTATTGTTTATTTGCGTGCATAATTCCGCCCGCAGCCAGATGGCTGAGGCGTTTTTAAACGATATGGGATCAGGCCTCTTCGTTGCTGAAAGCGCGGGCTTGGAACCGGGCAAATTGAACCCTCTGGCGGTTGAGGCAATGAAAGAAACCGGCCTGGACATATCGCGAAATCAAACCAAGAGCGCCTTTGCTTTTTATCAGCAAGGCAAAAGGTATGACTATGTCATAACCGTCTGTAATGAGTCTAATTCTGAGAGGTGCCCCATTTTTCCGGGGACCATCGCCCGTTTGCACTGGGGTTTTCCCGATCCCTCCAGCTTTGAAGGCGGCCGCCAGAAGCAATTAGAAAAGACCAGAGAGGTTAGGGACAAAATAAAAGCAAAGATTGAGAATTGGCTCAAACAATTTCAGCAAAGGGAAACGCAATAGCCTGGAGGATAAATGTTTTTATATCAGGGAAAGAAGTTGTTTTGCCGCCGATTGACCACATGAATGTCCGCGGCATGGCTGAAAATCCAACAATGCTCCAAGAAGATGGCGCCTCAGGCCGTTCAGTTCAATCCTTTGCAGGGGTGACGCTGAATGACAGAGCAACAAGTGACCGGCTGGATTCAGCCTCCGGCCAAAGCGCCATCCTGG
>CAZYUX010000180.1:0-5690 GCA_964650745.1 uncultured Puniceicoccaceae bacterium
CTGCCGGAATGGAGCCCGCGCGTCCGCCGTTTGGAAAGTGTTTTCTTCGAACCGGATGGGGACGGAGCGCCGGCCGTCATCCGAGCGGAGTGTTTTCAGCCCGAAGGCGCGGGCTTCACACCTGTCGAATTCCGCGGTGATTTCCAAAGCGCCGCTTTTTACCGTCTCCAGCACGCGGTTTTCGTTTTCCAGAATCATTCCGCCGCTCCAGAGTTTTTCAGCGCGCAATTTTTGCAGTTCCGGAAGCGGCTCCTGCCGGGGATGGCCATCCGGGCCAATGGAAAGGATGCGCGGCAGGGCGTGGCAGCCGTTCCAGCCCCTGCCTTCGGGGAAGCCCCGCGCCCAGGCGGTCAGAATACAGCGGCCTGAAACATTGTTATAGATGTTGGTCGCATAGAAATCATCGTGGCGGTTCAGCTGGCCGCGCGCCTCCGGCTCGAACGCCAGCTGTTTCAAATCGAATGCGCCAACGAAGTATTCCACTTGCTTGTAAGGGGCGCACAGCAGAATCCATTTGCCGTTTATCTTCGTGAAATTCGGGCACTCTGGATATTCGATTTCACTTTTGGGCCGGCGGAAGAGAATCCCTTTATACGCCCACCGGACTAATTCATCATCTTCCGCCTCGAAGATGGGAATGACGGCTTCGTCCGCGAGGGCCGCTCCGATGATGAGGAATGTCCGGCCGCCTTCCTCGAAAATAAAGGGATCGCGCCATTTCGGGGAAAAATCCGGCAGCCCCGGCGCCCCCAGTTTAATCAGCGGGTTGGCCGCATGACGTTCCCACGCCAGCCAGTCCCCGGTGCCGAGAGCGGCCCATTGCTGGAAGCCCCGGCTGTCTCCCGGCACGCTGGTGTAGAAAATCATGGGCTGGCCCCGGCGGCTGATCCAGGCGCAGCCTGAGTAGCAATGCTCTTCCCCCAGCTCACCCGCCGGCGCCAGCGCCATTGGCAGGTGTTCCCAGTAAACCAGGTCGCGGCTGCGGGCGTGGCCCCAGTGCATATAGCCCCAGCCGTCACCGTAAGGGTTTTGCTGGTAGAAACAATGATACCAGCCGTCGCGGTAAATTGTGCCGTTGGGGTCGTTAATCCAGTTGGCGGCCGGGCGAAAGTGATAGACCGGCCGCGCCGGGTCTTGTGCCGCGCGTTCCGCGGCCTCTTTGACGGCCGCCGCGGCTTTGGTTATGGAATGAGTCATGATGGCTTGAAATTTGGGTTTTTATAAAGCGCGGCGGAGGGCGGCGGCGACTCTCTCCATATCCGCTTCCCCGTAACGCATGTCGCAATGCAGGCCAAGAACATGCCGGCTGAAGTCCGCCGGCGGCGGCGAAACGCCGCCGCATGGCGCTTTCTCCAGGTTCCAAAGCGCGAGGGGATAGATGTCTTGGGCAATGAGTGTTTTGCGGGCGTTTTCCCGTGTTTCCGCCGCGGGGAGCAAAAAGGAAAAACAATAAGGGACGGCATCGCTTCCTTCGGGCGGGAGCAGAATTTCGATATGCTTCAAATCCTCCAGCCGGGCCGTTAAATGGTTATGGTTCTCCCGGCGTGTTTGCCGCCATTGCGGCCAGGGGAAAGTTTTCAATAACAACCGCGACCAGGGAGACATGGCGGCCGCCTCGCCAACGCCCAGGCCGCGCTCTCCATGAGCGGCTAATTCGCGGAAGGCGGCTTTACCGCCGAAAAGCCCTTGCAGATAGCGCCACTTGAAGAGCATGGCCGCCAGTTTTCGGGCCGACGCCGATTCGGCTTCGGGCTGCCGCGGGGGCGGGGGCGGAAGTTCCAGTTTTTTGGGGGACCAGAGCGCCGCCCCGTCCGGCATGGGCAGCCACTTGCGGAGGGAGGCCAGGCAGAAGTCCGCCTGGGAATGAAACGCCGCCGGGGAAAAGGGATCGTGCGTGTGGTCTTCGATTAGAACCACTCCCCCGGGCAGTTCCAGCCGTTCGGCGGAAAAATCCCGCAGCCCGAAAAAGTTGACCCGCATAAGAACATCCCCCGGCCGCGGCGCGGCGCTGCTGAGCGCGCGCGCCAGAGCGCCGGGGCCGTCCTGAAAGGTTTCAACCGGCAATCCTCCCCTTGCCGCCGCCGTCTTGACCTCGTTGGAAAGATATTCCGGCAGCCGGAGGCGCTGCCATCCGCAATGCTCCCGCCCGTGAGCCAGCAGCGCCCGCAGAGCATCCCGCGCCGCCGCGCAGAAAACCGCCCTGCCCTCCCATGGCCCGGGCGGCGGCGCGCCGGCGGCGGGCGGCCACTCCCGCAAGTCGAATTCCGAACCGTGTTCCCAATGCCGGGTCATAATCGCTCAACCGTGTAACGTCCGTTATTCTTTTCCCGCCAGTGTGTCTTTTCGGCTTTTTTTAAAACGGTTCTGAATGCTGATCCGGGAAACCGCCGTGACCCGGGCCGGGACTTTGAAAGGAGGCAGGCGGGAGCGGCAGTGGCGGCGGACGGCCCGGCGAATCGCCGCCGGGTCAGCCTCTTCGCGCGGAACAATTTCACAGGCCACCGCTTTGCCGGTGAGGGCGTTGGCTTCGCCGTAAACCCGGCAGTCCGCGACTTCGGGCATCTCCAGCAGGACTGACTCGACCTCGGCCGACAGCACTTTTTCGCCGCCGACGTTGATGACGTCATTCACTCGGCCGATGATTTTCAGGAAGCCGCCCTCCGCTTCTTCGACCAGGTCGCCGGTGCGGTACCAGCCGCCGCCGAGCAGGTTCTCCCCCGGGTGGTTGAGGTAACCGAGAATGCGCGATGGAGTTTTCAAATAAAGCTCCCCGTCTATGATTTTATGGCGCGCGCCGCTGTCCTCGAATTTGAGCAGCAAGCTCCCGGAGTTTTTGCTGGTCACGCGGAGGGCGCCGGTTTCGCTGGTGCCGAATTTCTGCTGCAGCCGGGCATTTGGAAAAGCCTTTTGAAGCTTGCCCAGGAGGTGTTCCGGCATCGGCTCGGAGCCGTAGGGCAGTATTTCCAGGGATGAGAGGTCATAGCGTTGAGGCGCCTCCGCAAGCAGGAGAAGATTGAAGAACGTCGGGGAGGCCGGCAGCACGTTGACGCGGTGTTTTTCAATCAAAGCGGCGATTTCACCGGGATTTGATGTTTCCGGCAGAATCACCGCTGACCCGTTGGCGACGCTCCGCAAAAGAATGTCCAGCCCGCCGATGTGGTCGAGCGGATAAAAGAGGAGCGAGCGCAGATCTTTTGGGGGGCGCGCGGCGTAGCTTTCCAGCAAAACGGCCAGGTCGTGAAGCATCGCCTTGGGTTTGCCGGTGGTCCCGCTGCTGAAAAGCACCAGCCCGGGATGCTTCAGTCCGCGCAGCTCCTCCACCAGCGGGTGGGGCGGTTCTTTCGGGGGGCGGCTTTCCATGCGCCAACTGTCATTCTCCCGGTGAAAAATTTTTTCCGCGCCCGCTTCGGCCAGCTTGCTTTCCGTTTCCGGTGCGGCGGGCGCGGCGACGGGAACGGCGATGGCGTTCTTTTGCGCGAGGGCGAAGAAGATGGTTATGAAATCAATGCCGGCAGGCCCGGTGAATGCCGCAATATCTCCTTCGCGGACGCCGTTTTTTTCAATGAACGCAAGCGCGGAACGAACCCGTGTTTGGAGTTCCTGATAATCACAAGCCGTGTCCCCGGCCAAAGCGAAAAGCCGTTCCGGACACCGGCGGCATTTGTCCGACAGCCACGACACCGCCGCCGCGTCAGCCATGCACGCCTCCCAGGTAGATAATTTGGCCCGTGATGCCGCCGCTGCGCTCATGCAGGTAGAAATCCGTCACATTGGCCACGTCCTCCACGGTTCCCAGCCGCGGGAACGCCTGCCGGGCCAGAAGGGTTTCGATTTTTTCCGGCGGCACGTTTTTAATCAAATCGGTGGCCACGGGCGCGGGGCCGACGGCGTTGACCGTCACCCCATAGGGCGCCATTTCGAAGGCCAGCACTTGGGTGAGGTTTTCGAGGGCGGCCTTGCTGGCGGCATACAGGGCTTCTCCCTCCAGCCTCAAAGGCGCCGCCACCGTGGTGAAATTCACTATCCGCCCTTTTTTCTGGCGGGTCATGACCTTGGCCGCCTCACGGCAAAACAAAAAGGCGCCGAAGAAGTTGGTTTTGAAAATATTCTTGGCGGTTTCGTAAGGGGTGAGGAGGAGGTGGTTCATCGAGGCGATACCGGCATTGTTGATGACAGCGTTCAGCTCCTCCCGTTTCCGGGCGACGTCCCGCACCATGGCCACCACCGCGGATTCGTCGGCCACATCGAGTGAATAATGGCTGTAACGGTCGTGCTCGATGGAAGGCCCTTTCCGGCTGCATCCGGCCACAAACCAGTCTTGCCTGATGTAATGCTCGGCCAGCCCTTTTCCAATTCCCTTGCGGGTTCCGGTGATGATCATGGTTCTATTCATCACATCCTGGGAGATCATGCCGGGGCTTCCGCTTTGAAAGCAAGCTCTTTCATTGTTTTCGGGAGCGGGGGGGGATTCTGTTTTTCCGCTTGTAAAGGCGGGCCAGGGTCAGGCGGTGGATTTTGGTGTTGTGGCGGACGTCCACGGGAAAATGGCGCCGGAAAAAAAACCGCCGGATATTCCTTGTCATTTCGTTTTGCCGGGCCAGCGCGCGCAATTCGAGCTCGAAATGACGGCGCGCGGCGGCGGTCTTCGGAAAACAGCCTTTTTCCGGCTCGATGACGATGGCCGGGGTTTGCCGGCCTGGCGTGCCTAAAGCGACCAGGGCGGAACGGAAAACATGGGGGTGCCGGTTGAATACCGCCTCGCAGCAATCCGTGTAGAGCGGGCCGGAAGCGGTTTCGACACGTTCGGCTTTGCGCCCGCAAAACCAGAGCCGGCCATGCTCGCCGAAATAGCCGAGGTCGCCCATGCGGTGCCAGAGGCCGCCGCCGGCGTCCCGGATTTTGGCTCTTCGGGTTGCTTCTTCCAGGCCGTCGTAACGGCTGGTGACAATGGGGCCTTTGACGATGATTTCCCCCGTTTCTCCCCGGGGCAGTTCAAACGCGGGATCGAATTTCTCTATGACGTCATCTTTGGCCCGAATGATTTTAACTTCGATGCCCGGCAGCGGAAGGCCCACGCAAGTGCCTTTGCCTTGTCTGGTAAGGTCCTCTGTTTCGCCCAGGATTTCTTTTCCGGAGACCGAGGCCACGGGCAGGCATTCTGTGGCTCCATAGGGGGTATGGATATCGCCGTTGGGGAGGATTTCTTCGAACATGCGAATCAGACCGGGCGGAACGGGCGCTCCGGCCATCAGGATGCGCCGCAGGCCGGGGAGCTTGATGGCGTTCGCCAGACAATAACGCCCTATGCGCTCCCAGAGCGCGGGCGCCCCGAAACTCGACGTCACGCCGCATTGAAAGATGGCCTGGACGATTTTCGAAGGCTCCACGGTTGCGGGGCGGCGGGGGTTGATTTCCGGAAAGACCGTGGTCACTCCCAGGGCCGGATTAAACAGCGCGAAGACCGGCAGCAGCGGCAGGTCCGTCTCTCCGGGTTCTATCCGGTAACACTCGCGCAGCATCCGGGCCTGGGCCGCGAAGATGCCGCGCCCGTAACAGACGCCTTTGGGCGGACCGGTGGAACCGGAGGTGAAAAGAATGGCCGCCAAAGCGCTGTCATCCGCCGGGAAAGCCGGCAAAGGCGATGGCGCCCGCGGCCCGAACCGCTTCTTTTCCGGGGACAAGCGGAGGCG
>CAZYUX010000181.1:0-5580 GCA_964650745.1 uncultured Puniceicoccaceae bacterium
ATCCCTCCATCTTGAGGGAAAAATCCCCGGTGTCTATCCTAAATTAGCAATCCCGATTAATCAAACCGCTCAATGGGTTAACACCACTTATGTTATTGTTATTCAAATTTAACTGTGTTATACTCGTTAGTCCAGTTAGAGGACTTAAATCTACTATTTGATTGTATTGAAGGTTCAGGTCTTCTAAGTTGATAGCGGTTTCTAATCCGGTCAGATCATTTATTGATTTGTCGCTTGCTACGAGTGAGGTGAGTAACGCCATATCATCGGTTGTTATGTCACCCGTTGGCTTATTTAATTCTTCACGAATTGCTGCTTCAAGATTAGGATCGGGGATGTTGACCACTTCTGCATGCATAATACTCCATAAACATACAGGTAACAAAGCGAAGATTATTAATTTAATCATATTTTAAAGTATGTTATTCTATTGTAACGCCTCAGCGGGAAATGGAATTTCAGGCGGCATGAGTTATTACTCAGAAAATAATAGTTTGGGCATCAATGCTACTGTTTTCATTTGGATTCCTTTTTTGATGGGCTTTCAATCCAAAATAGCAGTAATTTATATTGGGATTTTCTTTTCTGAGTAATAAAGACAATTTGGGCGGGTTGGGCAACGTTTTTTCTCCGATTTTTGGGGGATGGATTACGGGGGTTGGTTGGGTTGTTTCACGGTTGGTGGCGGCGGGGGGTTGGCGGTTGTGTTGGGCGCGTTCGCGGCGGGCGGCGTTGAGTGGAGGGGTTTATTCCAGGCGGATGCCTTCGGTTCGGGGGGTAAGGGCGAGGGAAGCGGCGGCGATGAAGAGCTTGGCGAGGCGGACGATGCCAATGATCCGGCCGTCGTCTTCGACCGGGAGGCATTCGGTTTCGTGCCGGGTCATCAATTCCATCATCGTGTAGAGGCCCGCGTCCGGGGGTATGGCGGGAATGTTCCGGTTCATAACCTCCCGGACTGGTGTGTTGAGCCTTTGGCGCATCCATTCGGCGGGGAGGGCGCCGTCCGCCGGTGTTTCGTCTTTTGGAGCCGCGGCGTCAAGGATTTGACGGGCCGAGAGCATGCCGCCGAACTGGCCGTCGGGCAGGATGACAACCATTGGCTGGGAACGTTCCGCGGCGGCCATGGGGTCGAGCAGGATGCCGGCCGCTTCCATGAGCGTGTGGTCCGCTCCGATGCGCGGGAATGCCTTGGTCATCAAGGTTTCGGCGGTGGCGCGTTCAGTCATGGTGTTTTTCTTTCGGGGTCAGGTTCAAGGCTTTGATGAGTTCGTCCAGCATGACGTTTTGGTCCACGAGGCCCATGAGCCGCCCGTCTTCGTCGCAGACGGGGACGACCGGCATGCCGTGGCGCGCGGAAGCTTGCAGGACTTGAGCAATGGAAGCGTCGCGGCTCAGCCGGGGGATGCCGCTCCGGACCAGGGTGGTTATGGTTTTGGTGAAATTTTTTCTGATTTGCCGCGCGAGGGCGCGGTCTTCCATCAGAACCGCCTGGGCGGGGTCTATGCCGTTTATCATTTCCTTGAGGACTTGCAGCGGGGTGAGTTCCCCGGCCAGTTTTCCTTCGCGGTCCTGGAGAAAGAGCGGCTGGGCCGTGAGGGACTGGGTGTTGCGGAGGATTTCCGACATCAGCCAGATCGCCTCGCGCAGCTGGTGCTGGTTGCCGAACCGGATGCACCGGCGGGACATGATCTGGCCCGCGGCGGGGGAGGCTGCGGCCGGGCGGCTTTTCCCGGCGGCTTTGGCCCGGGAGCGTTCCATCTCGACGATGCTCCATGCCCGCGCCATTGCCAGCTCGGTGGATTGGAAGAGTTTGTTGTCGGCGTAAAAGATATTTTGCTCGCCGATTTTTTGGCGCAGGCCGGAGCTGGTCATCAGGGAGGTCAACTCATCCTCAATGCCGCAGGCCACCAGGCGGATGCCCCGGGAGCGCAGCAGTTCCGAAAAATGCTCGAGGATGGCCATGGCTGTGCTGCCGACCGCCCGCAGGCGTTTCATGCGCAGAACGACAACTCGTGTTTCCGGTGTCAGGCAGCGGAGCATTTCGTAGTCCAGGTCTTCCACGGCGGCGAAGTAGAGGTCTCCTTCCATGTTGACGAGGACCACCGGGGAGGGAGCGGCTCGGTTGAAGGGGATTTCCTCGAATCCGGCGCCGGGCTGTTGCACGAGTTGGGTCAGGTCGGCTTTGCCTGTGATGCGCAACAGCAGGACAATCGAGAGAAAGACGCCGGCGAAGATGGCGTATTCGAGAGGCAGCAGGAGAGTGGAAGCGAGCGTCGCCCCCAGCACCAGGCGCGAATTTTTTCCCGATTTCCAGGCCAGCCGCATGCGGTGCTTGTCTATCATCGAATAAGCGATGATGATGAGAATGCCGGCGAGGCTGGCTTTGGGGATATAGTTGGCCAGCGGGCCGAAAGTCACGAGCGTCAGCGCCGTCCACAGGGCCGAGAAAACGGCCGCCATGCGGGTCCGCCCGCCGGATTTGTAGCAGACGGCGCTGCGGGTGAAGGAGCCTGATCCGGCGAAGCAGGAGAAGAAGGAGCCTGCCATGTTGGCAATGCCCTGGCCCGCGAACTCGCGCGTGAAGTTCAGCCGCTGCCCGGAAGAAGAAGCGATGGCGCGGGCGATGGAAGCGGCCTCGATCAGCCCCAGAATGGCGAGCGCCACGGCGCCGGCGCCCAGTTCGCGGGTCAGCTCGTAATTGAAGTCAAAAAGCAGGCGGGGCGGATGAAAAATCCGCAGGCTGCCGCGCACGGGCTCGATGTCCCGCACGATTTCCACGCGCGACCCGGCCATGGCCGGCTCATGCCATCCCAGGACATAGGCCAGCGCTCCGGTGCCGGCCACGGCGATGAGCGCTCCGGGCAGCCGCCGGTCTATTTTCGGCAACAGCAGGACCAGCGCCGCCGTCAGCGCTCCGATGAAAAGGGCGAAGGGGTTGGTTTGGGGCAGGTGTTCGGCCGTGGCCCAGAGCACCTCGTGAAACCGCTCCAAATGAGCGCCGCCGAGGTTGACGCCAAGGACATTTTTCAGCTGGTTGCCCGCGATGAGGATACCGGCTCCCGCGGTGAAACCCACCACGACCGAGTTGGACACGTAACGCACAACGCCCCCCATCCGCAGTGCTCCGAAGGCCAGCTGGAACATCCCCGTCATGAAAGTCAGCAGGAAAACGGTTTCGATGAGGCTCACGTCGTATTTGGCTGGCAGATGGGCGGTGAGGCTGAGGATCACCATGCACAGCGCGTTGGTCGGGCCCGTGACGAGGTGGCTCGATCCGCCCAGCGCCGCCGCCGCCAGGCAGGTGACGATGGCGGTATGGAGGCCGTAGACCGGCGGCAGGCCGGCGATCAGGGCGTAGGCCATGGCTTGGGGCACCCCCATCACCGCCACCGTCAGCCCCGCCGTCATGTCCGCCCGCATGTCCGCGCGGGCATAGGCCGCGCTTTTCTTCGCGATTTCGTCAATGCCTGGCAGCCGGAAATGGATGGTATGAGGCATGGGCGAGTTTTCAGCCCGCCCATCTTTCCCGCCTTTTGAACAGAATGCAATTCCGGAAAGAGCAAGTTTGGCCGGGCGGACAATGGCGGAGGCCTTCGGGAAGCGGCGGGCTGGCCGCGGGGCATGCCGGCCATGATCAGTTTGTCACACGCGGCGGCGGGACAAAGGGCAATTCTGGCACAATGGCCGGCGGGCGGAAAGTCCCGGCGGAGATTGCGGATGATTTTCAAACTGTTGACTGGCAGGATCCTTTGCATTATGTTGAAATCTTCCGGTCCGGTTGGCATTCAAATTGCTTGAAGACCGGCACCGCAACGATTGTGGAATATGCTGTTATGCCAGAGCACCGCCGCTGAAAGAGCCGCTCCGGCCTCGAAAGGGCCGGCGCTTTCCGGGCGCAGCTTGTTCGCGGAACCGGGAAAGAAGCGCCCCGGGGCGGGCGCCGGCGCTATTCACAAATCATCCAATTAATTCCAAACCGCAAAAACGAATCATGGCTAAAGAAAAGAAAACCAAAATCACGCCTTTGGGCGACCGCATCCTGGCCAAGCCGGTCGAGGAAAAGGAACAGGTCAAAGGCGGCATCATCATCCCCGACTCCGCGAAGGAGAAACCCCAGGAGGCCGTGGTGGCCGCCTTGGGCACGGGCAAAAAAGACGATGACGGCAAGCCCATCCCCTTCGACGTGAAGGCGGGCGACCGCGTCATCATCTCCAAATACGGCGGCACGGAGGTGCAGCTCGGCGACGAGAAGCACCTCTTGCTGCGCGAGGACGATATCCTCGGCATCATCAGTTAACCTTCAACCGGATTTTTGAAACATGGCAAAAAAACAACTCCTGTTTGACGAAGACGCCCGCCGCAAAACACTCAGCGGCGTGCGGCAACTCTCCGACGCGGTCAAGGTGACGCTCGGGCCCAAAGGGCGCAACGTCCTGCTGGACAAAAAGTTCGGCAGCCCGACCGTGACCAAGGACGGCGTGACCGTGGCCAAGGAAATCGAGCTGGACGACCCTTATGAGAACATGGGCGCCCAGATGGTCAAGGAAGTGGCCACCAAGACATCGGACGACGCCGGGGACGGCACCACGACCGCCACCATCCTGGCCGAAGCCATCTACCGCTCCGGCCTGCGCAACGTGGCCGCCGGCTCCAACCCCGTCTTCCTCAAACGGGGCATTGACAAGGCCGTGGCCGCGGCGGTGGAACATCTGGCCAAGCTCAGCAAGAAGGTCAAGGACCGCGAGGAAATCAAAAACGTGGCGACGGTCTCCGCCAACTGGGACACCGAGATCGGCGAGATCATCGCGGACGCCATGGACAAGGTGGGCAAGGACGGCACCATCACCGTCGAGGAAGCCAAGAGCATGGAGACGACGCTCGACGTGGTGGAAGGGATGCAGTTCGACAAAGGCTACCTGAGCCCCTATTTCTCCACCAACGCCGAGGCCATGGAGGCCGTGCTCGAGGACGCCTACGTGCTCATCCACGAGAAGAAGATCAGCAACCTGAACGACCTGCTGCCGCTGCTGCAGACGGTCTCGAAGAGCGGCAAGCCGCTGCTGATCATCGCCGAGGATGTCGAGGGCGAAGCCCTGGCCACCCTGGTGGTGAACAAGATCCGGGGGACGCTGAACTGCTGCGCGGTCAAGGCTCCCGGCTTCGGGGATCGGCGCAAGGCGATGCTCGAGGACATCGCCATTCTCACCGGCGGGCGCTGCCTGACGGAGGACCTCGGGATCAAGCTCGAGAACGTCCAGATCTCCGACCTGGGCCAGGCCAAGCGGGTCACGGTGGACAAGGAGAACACGACCATAGTCGAGGGCGCGGGCAAGACCTCGGACATCCAGGGGCGGGTCAAGCAGATCCGCAGGCAGATCGAGGAGACCACGAGCGACTACGACCGCGAGAAGCTGCAGGAGCGCCTGGCCAAGCTGGCCGGCGGCGTGGCGGTGATCAACGTGGGCGCGGCGACCGAGACGGAGATGAAGGAGAAGAAGGCCCGCGTGGAGGACGCCCTGCACGCGACCCGCGCGGCGGTCGAGGAAGGCATCGTGGCCGGCGGCGGCGTGGCCCTGCTTC
>CAZYUX010000182.1:0-5558 GCA_964650745.1 uncultured Puniceicoccaceae bacterium
ACCCAAAGGAGATTACACCCTTTTCCTTTTTACAGGAAGCCTATGACATCACCAGCCGGCGGCAGCGACGCCGGATGGATAGACCAGGTAATCCTGACTCCTTACATGCCCGTCATCACCCAGCAGCCGCAAAGCCAGGTGGCGGACTTTGACGCCCTGGTGACTTTCACGGTGGCGGCTGATTACGCCGAGGGTTATCAATGGCAAAAGGATGGGGTGGATATTTCTGGCGAAACAGGAAGCAGCTTCACCATCACCAACACACGGCTTTGGGACGCCGGGGACTATACGGTAATCGTTTCAAATTACAATGGCTCAGTAACGAGTGACATAGCGACGTTGACCGTTTTATCACCGACAATTCCCCAAGCAGCGGACAGTTCTTTAACCTTTGTCACTGGCGGCACAACGGACTGGTTCGGCCAAACCATAGTCACGCATGACGGCATTGACGCCGCCCAGAGCGGGGACATCGGCGATTTCGAGTCCACTTGGCTGGAGACCACGGTGACCGGCCCCGGCAGCATCAGCTTTTGGTGGAAGGTGTCTTCGGAGCAGGATTATGACTTCCTGCGTTTCTCCATTGACGGCGTGAAGCAAACCTCCATTTCAGGGGAGGTTGACTGGGAACGGCGGAGCTATGACTTTGGCGATGGAACTTACACCTTAAACTGGACTTATTATAAGGATGACGCAACATCCGCCGGATCCGACGCGGGCTGGCTGGATGAGCTGGTGTTTGCTCCTTACCTGCCGGTTATTACAGTTGCGCCAATGGCGGCCGACCTTCATCTCAGTTTCCTTACAGTTGCGGACAGAACCTACCGCCTGATGCGCAATGACAACACCCCGGATTTGAGCGATGGAGGCTGGATGGACGCGGGCCAGCCCCCCATCACCGGCGACGGCGCGGTGATGAACTTCACCGTCCCCAAGCCCGCCACCGGCCAAGTTTTCTACACCATCGAATACGAGAACTGAAATCAACTGCCGCTTTGTGAGAGGCGCTTCTGGTCTTCGGCGTTGAGGAGGGCGTGGGCTTCGCGCAGGATGGCGGGGATGCGTTCCGCGAAGGGGCTTTTTCCCAGGGCCTTTGTCATCTCCGCGTCGTCGAATTCGGTTGCTTTCATGCCGGGGAACCAGTGCCCGCCGCCGCCGAGCAGGTTGTAGCGCATCTTGGCGAACTCCACCATGTCGAGGGCCTTGGCATGGCTCCACAGGCGGATGATTTCCTTGACGCTGATGTTGCCGGGGATGCTGTCGTGCTCGGGGATGCCCTCATGCCAGCGCTCGCACCAGTCCGCTCCCAGAACCCGCGCCATCTCCTGCCGCAATTTCCTTTCAATGGGGCGGATAAAATCGCCGGCGTTATCGTAATGATTTAAAGCCCCGATGTGCTCATCGAAATCGGAAGGCCGCGCCGCGCCGATGCTGAGAGTGTGCGCCTGCGGCCGGGCCAGGCAGTAGAGGTCGTTGAATTGCATCGGCGTCAATGGGCGGCATAGCTCCAGCAGTTTAGGCGGCGGTTCGTAAAGCTTCCCGCCTTTGTCATTGGGGCTGATGATGAAGACCCCCATGTCGCGCCGGGCCGCTTCCCCGATGGCCGCCGACGCGAGATCATTGACGAAATACCAGTGCAGGTTGACGTAGTCGAATTCACCCGAGCGAATAGCTTTTAGAATGACATCGCCCGTATTGTGTGTCGAGAAGCCGAGGAACCGGAAACGCCCCTCCTTTTGTAATTGCCGGGCGGCTTCCAGACATCCGCCTTTGCGGAATGTATTATTAAAAGTCTCCTCGTTGTTGATCCCGTGAATGGCGAAAAGATCAACGTAATCGAGCCGCAGGCGCTCCAGCGAAATATTAAAATTTTCGAGAAATTCCCGCGCGGTTTCAGCCGGGCCAACCTTGGTTTGGACGATGATTTTTTCGCGGGGCAGGCGCGGCAGAACTTGTCCTAACTGCAGTTCCGAGCTTCCGTAGCCCCGCGCCGTCTCGAAATGATGGATGCCCAGATCGAGCGCCCGGCGGACGATTCGTTCCACGTTTTCCTGGCTCTCGCCGGGGATGTCCTGCATTTCAAGATCCTGCCATTTGTGCTGAAAACGCATTCCTCCGCAGGTGAAAACAGGCACGGGCAGCTCCGTCCGGCCGAAGCGCCGGTATTTCATGTCCGGTGTCATGACTCATTTATCTCCACACATTGCCGGGGATTAGCCAAGAGAAAATTCTCCGGGCCTGTTTGCTTTGTCCTTTTAATTGATGAAAGTTTTTATTTAATGCTTTTTAAATGGCGAAACCCAGTCCCATCCTCTTCAAAATAATGGCGGCGGCGCTGCCGTTCGCCGTCTTGTTGCTGGTGGAGGTTGGCCTGCGTCTGCCGCCGGCAAGGGAGAGCGACCCCTTTGTGGACATCGGGCCTTTTTCGCTGTGCTCAGAAGTGGAAATCAGCGGCGAAAAGTATTATAAAATCACCCACGAGTCGGCGTATGATGAGCGGGAAACGGTTTTCGCCGCCCGCAAGAAGCCGGGGACAACCCGCCTTTTCTGTCTCGGCGGTTCGGCCAGCGCCGGCTGGCCCCATCCGCCGGACGAGACCTACAGCCGTTACCTCCAACAGGCTCTCCAGAGAGCTTACCCCGGCCGGAACATCGAGGTGATTGACGTCAGCGCCCACGGGTTCGCCAGCTACCGCATCCGCAAAATATTCGACGAGGTGCTCGAATACCAGCCCGACGCTCTTATCATTTACAGCGGGAACAATGAATTCCTTGAAAAACGCTCCTTCCGCGCGCCGGAAACGGCGGCTTGGCTGGAATGGGCCGCAGCGAAACTGAAAACCGTCGGGCTGGTCAAACGGCTGATCCATAAAAAACCGGAGCTGCCGGCGGGCGAGATTGCCGGTTTGGCGGCTGTATTCTGGAAAAAGGTCAAAAAGGAAGCCCTGGAGTTGCGGAGCGACCCGGAGCTTTTCGAAAAAGTCAAGGAACATTACGCCGTGAGCATGGAACACATGGCCCGGACCGCCCGGCGCAAAGGCGTCCCCCTGATTTTCCTTACCGTTCCCGTCAACTTGCGGGACTGGCTGCCGAACGTCTCCGGCCATGCCGTCGAAGGCGCGGATTTAAAGGATTGGGAGCGTTTGTTCCGGCAGGGGCGCAAGCATTTGTTGCGGGAGGAGTTTTCCCGGGCGGAGGAGGCCCTCATGGAAGCGGCGCGGCTCGACCCGGAGCACGCCGAAACTTTCTTCCGCTTGGCCCGCGCCCTTGAAAAGCAAAACCGGCATGATGCGGCCCTGGAAAATTACGTCCGCGCCAAGGACCTGGATTATAACCCCTTCCGGGCGCATTCCGCTTTTAACGACTCCCTTCGCCGCATCGCCCCGGAATACGGCGCCCTTCTGGTTGACCTTGAAAAGATCTTCCGCCGGGCGGCCCGCAACGGCCTGCCGGGCTTTGACTTGTTCCTGGATTACGTGCATCCGGCCAAAAAAGGAAATCTGCTGATTGCGGAAGGGGTTTTTCATCAAATGCTGGCGGAGAAGGCGCTGCCGGGATCCGCGTTGGTATCCGATTTTCAGATACAGGAGAAGGAGCCGCCGTATGAGGACGCCAAGGACTTGAACATGCAGGGGCGGCTCTTCGGGATTCTGTGCTACAACCATCAGTATGGCGCCGCTATCGCCAAGGGCCGCTTCATCCTCAGCCGGTTTCCCCGGGAAAAATTGGAAAAGTTCCGGCGGGAGCCTTTTTTCGCTGTCATCCATGAAGGCTTGCGGGCGCTGGGGGCCTGGCGGGAGATGCAACGCCGGGAAATCCTGGGCCTGCCCGTTTCACCCGAAGAGAAACAGGCTGTCATGGAACGCTACGACGGTTTTTACGCCAAGTGGTTTCAATACGGCAGCTTTTAACCGCCGGCCGGCATTAGTGTTTCGCGGCGGGTTTAAGCCAGCAGTTCCGGCGGCAGGTCCGGATTCCCCGGGCCGAAGTGCTTCAGCATAACCAGCGGATCTGAGGGCGAGGGATTGGTTATGGAGACGCCCGCCCGGGCCGCGGCTTCGCTGACGAAGAATTCGTCGCGCGTCAGTTGCCCGAAACGAATCAGGGCCGGTGTTTCGATGTCCCAGACGCCCATCTTTCCGTGGCCCTGGAGCATAATCATTCCGTAAGCGGCGTTGTCCTTGACGGTGGCGGACCTTCCCGGCGGCACCATCAGCTCCTTGGCGCTGAAAGCTCCGGATTTATAACAGATCCATTTTTCCTGATAACCGGTTTCCCGGACGCTTTCCGGTGAAACCGGGACCGGGGGCATGAAATTCTTTTTGTGAAAATCCGGATCCACGTTCGCTTCCCAGTCCATCAGCTCCATCAGGTAATCGAAATCACCTTTTTTCTCCGGAGGCGAGTCTTTCCACAGAAGGTCTTCATCAAGGGCGCGGCCGTGGGCGATGGATTGGTAAATGGCGAAGACGTCGGAAGCCTTTTGCGGCTCGTAGGTGCAGAGGCTGCCGGGGGCGTGCAGCACGCCCGGCGGGACGTTCCATCCGGTGCCGGGATCGAGCCGGTAAGCCCGCGAGAGGCTGGTGATGCGGTTGTCCCCCTTGGCGAATGCTTCGAGACAGCGGCGGACTTCCTCCTTGGCCGTGCCGGGATTGAAGCCGAAGAAGGTGTAAGGGAAATCACCGCCGTGGTTGTTGACCTGGGCTGGGAAGAAATAGGCCTCCGGCTTGCCCGCCATGCCGACTTTCGCGGCGTGGCGGTCCTGATGGTGAATGTGGTGGGGCAGCGGCCCCTGGTTGTCGAAGAACTTGGAATACATGGGCCAGCTCTGGTGTCGCTCCCAGAGCCGTTCGCCGGTCAGCTGTCCTTTCAGACGCGCCACCGCTTCTTTCAAAAGGACCTTTTCCGTTTTATCCCCGTCCTGGAAGACGATAAAACTGAGGCCTTCGTCAGGGCTTGTCAGGGGTCCGTTGTCCGCCGGAGTGGCCGAGGCGAACCACCGTTCGTCAATCCCGCCTCGTTCAAGACCGTAAGAAAAATAATCATCGGGATGAAGTTTGATGCGGCGGCCCGGAATGCAGAACGCGCGGGGCACCCAGTTGGGAGCCAGGCGCAGAATGCCTTGGCCTTGCTCGAAGGCCCGGTCAATAACGGTGTCTTGGCTCATGGAGTCCGTCCTGTTTTTTCGGGTTGGAAGTTTGTCTTCAAGGAGAAAAATAGCCGGGAACGAGGAGGCTTTCCAGAATATGCAGAGAAGGAATAATGAAATGCGCGCGGTTTTCTTTTTCCTCGTATGAAAGCGGTTTGCGGGAAGGAACGGAGAGGATTTTCAGGCCGGAGCGGGGCAGCTTGAGGCTGGCGGGAATGCCGCCGATTTCCGGAATGTATTCAGTTACAGGATGCCAAAAATTGCCCAGACGCTCCTTGCCGGCGTGGTTGACCAGGTGCAGGAGCAAATCGTCCCCCTTCCGCATAACGGCCAGCTCGACTTGAGCTTGTGCCGTTATGCGGACGAGCGGCTCCGGCAGCAAGCGGTCCACCCAGGACAGGACTAACTGG
>CAZYUX010000183.1:0-5547 GCA_964650745.1 uncultured Puniceicoccaceae bacterium
ATGGGATGCGGGATTCGCTGGAACTGATACGGGAATTGGGTATCCGGCCGGAACAGATTGTGGCATCGGGAGGCGGGGCGCGCAGCCCGCTGTGGCGGCAGATGCTGGCGGATGTTTTCGGCGCCGGAATCACCACCGTAAACGCCGCCGAAGGAGCGGCTTATGGCGCGGCGCTGCTGGCCGGCGCGGGAACCGGTGTTTTTCCCTCAGTCGAAACGGCCTGCGAGCGGGCCGTCCGCTGCGCCAGCGAAACGCGGCCCGGAACCGAAACCGCCGTTTACCGGGACTATTACCCGCGTTACCGCGCCCTTTACCCCGCCTTGCGGGAGGAATTCGCCGCCCTCGCCCGGACGGCGGAAAAGCAAGGCGGATGAGGATATTGAAAAAACGGACACACAGGAAGGGTCAGGCGCGGTTGCGGTGGAGACCGGGCTGGACCGCTCCGGCCATGGCTTCGGCGGACAGGTCTTTACCCGCGCCGATGAATTCGAGCACGCGCGGTATCCATTCTCCGGGAGCCTTCACCAAGCCGGGGTAATCCACCACCAGCACTTGGACGGAAGGAATATTTTTCAGATGGCGCAGGATTTGACCGCGGTGTTTGGACAGCATGGCGGTCATCTTTCCACTGCCGCCTTCTCCACGCGGAGCTTGTCCGCGGCGGGCGAGCATCTTTTGCTGCGAGGCTTGGACTTCCTGGACGGGGCGGTCCATGAAAATGATTTTGTAGCGGTGGCGGCGGGGCAGAAAAGGCAACAGCATGGAGATAACTTTGACCGCTTTACCCCCGGCTTCCCGCAACAATTCGGGGTGTTCGCGCAGTTTCTTGACTGGCTCCCATTCATAGTAGCCCCGCGGGTTGTCCTCGTCGGCCCGGCGCTTGTCGTCGCTCATGACGGGCAGTCCGCCGGCGGCGAGCATTTGCATCATCAGCGACGTGCCGGACCGGGGCAGACCGGAGACGATAATGAAATCGAGGGCTGGCGGAGACTCCCTGCCTTTCCGCGGCGGCTTCCCTTTGTCACATTCCAGTTTTTTCTTTTCTTCCGGCTCTGCTTTTTCGGGCGGTGTCCGGGCTTTTTTTTCCGCCCGCGCCCGCTCGCGCTCCCGGGCCTGGCGGCGGATTTCCAATTGTTTTCGCCTCTCTTCGCGGAAAAGTTTCCGGCCTTGCAGGAGTTGCTGGCGGTGATATGCCACTTTGTCTTCCCGCCCCTCCATGCGGGCATGGATGCGTGCGAGCCAGCGGTGGGCGGCCCGGATAGGATGCTCGAAACTCATTGTTGTTTCGAAGGCCTCGATAGCCCTCTCATAAATGCCCAGCCGCGCCAGGGCGATACCCAGATAAAAATGGGCGCGTGGCAGGTGGAACTGCCGTCCAACAGCCTGAAGGGCCGCGCCCGCCGCCTCTTCATAACGGCGCTGGTTGAGCAAAGCCCGCGCCATTCCCTGATGGGCGGCGGCGTTGTGTTCGTCAATATCCAGGGCGCGCTGGAACGCCCGCCCGGCATCGCGCTGCCGTCGCAGGCGCAGGTAGGTGCGTCCCATCTGGATGAAAAGGCTGGGACTGGCGGCTTTCGTCTTTTCGGCATCGAGCAAGTGTTTCAAAGCGGATTCAAAATCTCTTTCCTGAAAAGCGGCGTGGCCGAGGATGAGGCTGGCGGCTGGCGTCTCGCGATGGTTGGCGATCATGGCATCCACGGTCTTCCGGGCCTCGCCGCTGAGACCGAGGCGGAGCTGGCAGCCGGCCATGGCTTGGGCATAATCTCCGCGTTCGGGCAGCTCATCGTGGATTTCTTCGAGCAATGGCAAGGCTTCGGCATACCGGGCGGAGTCCAGGTAAACCCGGGCCGCGTTCCACTTCTGCTCGCGCAAGGTTGTCTGAACCGCCTTTTGTTTGTCCGCGCTTAATTTTTCAATGTAACCGAGGGCAATGAACTGTTCGAGCAAAGCTTCGGCTTCTTTTTCCGACACCTGCACGTCACCGGAATGCCGCCCGTCCGGATGCGGGCCTGTTTCTTTTTCCCAGCTGGGGATCGTGGCAACGGCGGAAGGATCGTCGAAAGCTTCCAGAAGCACCCGCCCGTCCATATCCTGGCCCGCGGGCAAACCGAAAAGGTGCAGAATCGTGGGAGTGATGTCCAAAAGGCTTACGCCATAGATGCGCTCATCCTTTTTAATTCCGGGGCCTTTCATGCAAAAAATGCCCAGGGGGCGGTGCTCAACGGCGGGCCCGGTAGGTGTGCGGGGAATCGCCTTAGGCCGCAGGTGATCGGAATGGAATCCGTGATCCGAGAGAATGATGACCGTCGTATCCTCTCCCGCCAGCTCCAGCAGGGCACGCAAAATCAAGTCATGGAAACGGTAGCCGCTGCTCACGACATCTTTGTAGATCTCATAAACTTTCTCCGGACAGCCTTCCCGGCGGGGCGGGTGATACTTCATAAACCCGTGACTGAAGTGGTCGAGCGAACCATAATAAACGCCCATGAAATCCCATGGCGCTTTACGCATCACGGCGGTTGCCGCGCCGTGAACACTGTAGCATTCGGCCTGCAAGCGGGCCACGGAGGCCAGCCGCTTGTCCTTTTCCTGGTCCACTTCCGCCGCCTTGGGGACGAAAAGCTGAATCAGCCCGGCGCTGATCTCATCGGGCCGCAAGCGGATTTCCGCCAATTCCCTGGTGATTTCAGGGGGATGAAAAGTCCCCGGTGTGACCGGCCATGACTGTTCCAGGCCGGGGATTTGGCGGACATAAGCGTCCGAAACGCAAATGCCGTTGACAGGCTCCGCCGGGTGCCCGCAAAACCAGTTCACGACATGGGTCTTGTAGCCTTTTTGCGAGAGAATGTTCCAGACGGCTTTGACCTTGCGCGACGTGCTGAAAACCGGCCGGACGCCGCCAGTGCGCGGGTCCACTTCCGTGAAGCCCATGATTCCGTGCTTGTCGGCCCGCTTGCCTGTGGCAATGGACGTCCACAGCATGGGCGAGAGTGACGGCTCCAGCGTCATAATGTCCGCCATCACGCCTTCTTCCAGAAAACGCGCCAGCACGGGCATCTCGCCTTTCTCAATGAGCGCATTGATAACTTTCCAGTCAGCGCCGTCCCAGCCGATCAGGAGAACTTTCTTTGCCGCTTTTCTGGCCATAAAGAGTGAAATTTAAGCCATTCCCCATTCCGCTTCCAGCATAAATCCGGTTGCGCTCATGACGGAATTCCCGGAAAATTCCCTTGCGGAAAGCGGAAATTTAGTATTGATACGAGCATCGCAATTCAAAGGAAAAATGGCCGCACCTCTCAAGGAAGACAAGACCCCAAAAGAGCCGGACCGGGAATTTCAAAAGTTTTTGGCGCGCAAAGGCTTGCGGGCCACCCGCGCCCGGCTGAACCTTTATGAGGCCTGCTTCCGCCTCCGCGAGCACTTCACCGCGGAAGAACTCCTGCGGGCCGCCCGGAAACGAAACCGCGTCATCTCCCGCGCCACCGTTTACCGCACACTTCCCCTCCTCGTGGAAAGCGGCGCGGTGAAGGAGATTGACATCGGCAAAGACTACAAATTCTACATCGCGGCCGCCGGCCGGCCCGTTGCCCAGGCCGAGGTTATCTGTCTCGACTGCGATAAAATTTACGAGATAGACGCGCCCTTTCTGGAATGGTACGCTCAATCCATTGCCGCCAAAGTCGGACTGCGGGCGGTTTCCCGGCGCTTGCAAGTGCGCGCCCGTTGCGGCCAGTCTGGCTCCTGCGCGCGCATTCGCTCCGCCTGCCCCAAAAATCAGGCGGCTCACGCCCATGAGTAAAGACAGCGACAAAGAGTTTCAAATCGCTTTTTACGAAGACCTCTTGCGCCGCGGTCCGGACGACACAACCGTCCTCGAGCTGCTGGCCGGGCTTTACACGGAAACGGGGCGCATTGACGAGGGGCTGACACTGGACCTGCGCAATGTCCGCCTCGATCCGCATAACCCCGGCGCCCACTATAATCTGGCGTGCAGCCTGGCCCTGAAAAACCGCAAGGACGAAGCCTTCGCTTCGCTCAAAACCGCCCTCGAAAAAGGCTTTTCCAACGTGGGCTGGATGATTAAGGATCCCGACCTGCGGTCCCTGCGCGGCGACCCCCGCTTCACCAGCCTTGTCAAACAATTCAAGGCGGGCGTTTGAATTGGCCGCGCATCCTTTGCTGGTTTTTCAAAGAGCGGGATAAAAAAAGCGGGGCGGCTCCAGTCCGCCCCGCCCGGGATAAAAACCGTAATGGTTTCGGGAGTTACAGAAGTCCGGCCACTTTTTCCATCAGCTCGACGCAGCGCACACTGTAGCCCCACTCGTTGTCATACCACGAGACCAGTTTGAAGAACGTCTTGTTCAGCCCGATCCCCGATCCCGCGTCAAAAATGGATGAAAGCGGATCGTGGATGAAGTCGCTCGACACCACCTCGTCTTCCGTGTAACCGAGAATCCCCTTCATGGCGCCTTCCGAGGCCTCCTTCATCTTCCCGCAAATTTCCTCGTAAGAGGTTTCCTTCTCCGTCTTCACCGTCAGGTCCACCACCGACACCGTCGGCGTCGGCACACGGAAAGCCATGCCGGTGAGCTTGCCCTTGACCGCGGGCAGCACCAGCCCGACCGCCTTGGCCGCGCCGGTTGTCGAAGGGATGATATTGATGGCCGCGGCGCGCCCGCCCTTCCAGTCTTTTTTTGACGGGCCGTCGTTGGTCTTCTGCGTCGCCGTGTAGCTGTGGATGGTCGTCATCAGCCCTTCCGCGATTCCGAAGTTGTCCAGCACCACCTTGACGACCGGCGCCAGGCAGTTTGTTGTGCAGGAGGCGTTCGAGATGATGTTGTCGTCGCTGGTGACGCTTTCGCAGTTGACGCCCCGAACCACCGTTTTCATTTCTCCTTTGCCCGGCGCCGACAGGATGACCTTCTTCGCTCCGGCGTCCAGGTGCCCTTGCAGGGCCGCGGTGTCCCGGAAGATGCCGGTGGATTCCAGGACGACGTCCACTCCCATCTCTTTCCAGGGCATGGCCCCGGGGCCGTCCTTGATGGAGAGGCATTTGATCTTCCGCCCGTCCACAACAAGGTTATCGCCTTCGCAAGAGACTTCCCCTTTGTAACGGCCCTGCACCGAATCGTATTTGAATAGGTAGGCCAGGTTATCCGCCGGGACGAGGTCGTTGAGGGCCGCGACGTCAAACGTCTTGCCCATGAGACCCTGTTCGGCCAGCGCTCTGAAAACCAGCCGCCCGATGCGGCCGAAACCGTTAATTGCTACTTTGACTGCCATTTTTTCTTTTTTTTTTTGAGTTAGTGTTTTTTGGAAATAGCCGCGCCTCGCGGCGCGCAAAGACCGAGCCGCCACTATATGGACAGCCTTGCGGCGCTTGGCAATAAAATTTATCAAATGCCGTTGCGCGCGCGGCAAAAGGAAAGCCCCTTCTCCTTTTCGGGAGAAGGGGCTTTCGGTTTAAAGGTTCGTGTTGGAGAGGTTCTCTCTTACTCCTCGTATTCCACGGTGTAGAAGATCACGCCGCTTGCCGGTTTGGTGACG
>CAZYUX010000184.1:0-5539 GCA_964650745.1 uncultured Puniceicoccaceae bacterium
TGGCCCAATTCATCTGGCCCCGGCGCACGGACGCGGCTGTCGAGCTGCTTGAACAGGGCCTGGATTACGCCATCGATGCGGCGGACCTGCCTTATCTGCGGACTTTGTTCGGCCTTTACCTGCAGAAACACCAAGATGAAAAGGTGCTGCGTCTGGCTGAAAGACTCCTGCCCTCCGCTCCTGAAATCAACAAGATGAACCAATACCTGGCCTATAACGCGGCGGCGGCGCTGGCCTGGCAGGGCAGCTTGGACGCCGCGGAAGATTATATCCTGGACTACGAATTGGATCACAAGACTGACGGGGTAATCCTGTCGGCCAGCATTGACTGGAACCGGGGTTACGAGGACACGGCCATCGCCAAGTTAAAAGCGTTTTTAAAGAATCACCCCCGCTTCAACCCCGACCCCATCCTGGCCGCCCTCTGCGGCTACGCCATCCAAATGGAGCAATACGACCAAGCCCTGCAGTATTGCGCGGCGCGCCTTAAAATCAAGCCCGACATGCCGCAGCCCCTCATTGACACTCTCTTCATCTATGACAAGCAGGGTCTCAACGAAAAGCGCGAAAAAGTGACGGAGCTGCTCCTGCACCGGTTCTCCGACAATGAAGAAGCCATGAAACGCCTGTTTCATTTCGCCGCTGAAAAAGGGCGCGCGGATTTGGCCGAAGAACTTTACCGCATTTGCATCGAGAAGGATTACGACAGGGCTTCTTTCTCGCTAAACTACATTGAAACTTACTACCAGGCCGGGAAACACGTCTTTGCCGCCCAAACATGCGAAGACCTGCAAAAGGACAACCCTGCCTGGATCGAACGCCGGGCCGATGCCTTCTACAGCCTGCGCGCCCTCATCTCTTACGCGCTGGATCAAAACGACATGGGCGACTTTTACCTGGGAAAAGTTCTGGAATTCGGCGCGGCGCGGGGCGGAACACTGGTGACACTGGCCCGCCGGCTTTCAGAAGCGGGCATGGACCGGAAAGCCCGCCACGTGCTCAATCACGCCCGCGGGAGAAACCCCCGCAATCAGATGGCTCTGACACGCCTGATTGAACTGGACTTGGACCAGGGCAACTCGCTCTATATCACGGACAATCTGGACCAGCTTTTGAAAACACGCCGCCCCTCGCGCCAATTGCTGAAGCGGATTTACAACGAGCTGGGCAGCGACCGCTTCATCCTTTCCCGCGGCCGCGACATCCTGATCGCGGAATTGCGCGGCTTGCTCCATCCCGCGGACGCCGGGGAGCCCGCTCTCTAATCGCCGTCGCCGCTTTCTCCGCTGGGTTTTTCAGGGACGCGCACCCGGGCGGCAATCACCCGTTTCTCATCCACCTCCGTAATGACGACATCCAACCCCTGCAGGCGCAGCCGCTCCCGCCGCTCCGGTATCCGGCCCAGCTCCGCCGTCACCAGCCCTCCGAAAGTGGACACATCCCCGTCGCCCGCGAAAGTGATCCCGAAGGCCGCTCCGGCTTCGTGCAAGGGCGTGAGACCGGAAATAATGTATTCCCCGGTGTTGACCTGTCTGATAAAAGCTTCCTCGGCATCGAACTCATCCTGTATGTCTCCCACCAGCTGTTCGAGAATCCGCTCCAGGGTGACCACTCCGGCGGTTCCGCCAAACTCATCCACGGCCAAAGCCATATGCGCTTTATGCCGCAGCAAAAGCGGCAACGCCTCCTCAACAGGCGTGTCCACATGAACCTTCAAGATGTCCCGTTTGACGGCCTTTAAATCAAGCGGCTTCGAATCGCCGGATAACCGGAAAAGATCCTTGATGTGGATCAAACCCAGACATTTGTCCAAATCCCCCTCGCACAACGGGAAACGGGTATGGCCGCTCTCTTTAGCCAGGCCCAGGTTTTCCTCGTTGCCGTCCTCGATGTCGAAATATTGCACCTGGTGGCGGGGCAGGAGAATATCCGCCACTCCCAGCTCGCGCATCCGCATTGCATTGCGCAGGATCTTCCGCGCCACGGGAGATGCAGGCCCGCTGATTTGGTTCTCAAAACCGAGAGTGTCCGGAATAGCCTCCTCGCGGCCTGCGCGCAAAAGCCTTAATATTCCCCGCGAAAAGAACTCCGACAGGCTCAAAAGCGGGCCGGCGGCAAAGGTAAAACACCGCAGGACCAAAGCCGTTTTGAGCAATGTCCGCACGGGGTGCCGCAAGCCGACGCCCCATGGCGCCAGCACTCCCGCGGACAAGTAGACCGCCAGCAAAACCGCGCCACCGGCCGCCGCCGCCGCCGCGCCCGGCAAGCCCAGCCGCGAAAAACCGGAACTCACGGGAGCAAACAACAGCGCGCCGTATCCCAGCAGGCATAAGAATGTTCCCAAGCGCGCCGCTTTCACCGTCCGGCCGCCGCTCTCCAGCAAGCCCTCCAAAACGGGATTGCCGCGCAACTGTTCCGGCAATTCATGATTGAAGCGGCTGGCGCGCAAGCGTATCAAACTCCATTCCCCCGCTACCAGCACGGCATTCAGGAAGAGCAGCCCCCCCGCGGCCAGCGGGCGGATAACCAAATCAGCCAAGTCCACGTTCACGCTCGTTGCAAAACAACCCTCCCAATAAACCCCTCCATCATCCGCAAAGCAAACCAAAAGACGGACAAAATGCGCGCCGGGGGCCGCGCGCCCGGAAACTGTAAACGGTTTTACCTATCCCGCCGCGCCGGCGGATGTTTTTTCAGCATTCACACGCCGCCGGATGTGAGGCGGCCGCGCGCCGCGGCGGCGCCGGCGGGACTGGGACACCGCTCCCGGATCCGTTCCGGCAACGCCTCCGCCGCCTGAAGGCTTTCCCTCAGCACGGCGCGGGGCCGCTTGCAAACCGCCCGCCGCGGCGTTAATTGCCTTTTGGGAAAACACAGCCCTTTTCCTTTCCTTGCCGCTATGAATCCAGTTCAGGTTTTTGTCGTCGAGGATGACGAGGTCTTCCTCCTGGCTGTCAGGAGGATGCTTGTGCGGGAAGGCTTTGGCTTGGCCGGAAGCGCCGCCAGAGGAGAAGACGCGGTGGCGCGGGTTCCGGAAGTCCGGCCAAGCGTTATTCTGATGGACATTAATCTGGCCGGCGAAATGGATGGCATCGAGGCCGCCCGCCGCATCCAGGCATTGAGGGACGTTCCGGTGCTTTACTTAACCGGTTTCGACGACGAGGCCACCGTCGCCCGGGCCGGGCGCACCGCCCCTTTCGCCTACCTGCTTAAGCCTTTTACCCGCAAGGAGCTGGCCGTGACCATCCGCATGGCGCTTTACAAGCATCAGACGGAACAAAAACTCCGCACCATGGCCGCCGCCCTCGAAGGCATCGCGGACGCCGTTCTCATCACCGAGACGGACTGGACCGGCCAAGGGCCGCCCGTCGTTTATGCCAATGACGGTTTCGAGAAAATGACCGGATTCCCTAAAAAGCAAGCCCTCCGCCGGCCTCTGATGGACGCCTTGACCGGCAATGCCAATCATGAAGCATGGCTGAATGAAGTAAAAAAAGAACTGGCCGCAAAAAGCCGGTTCCGCGGCGAGTGGGCCGGTTTCTTGCGCAACGGGCGCGAAGCGCTGACCCAATGGGACATCGCGCCCGTGCCCCAGACGGGCAGCCAGTCCGGCAACCTCGTCTTTATCATCCGCGATCTGACCCACGTGCGCCGCCTCGAGGAAAATGTCCGCCAGACCCAGAAAATCGAAGCGGTTGGGCGGCTGGCCAGCGGCGTGGCCCATGATTTCAACAACCTGCTTTCAGTTATCAACACCTATTCGGATCTGCTCTCGCTGAAACTTCCGCCGGACCACCCCAACCATAAATACGCCGGCCAAATACGCGCCGCCGGGCGCAAAGGCGGAGAGCTGGTCTCCCGGCTGATGACCTTCAGCCGCCGCGACAAGCCCGCTCTGGCGCGGCTCGATTTGCCGGAACTGACGGAAAATATCAAAGACATGCTCCGCCGGGTTCTGCTGGAAAATATCCGCTTGGAATCCCGCCACAGCGCGGGCGTCAAGCCGGTCCGGGCCGACCGGGGACAGGTCGAGCAGGCTCTTCTCAATCTGTGCGTCAACGCCCGCGACGCGATGCCGGAGGGCGGGCGCATCCTCATTGAAACCAATAACCGGACCCTGGAACCGGACGAAGGGCCGATGCCGCCCGGCGATTATGTTGTTTTATCCGTTCAGGACACTGGCTGCGGGATGGATGAAAACACGCGCAAACACATCTTCGAGCCCTTTTTCACCACCAAGGAATCGGGCCGCGGAACAGGTTTGGGGCTTTCCACCGTTTACGGGTCCATGCAGAGGCTGGGAGGAACCGTCGAAGTCCGCTCCGTTCCCGGTCGGGGTTCCACCTTCGAGCTGATTTTTCCGGCGGCCGCCGGTGAAGACGCGCCCGGCGTGAAACAGCGGAACCGAACCGCGCGCGCCGAACCTGCGCCGGTGTATCTGGCCTTAGCGGACGAGTTGTGGCGGGAGACCTTGGCCGGTTTGTTGCGCCATCAAGGATTATCCGTCAACATCCTGCCCCCCGGCGGGAAGGGAGACACCGGCGCTCTTTCCCCTGAAGGACTGCTGGTTACCGATGAAGAACCGGACCGCAATGGCGAGTTTCCTTTCATTCAGGCCTTTTTGAAACAACATGACCGGGCGCAAGCGCTCTGCCTTTGTGAAACAGAAAACCCGCCCGGTTTTCCCGCCCCGTTGAAAGCGCGCTGCCAGGGGCTTTCCCGCGACGCCCCCCTCACCGCTCTCCTCACCCGCGTCCGCGAGATGGCGGGCGGGCCGAAGGAATAACCCGGGATTTTACCGGACGCGGATGATGCTGTAGCCGCTGGTGTCGCGGTAGCGGGCGTAGATTTTGTTGATGCCCTGGCGCAAGGCGGCCTTGGCGTCCCCGAAGGTCCGCACCGGCTGATCGTTGATCTCCTGGATGACCATGCCGCCGGTCAGGGAACGGGCATGAGGCGAATCGGGCTTGATTTCGGCCACCAGCAAGCCTTCAACGTTCTCCCCCAAATCAAACTCTCCGCGCAATTCCGGCGTCAGCATTTTGAGCGTGACGCCTTCAAGAAGCTCCGCCCCGGCAACGGCGCCGGCCGGCCCGTAAGGATCCTCCAAATTGCCAAGCACAACATCGAATTCGCGTCTTTCACCATCACGGACGATCTCAATTTTCACTTCGGAACCGGGCGGTTTTTGGGCAATTGCCAGGCGCAATCCGCTGCTGGAGTAAATGGGCGCGCCATCCACGCCGGTGATAACATCGCCGCGCTGGATTCCGGCGCGGTCGGCGGGCAAGTCCGGCTCGACATAGTCCACCAGCGCACCTTCAGGCTCGTTCAAGCCGAAGGCCTCCGCAATGTCGGCGTCAAGATCCTTGATGCGCACGCCGAGGAACCCCCGCCGCACTTCCCCGCACTCGATCAAATTGATCATGATCGACCGGGCCAGGTTGACGGGAATGGCGAACCCGATGCCGATGTTGCCGCCAGTGCGCGAGATAATGGCGGTGTTGATGCCGACCAGCCGGCCGTCCGCGTCCACCAG
>CAZYUX010000185.1:0-5306 GCA_964650745.1 uncultured Puniceicoccaceae bacterium
ACGAGGAACTGAAAGCCATGCTGGTCAAGCAGATATGGGCGCCCAACAGCCCGGTATGGTTCAACATCGGGCATTGGGAGCAGTGGCGCTGGGGCCGGCCCGACCTGCGCCCCACCCTCGGCGGGCGCGGCAACGTGGCTTACTACGCCGCCGGAGATGAGACGCCCGAAGCCCACGAAGTGGACAACGCCTACGAGCACCCGCAGTGCTCGGCCTGCTTCCTGACCGAGGTCGAGGATTCGATGGAGTCCATCCTCGAACACCTCAAAACGGAAGGGCGGGTCTTCGCCAGCGGCTCGGGGGTGGGAATCAATATATCGAGCTTGCGCGCTTCAATGGAGCCTATTACCGGCAAGGGCAAATCCTCCGGCCCGCTGTCATTCGACAGGGGATGGGACCGCATGGCGGGGGCCATCAAGAGCGGCGGCAAGACCCGCCGGGCCGCCCGCATGGTCATCATGTCCGGCGGCCATCCGGATATTTTCAGCTTCGTCTCCGCGAAAAACGAGCAGGAAAGAATCGCCAAAATCATTCTGCGCGAGCACAACGTTCATGCCGACCTCGCCGAAATCGCAAAGAAAAAGAGGGTCGAAGGCGCGCCCGCCGAGCGGGCGGCGGCGGAAATCATCCTTTCCCTGCCTCTGGCCGCCAGCCGCAAATACGACAACCACATGGACGGGCTGCTTTACGCGGAAACGCTGGCCCACCAGAACGCCAACCACTCCGTCAGCCTCAACGGGGATTTCTGGCAGGCCTTTTATGCCAAGGGCGAATACCACACCCGCTGGGTGACCCAGCCCGAGCACATCGAGTCCAGTTTCAAAGCCGAAGAGCTGCTCGAACGCATGGCGGAAAGCGTTTGGGACAACGGCGAACCGGGAATGCAGAACAACGACTGGATCAACCTGTGGAACCCGGTCAAGCACGACGGCGACATCACCACCTCGAATCCGTGCAGCGAATACCTGCACCTGAGCAACACATCCTGCAACCTGGCCAGCTTCAACGCCTACCGGCTCATGGATCCGGAGACGAAAACCTTCGACGCGGACCTGCTGGTCCACCTCACGCGGCTGGCCATGATCTGCGCGGATTTAAATATCGAGCGCGGGGGTTTCCCCATTGCGGAAATCGCCGAGGCCACGCGAATTTACCGGTCGGCGGGCATCGGCTATGCCAATGTCGGCGGCGCGCTGATGGCGCTGGGCCTGCCCTACGACTCGGATGAGGGCCGGTGGGTGGCTGGCCAGCTGGCCAGCCTGCTGACCGCCGCCAGTTTCCAGGCCAGCGCCGAGCTGGGCCGCGAGCTGGGCCCTTACCCGGCCTTCGAGCGCACGAAGGAGGACCTCAAAGAGGTCCTCCACCTGCACCGCTGCTGCCAGGAAATCGCTCTGGCCCTGCCGCACGGCGAAGACAAAGCGGTCCAAAAGAAGACAGACCAGCTCTGGAAAGAGCACCGCAAAAAACTGCCAAAGGCCCAGGGGCTGACGGGGCGCGACGCCATGATGGCTTACGCCCGATCCTTCCGCCAGCCATCCGGCATGAACCCGGCCAAGCTGGCCTGCGCCGAGCAAATTGCCCGCAAAGCCGCTCAAATCTGGCGCGGCTTATCCGAGGACGGCGCCTTCCGCAACAGCTTCGTGACTCTCATGGCGCCGACCGGCACGATCAGCGCCCCTCTTGGCTGCTACGACGAGGGCACCACCTCCATCGAGCCGGATTACACGCTCGTCAAATACAAGCAACTCTCCGGCGGCGGCCTGCTGAAGATGTTCAACCGCCTGGCCCTCAAAGGGCTTGCGGCGCTGGGCTATGGCCATCACCTGGTTCGGGAAGCCGCCTTCGAGTGCGCCGGGCTGGACGGTCTGGTGGCTGCCTGCGGCGGCGTCACCGAAGCCGCCCGCCACCTCACCCATTCCATCCAGGAAGAAGATCACGGGCCGGTCCGCAAAGCGTTCATCAAAATCAACCCCGGCTGCCGCGAGCCGGCCGAAGCTGAAAACGTGATCGTGCAACTGCGCCAGCGCTCCCGCGATCCAGGCATCAAGCCGGAAGAAAAACTCGTGCTCAACGGCAAAAACCACCTCGAACAGGTTCCCTGGATACAGCCCCGCGATTTGGCGGCGTTCGACTGCTCGGTAACAAACGGCGACGGCAAGCGCTGTATCGCCCCCGACGGCCACATGCGAATGCTGGGCGCCATCCAGCCATTCATCAGCGGCGCCTCCTCGAAAACCGTCAACCTCCCCCACTCGGCCGCCGCGGAAGAAATCAAAAACTGCTTCGTGCTCTGCCACCGCATGGGCATCAAATGCATCGCCCTGTTCCGCTCTGACAGCAAGGCCAACGCGGTTTACCAAGTGGACACTCCGGAAGCCCGCAAATACCGCCCCGGCCAGGTCTGGGAACGCCTGGTCCAAGCCGCCGGGAAAAGCCTCGACGGCATCGTGGCGGAAGCCTCCCGCCCAAAGCGCCGCCGTCTGTGCGGCCGCCGTCTGGCCCAAACGATCAAATTTTCCATTGGCGGCGGCGCATTGCGCGGCTACCTCACTGTGGGAGTGTATCCCGACGGCAGCGCGGGCGAAATCTTCGGCCGTGTCGGCCAGGCCGGCACCTTTGCCAGCGGCCTGCTCGAAGCTTACTGCAAATCCATCTCCGTGGCCCTGCAATACGGCGTCCCCCTGGAAGAAATCCTCAACGACTTCCGTTACATGGCCTTCGAGCCCAGCGGCTTCGCCCACGTCGGAGATGACGGCGACGAGGACCGCTGCGGGGACATCAAATCCTGCTCCAGCCTGGTGGACCTGATCATGCGCATCCTCGACTGGCTCTTCCCCGCCCCGAGGCGCAAGCTCATTGATTTGCAAAACGGCCAGATCATCATGGCCGAAACTGCCTCCGGCCCGGCCCGTTTGGAGGCCGCGGGCGGCAGCTACGCGCCTTTTCCGCCGCCGCCAGAGGAGGAAGACACTGCCGTGCACATCAGCGCCAACCTCTGCCCCAAATGCGGCCAGATGACCTACATCCAGGACGGCAAATGCCGCGCCTGCCGCAACCCCGCCTGCGGCTACAAAGACGGCGGCTGCGGCGAATGAGGCCGGAAAATCCGGCCGCGCGCCGCCGCCTTACAGGCCCGCCAATTTGCCCATCAAGTAAACAGAATGGAAGGTCAGCCAAGACAGGAGATCCCGGACAGGTTGAAATTGCAGCGCGAGAAGGATGATGAAAATGCCGAACTGGCCGGCGCGCATCATCGTTTCCTCCCGCCAGCCGAAAATATAACGGGCCAGATGCGAGCCGTCCAGCGGCGGGATTGGCAGCATGTTGAAAAAACAGAGGAAAAGGCTGACCACCGCCAGCTGAAGGGCGGCGCGCGCCAGCATCTCCGAGTCAACAGCGTATCCAATCCGCACCAGCATCATCGCCGCGAACGCCACAAGGACATTCGCCGCCGGGCCGGCCAGCCCGGTCAGCATCCCGTCACGCGAGCGGTTTTTCAGCCGGGCGGGATTCACGGGAACCGGTTTGCCCCAGCCGATGACAAAACGGGCCGCCGCCGACCCCGAAAGGCCTAAAAAAAGCCCGAGCAGCGGCAAGATCACCGTTCCCACAACCTCCATGTGGTCCAGCGGATTGAGGGACACACGGCCTTGCAGGCGCGCCGTGTCGTCCCCGAGTTTACACGCCGCCCAAGCGTGCGCCGCCTCGTGGAATGTCAGCACGATCAGAAAACACAAATACGCAAGCAACCCGTTGCAGAGAGCGTGAAGATCCATAAAAACCTCAGCCGCTCCAGTGAACCCGGAAAAAAGACAATGGCAACAAGGAAAACCCGGCCGCCGGAAGTCCTGATCCGCGCCATCCGCGCCCGGCAGCCTCCCAACGCCGCCCATTCGGGTTAAAATTGCTTCCAGCCGCGCTTCTTTTTAACGGGTTCGGCCAGGGCGTCACGCGGCCCGACGTGCTCGTGAAGATCAAACTCGGCGTGGGCGGCTGATAGGAGGCCATCATGATCAATCTGCCAGGGCATGATTGCCCCGCAGATGATACTTATAGTCCGTAGACACAAAGTCCACAAGTCGGCTAACTTACGGCCATGAAACGCAAGCATGAAACACTACGCAAATTTGGGGAAAGGGTCCGACAGCTGCGCACAGCAAAAGGTCTGTCTCAGGAATCCTTTGCGCATCTCTGTGAACTTGATCGGACCTATGTCGGCGGAATTGAACGCGGAGAACGTAATCCGACCCTCAAGAATCTTCAGAGAATTGCGGATGCTTTGAACATTTCGATATCCGAACTTACGAAAGACATCTGAGGATTCTAAACTATGCCAGATCAAGCAATACTTCGAGAGGCCTACAAAGAGGCAAAGAACGCTTGCCGGGCTGGTTGGGGGGCACAGAGCACCGGCGATGCAATTCTTCGTCTTGCAACACTCTCGCTGAAGTTCTTGGAGAAAGAAGGGGAGCTCATCGATCTGGTTTCTCGTGTTCCGGGCAAGGAGTATGTCTCCTACCGGCGAAATGGCATCGTGGCTCGGCCAGCAAACCGTAACTTGTTCATGCGTGATGTGGAGAAGATGGAGAGACATTGGAATGCATGGGAACAGGGCGCCATTACAGATAGCCGATTATCGCGCATGTCCTATACGGTTGCTTTAGCGCCTTGCTTGGCGATGGAACTTTTCGACCGACAGAACAAGAAGGGACCGGCCACCTATTTTGAATGCCTGATTGGCCATATATTCGCTCGCGCCTTTCACAAAGAGCCCACGAAAAAGGTCTCCCTTCCGCTACATGGAAGAGCCGTTAGGATGACAATGGATTTCCTTTTCAATCTTGGAAAAGGGAAAGCCAATATCCATCTACCCGTCAAGATGTCTACACGGGAAAGAGTGGTACAAGCATGGGCACATCAAAGACTTCTCGACTCAGGATTTGGTACAGGTTCGTATAAAGGGATCATGGTGCTATTTTCTGAAACAAAAATGGATTCGAGGTCGCTTAAAGTAGTAGAAATCTGCGTGCCCGACCAATGGCTTGCTTACCAAAGCTTGCTTGCTCAGATGGACAAGATATTCTATTTCGATGTCCCAGATCGATACAAGTCATTGACTGAATCTTTTCCCAACGTCATTGAGATTAGCCAATTTGGGGAGTTTTTCAATCAAATAGGCTCAATTGAGGCGAAGTCTTAGGCGTCTTTGAGTTGCCCCTGCTGATGTCTTCGATTTCTAATCTTTCATCTAGGCCCGTCCATCTCTTCTTTCCGTTGGGTTTCAGGAATACCAAAAAATACGAATG
>CAZYUX010000186.1:0-5304 GCA_964650745.1 uncultured Puniceicoccaceae bacterium
CCGGATCGAAGAACAGCTCCACGCTGTCGTCGTGCTCCACGCCGTTGGCCGGTGGGACCACGCGGGTGACGATGACGTCGTCCACGACTTCGACGAGGACATAGAGGTTGTCCTCGTCATACATGGCCCGCCAGCGGGCGTCGAAATCGGTGTCCTCGGGGTCGAGGAAGAGGCAGTCGCTGTTCACGCAGTAGGTGTTGCGGTAGTAGTAGGCGAATTTCCACGGCTCGCCCTCGGGCGAATCGGTGTTTTGAGAAGTGTCCGCGCCGTCAATGACAACGGCATGGCCGTCCGGCACGGGGGCGATGGTTCCGGCCACCGGACCGGGGTTAAAGAGGATAACTTCGCCGAAACCGGAGGGGGCGTTCCAGGCGTTGCGGAAATCCGAGGCCCATTGGAACTGGTTCTGCCGCCCGCAAACGCCGGGGGTGATTTCGTCGTCGTCGTTGACGGCGATTTCGAGGCCGATCTCGTGGTTGGCCGGGGGCGGGACGCTTCCGGATGCCAAAACCTGGTCCCAGGGGACCATGATTTCCATCCACCAGCCGCCGTCACGGTAGCCGATGCCGTAGGGGAACATATTGCGGAAATAGGAGACGTTAAGGTCTTTGCCTTTGTTGCAGGCGCCGGCAACAAGAGTATCCTGCACGGGTGTTCCTTCCGAAACAAGAGGATATCCCAGCTGGTATTGATCCACATTGTTATAGAGGCATTGTTGCATGAGGCCCGTCGAACCGAAGGTGTCGCCCGAGTTGTTGGCGTCGAAGAAGAATTCCACGCCTTCGGCACACCAGGGGCCGCCCGTGGTCAGGGCGTCGCCGGTGATCAGCTCGTCCGTTACTTCTACGAGGAAGTAAATGCCCTCATCGTCCCACAGGGTTTTCATCTGGCAGGAGAAATCCTCCGGGGTCGCGAACTCGTTTTCCGCGCCGTAAACGGTTTTGTCCAGCGGGCGGGCCGTGGCGGTGTCCCAGGCCGCGTCAATGATGTTGGTTGCGTCTTCGGCCGCGTTGGTCGGCACACTGACCGGGAGTTTGGTTTTATACACGGCTGCGGTCATGGGCGGCGTGTCGTCCAGCGTCACGTCGCCAAAGGCGCCGGGGTTGCTCCACAGGTTGTCTTCCGCGGAATTCCATTGCAGGGTGTTGGTGCTGTTTTCACCATCGGCGGTGCCGTCGGTGTCGTCATCGGTCACGGCGATGTCCAGGCCGAAAGTGAAGCCTTCGCTGGGATAAAAATTGCTGAATCCGAATTTCGAGAACGGAATGAGGATTTCCATGGAGTAGCCGTCGGGCGTCAGAGCCACGTCGTAATCTATCCCAGTGGCTTTCACAATGCCGCTGTAAGGGCTGAACAGCGGGGGGGAGAATTCGCTGCCGCCTTCATAGGCCTTGAAAAAGATGTTGGTGTCATTCATGAAGTCGTAGTAGTGCCCCGGCGAGCCGTCGCCGCTGTCATTGCTGTCATCGGGGTCGAGGAATACCTGCACGCAGTCGGTTAAATCATAACGGTAACCGTCGGTCGTGGTCCCCCGGAAAGTGCCTTCGGGCCAGTCTTCCTGGATGACGTTGTCGTCTCGCACTTCCACGAGCAGGTAGAGATTCTGGCTGTCCCACAATCCCCTCCAGTTGGCGGAAAAATCGGCCTTGGGGACGGCGTCTCCGGCTGCCATTTTCCGGATGCGGTGGACTTTGGCTTCAGTCCACGCCAACTCGGAGCCGACGCCGTCAATGACGATCGTATAGTCAATATCGGGATCATCTCCGCTGCCGTCATAAGGGGCCATCGCGTAGTTGTATTCCAGGATACCGGTGGTTTGGGCGGCCATCGCGGATCCGGTTCCCGCCGCGCAGGCCATCGCGAGCGCAATAATGCTCACCAATGATGTTTTGATTTTGTTCATAGTTGTCTTATGTGGTTGATTGGTTGACAGGTGTGAAAATCCGCCGGTTTTCGGCTGGCTGTTTTATTGCTTATAAGCAAGAAGGAAAGGATTAACGTTGAGTAATCGGCTGAAAAGGGCTGTCAATAGTTTTTCCCGGCGCGGCGCCTCCGCTCCATGCTTCCGGCGGGTTGACCTATAGTTCCTTCGGGCGCGGGTTCCATGCAGGCCCATTTTTCTGGAAATTGAATCCACAAAATAAAGGGGAGCAGTTTGCCCGCGCGCCTCAAATGGTGTCAACAAAAAAATTTGACAAAAGACTGGCTCTCGTTCCGTTTTCACAAAAAAGGGAAAAGAAGCGGCAAAAAACAGCGCCGGCGGCCGCCCGTTTCATGTCTTGACGATTTCTCTATTTACTCTAATTACTTGGGTGTCTGGAATATAAAATAATTTACCGGATTCCCTTGTCTGCCACATCCGTTGCGGTGTCCGCCGCGCCGGCGAAGCCTCTCTGATGTTTGAACGCCAGAAATCGAAAGACCGGCTGGCCCGGGAGCTGACCGCCACCCGCTTGGAGAACAAGCGTTTGCGGGAAATGCGGCTTCTGCCTTCCGGGGCTGATGTGGCGCGGGCCGGGAGCGCGGCCGCGCCGCCGGAAAAGCGGGTTGCGGCGCGGGCCGAACCAGCGGAGCTCAAAAAAGCGCAATCCGAGCTGGCCCGGCTTAAAAGGGAACTGGCGGAAAAAAACAAGGCCCTCGAGGAACTTGAACGGAAAACCGCCGGCGGGAAGTCCGCGGATGCCCGGGAAGAAGCCTTGAAAATGTCGGAAGCTTTGCTGGACCGGCGGGAAGAAGCTCTCAAGCAAGCCCGGGAGGATTTGACCAAGCGCGAAAAAGCGCTTGAGGCAAAAACCGCCGAGGCGCAAAAAGAAGCGGAACAATCCGGCGCCCTCCGCCAGACCGAAGCCGGTTTGCAGTCCGCCAGGGAGGAAATCAAGGAGCGGGAACAAAAATTGAAGGCCGCGGAAGAAGCGATCAGCCAGAAGCGGGCCGCATTAGAAGAATCACAAAAGGCCCTCGAAGAGCGCGAAAAGGCCCTGGTCGGCAAGGAATCCGCCCTCCTGGACCGTGAAAAAACCGTAACGGAAACGGAAACCGGATTAGGCGAACGGGAGAATTTGGCCTCCGAAATGGAAGATGTGCTCCAGCATCTGGAATCTTCACTGTCCGAACGCGAAACTTCATTGAACGAAAGCCGGTCACTGCTGGAGGAAAGCCAGGAAAAACAACGGCAAACCGAAGAATCCCTGCGCGCCAAACGAGAGGAATTGGATAAACGCGAATCCGCCCTTGCCGGGCGCGAGGAAGCCGTTTCGGCAAACGAGGCCCGGGTTCAGGAGACGGAGGGCGCGCTGAAGGAGCGCGAGGCGGCCGTTGCGGAAAATGAGTCGTTGCTCAAGGAACTTGAAACATCCCTGCAAGAGCGGGAGCAATCGGTTGCCGCGAATGAGCAGGCCCTGGCGGAGAAGGAAAGCGGTTTTCAGGAGAGGGAGGAGGCGCTGGCGGGGAGCGAGGCCGCCTTGCGGGAGCGCGAGGAAGCCGTTGCGGCCAAAGAAAGCGAGCTTGCGGAAAAGGCCCGGGCCGCCGAATCCCGGGCCGCGGCCGTTGCGGAGAAGGAATCCGCTCTTGCCGGGCGCGAGGAAGCCGTTTCGGCAAACGAGGCCCGGGTTCAGGAGACGGAGGGCGCGCTGAAGGAGCGCGAGGCGGCCGTTGCGGAAAATGAGTCGCTGCTCAAGGAACTCGAAACATCCCTGCGGAAGCGGGAGCAATCGGTTGCCGCGAATGAGCAGGCCGTTGCGGAAAAGGAAAGCGGTTTTCATGAGAGGGAAACTTCATTGGCGGAAAGTGAAACCGCCCTGGCCGAACGGGACCGTTCCCTTCAGGAGACAGAGGAAAACCTGCGCCGGCGCGAGGCGGCATCCGGCGATTTGGAATCCGCCTTAAAGGAAAAAGAAGCCAGCCTGCGGGAACTGGAGGCGTCTCTGGCGGAAAGGGAAAACGAACTGGAGGGGAAAACCCAAACCTTCCAGGAACAGCAGTCATCGGCCGCCGAAAAAGAAAACATCCTGGCCGAGCGGGAAACGGCATTGCAAGAGCGCGAGGAACAAACCGCGGCAAAAGAAAACGCTCTGGCCGAGTTGGAAAGCGGCCTGCAAAACCGCGAGCAAACGCTGGCCGGACAGGAGGCCCAGGCGGAAGAGAAAGCCCGCGCCCAAGAAGAAGCCCAAAAATTGCTGGACCAGCGCGAGGAAGGCGCCGCCCGGCGCGAAGAAGCTCTGCGCGAGCGCGAAAACGTCCTCCAGGAACGCGAGCGAACCTTGCAGGCTGATGAACAGGCCCTCGAGGCCTCCGCCGAAAACACCCGGCAAACCGGGGAAAGCCTCAACCGGCGCGAGGCGGCGTTAAACGAACAGGAAAATTTACTGCGTGAACTTGAAGCCAGCCTCAAGGAGCGCGAGCAAGAACTTCAAGAAAAAGAAAACGGGCACATTGAGAACATCCGCGCTCTCGACACTTCGAGAGAGGATCTCCGCCAGCAGAAAGAAGCGCTGGACCAGCGCGAAAAAAACATTGCCCAAACCGGGCAGGACCTGTCGCGCCGGGAAGAGGAACTGAAAAAGGGCGAGACGCGAAACGAGGAACTGCGGGAAAAAATCGAACAGGCCCGGGAAGAGCTTCAGCGGCGGGAAAACACTGCGGACGGAAAGGAGGAGTCGCTGGAGCGGATGGACGCGCGCTTGCGGGAGCGCGGACAATCCTTGGAAGAAAAGGACGCAGCCCTGAAAGAAAAGGAGCGCTCCCTCCGGCAAACCGAACAGGAAATCCAGAAGAACCGCGCCGATGGCGAAGCGCGGGAAAGCGCATTGGGCGCAAAGGAAGAGGACCTGAACGAACGCGAAAAAGCCCTCTCCGAATACGCCGCGGATTTGGACCGGCGGGAAACGGGCTTGAAAGATCTCGGCGCCGGTTTCAAGCAGAAGGAAGACCAGATCAAGGAGCGCGAAAACGCCCTCGATGTGAAAGAGGAGTACCTGCGCCAGCGCGAGGAGATATTTCTCCAAACGCAGGAGTCTTTGCAGAAAAGCGGCAAATCCATCGAGGAAACCGAGGCCGCATTGGGCGAAAAAGAAGCGGCTCTCGGCGCCCGGGAACTCGAAATCCGGCAAGCGGAAGAATCTCTTCGGGAACGCGAAAAAAGCATCGAGGAAACGGCGCGGGAAACGGCCGGCGGCCAGCAACGGATCAAAGAACTTGAAACCGATCTGGCTGAACGCGAAAAGGAGTTAAAGAAAACCCAGGCCGAATTCGAGCAGCGCAAGAAAACCCTGGAAAAAGAACAAAGCGCCCTGATCGAGCGCGAGA
>CAZYUX010000187.1:0-5265 GCA_964650745.1 uncultured Puniceicoccaceae bacterium
TGGCTGGCCGGGTTGGGATAAAGGCGCAGCCGGGACAGCTCCCGCCGGATGGCCGCGCCAACACGCGGGCTTGGCGGGTATGGATTCTCATTGGTGTTGAGTTTAACCCAGCCCTCCCCTTCCGGCTGCATTCCCGGCGTGTAGCCGTGAAGCCGCCGCACGTGCGGCAGCGCCAGACGGCCCGGACTGTCCTTCTTGCCTTTCATCGCCTTCCCCTATTACGAACCAGTCCGCCGGATTTTTCAATCCCGGTTTGATGAAAACCGGCCGCGCCTGAAAAGGCCGGCCAAAGTCCTTGTTTTTTTAATTTCCCGCCTTGACAGGGCGCCGTGGTGTTACCAAACTTCAAAAAATTAACACCATGAACCCGCGCGAAAGCAAAATCCGCCGCTTCAGCATTTCGCTGCCCCAGGGGCTGCTCCGGCAGCTCGACCGGATGGTCCGGAAACGGGGGTTTGACAGCCGCTCCCAGGCCATCGCCGAAATCGTCCGCCGGGAGCTGGCCGAACACGAGCGGGACTGGGGCAACACCCCGCTGGTCGGAACCATCTCCCTTGTATTCGACCATCATAAACACGGCATACAGAAGCGCCTGACAGACGCGCAGCACAAACACCTCGGCCTCATCATCGCCAACACTCACGTGCATCTGGATCATCCGCTCTGCCTTGAAGTTCTGCTGGTGCGCGGGCCGGGCCGAAAGCTGAAAAAACTGGCGGACGAACTGCTGGCCGTGCGCGGCATCAAAACAGGCAGGCTGCACTTGACCACCGCGGACAAAGATTTGGAACAAACCCATCGCCATTCACAACATGAATCCGAAAAATAAAAACATCATTCCCGCTCTGCTCGCGGCTTTGCTCACCGCGCCGGCGGTTCCGTGCCAGGGGCGGCCGCCCGCGCCGGCGGAGGAAAGCATCGTCGAACTCGAAGAATACGTCGTCACGGGCATGCCCATACTCGACGCCTCCGTTATCCGCGCCGGGGGCGAAAAAATTGACCTGGTGACGCAAACGCAAATCGAGGCTATGAACGCCAGCGACCTCTCCGCCGCGCTGCGCCGCCTTCCCGGCATCAGCGTGGCGCGGTTTAACCAAGTGGGCGCTTTCGGCGGCGCCGAGGGCGGCGCGGTTTTCATCCGGGGCCGCGGCGCCGGACGGCCCGGCGCCTCCATCAGCACGCGGATTGACGGTGTTCCGCGCTTCAACGGCGTCTGGACGCACCCGCTGCTCGACATGCTTTCGGTTGACCTTGCCAGCCGCATCGAGGTCCACAAAAGTCCCCAGCCGGCGCTCTTCGGCAACATGGCGTTCGGAGTGGTCAACCTGATTCCGAAACAACAGCGGGACGAAGGCATGAGCGCCGGCCTGCTGGTTTCCGCCGGTTCGCACGAAACCTGGACGGCCAAAGCCGAAAACGGCGGCCAGATGGGGCCGGCGGACCACTATATCCTCGCCAGCCACCGCCAGAGCGAAGGCCACCGCTGCCGGGCCGATGGCCGCACGGATAATCTGTACGCAAGAATTGGATACGAATTGAGCAGGCACTGGAGCGTGTCCCTGCTGGCCAACGCCACCACCGGCATGGCCCTGGACCCCGGCGCGGAACATCTGCCCATGACTCCCGTTCCGGAACGCTACGACACGGAAAGCGAATTTTTCATTCTCACACTCGGCCACCAATTCGCCAACGCGCGCGGATTTCTGAAACTCCACCAGGAGGAGGGTGAAACCAAATGGCGACAGTGGGACGCCAAAGCTGGCGCTGCGGGCGATTTTTTCGACAATTACTCCGATTTTTCGAATTACGGCCTGCGCCTTCAGGAAATCATCAAGCCGTGGGAGAATGGCTCCATTACCGCCGGAATGGATCACTTTTTCCACGGCGGTCAAGCCAGAGACGTTTACCCGAACCTTCCCGCCAACAACACGACACACCGCGAAATCACCTTCCGCGATACAGCGCCTTACGCGCTCATCAGCCACACTTTCGGCGGCGATATCAAACTGACGCCTTCCGCCGGCTGCCGCTACAACATGAGCCGCTATTTCGGCAACGAATGGGGGTATCAAGCCGGTCTGACGGCGGAAACACGCGGATTCACGGCGTATGCCCAGGCCGCCCGCGCCTATAACTATCCCGGCGTCTTTGTCACCGTCCTTTACCCTCAATTTCTGGGAGATGACTGGAAAGATCTGACCGCGGAAACTCTTGAACACATGGAAATCGGCGTGTCGGGCCGGCTCACGGACAGTCTCCTGGTCAGCGCCAGCCTCTTTTACGCTGAAACGGACGGCGCCTTCCGCGTCGTCGCCCCGCCTTTCCACTACGAAAACATAAAAGACTACATCACCAAAGGAGCGGAACTGAATGTCTCCGCCAGCCCATGGGACAATTTAGACATTTTTGCCGGTCTTTCCCTGAACAGCGCCAGCCCGGACGACACTCCCGATCTGCCGGACGCTTCCGCCGTGCTGGGTCTGACATGGAAACCACATGAAAAAATCAAGATCGAAGGGGACGTTCAATACGTTGGCGAGCAATACGTCATCAACCCACGCGCCCCCTCGCCGGTTCCCCAGCAAAAAGTTGAGGACTACTTTTTAGCCAACGCCCGGCTGACTTACCTGCTCCGCGACCCGCCGGGACGCGCCGAAATTTTCCTGGCCGTGGAAAACATCGGCGACGAAAAATACGAACACCGCCCCGGTTATCTCATGCCGGGCTTGACCTGGACCGCCGGTTTGAATATAAAGTTTTAAGCAAACCGGAGGATGCCGGGATAAAATTGACATGCGCAACACCGCCAAAAAAGATCCAAACCCGGAAACACTTCAAGCCGCCTTTTTTGACAGTTTGGCCGCTGACGCATCCTGGCAATGTTTCAGCGATGAACAAATGGCTCTGTTGCGCCGGTTCCTCGACTTATGGGATATCCGGCCCGGCCACCGCATTCTCGAGCCTGGCTGCGGCACAGGCCGCTTGACCCGCCTTCTGGCCGAACACGCCGGCCCGGCGGGTGAAGTCGCGGCCTGTGACATCTCCCTCGAAATGCTCCATTCCGCCCGCTCGCAAAAACTTCCGCCCAATGTCCGCTTCATTCACGGCGCCGTGGAAAACATGATCTGCCCCCAATCCTGGTTCGACCGGATCATCTGCCTGCACGTTTTCCCGCACCTGTTGCGGCCCAAGGCAACTCTGCGGAAATTCGCGGCCAGCCTTAAGCCGGACGGCCAGCTTTGGATCTGCCACCTTTCCGGCCGCCAGCACGTCAACCACCGCCACCGGCGGGGTGATCCCGCCATCCGCGATCATCTCCTGCCCCCCATCGAGGAATTGAAAATTCTCCTCGCCCAAGCCGGCCTTGCCTTCCTCTCCGGCAAGGACACCCCATCCTCCTATCACGCCGCCGCCACCCCCAGAAAAAACGCTGTCCTGTCACTCCACAAAAATTCTTTGCAACAATAGGCGGATACGCCAGAATTTACTTTGTGAGACATTTATTGGCAAGGGTGCGGCAAAACATTTTTGAAGCCGAAGACTCGGTGTGCCTTGAACGGGCGCGTCTTGTTACTGAAACCTGCCGACAATACGAAAACGAACCGCCCCCGCTGAAACGGGCAAAGTCTTTCAATAGGCCGCACCCTCCATCATAAACAATTATGCAAATCTTGCAGGAGAGCGGACTTGTCCCGGCGGAAACCCCAGGCAACCAGGAAGGACAACCTGCCGATTGCCAAAGTCTGTGACACGGGCTTGCCGAAATGGCCGAATTGAAAAATTCTTTGACCGCTTGAAACAGCGGCGGTTTTTTCAACTTGCCATTCCAAGGCAAGGAGGATAACCTGCCCTTGAAAATTCAGCGAATTCAACATTTTTTGAAGATGACGGCAGCAGAAAGCGGCATGAAAAAAGGCCGGAAACGGCAAAAATCAGCTGTTGTGGCGGTTGTCTGAATTTTTCAAATATATTTCGCAAGTTATTAATTTTAAGCAATTTGGGGCTGTAGCTCAGCTGGAAGAGCGCCACGTTCGCAATGTGGAAGTCAGGGGTTCAAATCCCCTCAGCTCCACCAAGTTTGCAAATAATAGCCGCATCCAAAAAAACCGGCTTTTTTGCCTGCTTTTTGAGTAGCGTGTGGTAGATTAGGCGAATCCGGCGCGCCAGCCTGCTTCTCCCGCCCGCAGCCAGTCCGCCGCCCGCCTTCGAAAACAAAGATTCCCCCGGAAACGGCCAGCCGCCGGGCGAATCAACATGATTCCGGCGGCGGCAACTAAAGGTTGCCCTCAACAAGAAAAGGCTCTTTTCTTAACGCCATGGACAACGCCCTCTATTACGGGGACAACCTGGGGATCCTTCGGGAGCACTTTTCGGATGAAGCCGTTGACCTGATTTACCTCGACCCGCCGTTCAACTCGAAGGCCGACTACAACATCCTCTTCAAGGAGCAAAGCGGGGAGCCGTCCGAGGGGCAAATCCGGGCCTTTACCGACTCCTGGCACTGGTCAGAAAGGGCTTACGCTGAGTTCATCGAGAACTGCCACAACGAGAAACTGAGCGCCCTCATGGAGGGCTTCATCAACACCCTCGGGCGCAACGAAGTCACCGCCTACCTGGTCATGATGGCCCCGCGTCTGCTCGAGCTCCACCGCGTCCTCAAGCCCACCGGCTCCCTTTATCTGCACTGCGACCCCACCGCCTCCCACTACCTAAAACTCATCCTCGACTGCGTCTTCGGGCCGAGGAACTTCCTCAATGAAATAACTTGGAAAAGAACTTTTGCCCATTCCGGCTCCCGCCGTTGGGGTCCGGTTCATGATACGCTTTTCTATTATCGGAAACAGGAACCGCATGTTTGGAACCGTGAGTTGCAAGGATACAGCGAAAAATACATACAAGGGTTTTACCGGCATTCGGACGCCAGTGGCAGATACCAGAGTGTTGATTTAACCGGCGCGGGGATCAGGAAAGGCGCGTCGGGAAAACCATGGAAAGGAATTGATCCAACGGAAGCGGGCCGGCACTGGGCGGCGCCCAACCGGATCATCGAGGAACAATTTGGGAAGAAAGCTCTCAAACTAACGGTCCAGCAAAAGTTGGATTTACTGGAAAAGCACGGGCTTATTTTATGGCCGGCCAAAGGGAAGATCCCGCGTTTCAAACGTTATCTCATGGAAAACGGGGGTTATCCTATCGTTGACGTTATTACGGACATCGGGCCGATAGGCGCTCATGCCGGGGAGCGTCTGGGCTACCCGACGCAGA
>CAZYUX010000188.1:0-5251 GCA_964650745.1 uncultured Puniceicoccaceae bacterium
TGCTGGGACAATCCCAGGAAAGCGGGGCCGGCACGGCCTGGCAGCGGTGAATTCCAGCCCGGCAGGGGCATGAGAAACACCCATAACGCAACTGGAAGCAAAGCTCCGGAGGGAAGCAGTCCCTTGATGTTGAAAAACCGCGCTAAAAACAAAAAACCGAAACCTAATTTCAATATGATCAGCGGCCAAAAGACCGCGGCGGCCTGCCTTTCCCGTTTTTTCCTGTCGAGGAAAAAATAAAGCGCCAATCCTGTTAGAGCCGTTCCCGCATAAATCCATCCCCAATCCGGCGCCGCCCAGTAAACTTCAGGCTGGTTCAAAGGCCGCAGCGCCACTCCTTCAAAAAGCCCGGCCAAAGACGTTCCGGAGCACATGATCAACCCCCCGATAACCAGCAGCCCCGCGCCCATGGCGCCGGTGTAAATCCAAACGTCCCGCCAGCGGAAAAGCGGGCGCACCTCCCGGCGGACAACCGCGAACACAGGCAGGCCGGAAAGCGCCACGGTCGCGGCGAAAACCTGATACTCCGGCCGGTCCAGCATTTTATACATCAAGGCGAAAGGAAATAAAAACAGCAGGGGATAAGCCAGCATCCGGGCTGCCCGGAACAAGCCTGCCTGCGGGCCGAAGGCCGCCGCCCAGAGCATCACGGCGGCGAGGAAAAACACTCCCGCGTTGATCTTCGTCATCAGCAGGCACGCGGTCAACAATCCAAGCGCGGCGGGGAGGAACCCTGGCCGTTCAGGCGGGGGAAAACGCGCCGCCAGATAGACCGCAAGAGCTAACAGAACCGCGATGAGATGCCCCGGATGCATCGGGTCAATCATGGTCTTGTAAGTGTATAACATGTGCCCGCAAAAGGCGGCGATTCCCCACACGTGGCTCCGGGTCAGACAGCAAACGGTTCGGGCGCATAAAAAAGCGGCAAGCAGCCACATCCCAAGGGTCAGAAAACGCGCCGTCTCGTGAGTCACCGGGAGATTGAAAAACGAAGTCACGCCGTCAAAAAAAAGAAAGAAAAAGGGGCCGTATTGGCTGTAAACCCTGTCGTACAGACCGCCGTGCTCCTTGTAGTTTTTCAGAGAAAAAAGGACGTAGCCTTCGTCATCGGCGGTGGTGTATAGGGAGAAGAGCTCCTCCCACCCGTAAATCGCGCTCACAACAAACAAGCCGGCGGCCGCGATAATCCACAGCCGCCGGGGCTGGGCCGCCGCGCCGCCGCACGTGAAGTCCGTCGGGCGCGATGTCATAGGGGCTTGTTTTCGCCCTCTCCGGCGCGCCTCCTTTTTATGATATACAACGGGCGCCGTTTCACCTCGTCGTATACCCGGCCCAGGTATTCCCCGATGATACCGATGCCGATAAGCTGCACGCCGCCCAGAAAAAGAATCAAGGTCACAGTGGTGGTGAAACCGATGTCAGCCGTTTCCACTCCCAGCAGCCGCCGTATGGCGAAAAAGAAGCCCAGGGAAAATCCGCAAAAACTGATGAAGATCCCGGCGGCTGTAAATACCCGAAGCGGAACATAGGAAAAGCTGAAAAGCGCGTCCATCGCATACCGGATGAGACGCCGGAGGTTTTGCTTGGGCCGGCCCGCGCCGCGCCGCCCGCGGTCATAGTAAACGGCGCGCTGATCGAATCCCAGCCACGCCCGCAAGCCGGGAAAAAAGCGGTGGCGTTCCGCGAGGCGGTTGATATGGCGGACCGCTTTCCCGTCCAGCAGCCCGAACACGCCGCTTTGGGCGGGAATGGGAATTTTGGAAAAATACCTGAAGAATTTATGAAAGGCAAAGAAACCCAGGCGCCGCAAACCCTTCTCATGCCGCGAGCGCCGCTCCGCCCGCACCACTTGCCCGCCGGCTCTCCAGGCCGCCACCAGTTCCGGAATCACCTCCGGCGGGTCCTCCAGGTCCCCGTCCATGATCACGGCCGCGTCGTCCCCTTCGGCTTCGGCAAGGCCAGCCGCAATGGCGGCCTGGTGGCCGAAATTGCGGGACAGCTCAATGTATTGAAAACGCGGATCCCGGGAGCTGCGCGCCTCCAGCATTTCCCCCGTGCGGTCCGAGCTGCCGTCATTGACGAACAGCACCCGCCAGCGGATGTTTCCGATGGAATCCAGCGCCGCGGCCAGCCGCCGTTCCAGCTCGGCGAACAGTCCTTCCTCGTTGTAAAGCGGGATGATGACGGTCAAACGCGGCGCCGTTTCCGCGCTGCCGGGCTTTTTTTCCATTTCCGCATCCTACCTGTTCCCGCGCCGAAAACAAGTTCGCAATTCAGATCCCGGCAAGCTGGTTGCGCCAAATCCCGGCCCGGAGTTGACGGGACGCGGAAGTTTGGCGATGTTATAAAAATGGAATTAGCGGATAAAAGGAAAAGGGAACCTGTGATGGCTGGGCCTGAAAAAGACGGGCCGAAACCGCCGACACCGCTGCAGGAAGAAGTGCTGGCGCTCAAGCGCGGGCGCAACGCCGTGCTTTTGGCGCACAATTACCAGGTGCCGGAAATACAGCGCATCGCGGATTTCCGGGGAGACTCCCTGGGGCTGGCCTACAAAGCCGCCGAAACCGAGGCGGACGTGATCCTGTTCTGCGGGGTGCATTTCATGGCGGAGACGGCGAAAATCGTCAATCCCGGCAAGACGGTCGTGTTGCCCGACCTGAAAGCGGGGTGCTCGCTTTCGGACGCCTGCCCGCCGGAGAAACTCCGCGCTTACCGCGAGGAGCACCCGGACATTTACGTGGTGGCCTACATCAACTGTTCTGCCGCGGTGAAGGCGCTCTCGGACGTCATCTGCACGAGCGGCAACGCCGTCAAGATCGTCAATAAAGCGCCAGGGGACCGCGAAATCCTGTTCGTGCCGGACCAGAACCTGGGTCAGTGGGTGATGGAAAAGACGGGGCGCAAGATGCAAATATGGCCGGGCAGCTGTTACATCCACGTGCTTTTCACACTGCGGACGATACAAAAAATCAAGGCGTGGAAACCGGAAGCGCCGGTGGTTGCCCACCCGGAGTGCAACGCCGCCGTGCGTTATATGGCCGATCACGTGTGCAGCACCGAAGGCATGATCCGGTTCGCCAAAGAAAACCCGGCGAAAGAAATCATCGTGGTTACGGAGTCGGGTATGCTCCACCGGCTCCACGACGAGGTTCCCGAAAAGATTTTCATCGCCGGGCCGACGGAGGAGTGCATGTGCAACGAGTGCCGCTACATGAAAATGAACACATTGGAAAAAGCCCGCGAGGCGCTGAAAAACCTGAAGCCGCGCATCGAAATGCACGAGGATTTGCGCCGGGCGGCGTATGAGCCGATTAAACGAATGCTTGACTGGAGCCGGGAATGATTTCGCAACCCGGAGCCGGGGCATCCGGGTTTATTGAGTTGCCCATTGGAGGGGCGGGGATGAGCATGGGAGGATGGAAACACCGGAGAACCGGACCCGGGCGACTTTCCGGTGGGACACGGCGCGGGGCGCCGGGCAGGGCGCGCTCGACGCTTTGCGCAACACTTTCCTGTTGCTTGTCGCCATCCGCGTATTCCATGCCCCCGATTTGATAAAGGCTTTCCTGCCGGCGTCCGTCTTCATGGGCATGCTGCTCACTCCCCTGACGCTCGCTTTGACGGCGGGCAGGCGCGTCCGGATGGGCCTGCTGGGCGCTGTTTATGCCGCCGTGACGGGGTGCGCATTGATCGCGTCCGCTTTCGCATCCAATTTGTTTATTTACCTTGGACTTGCCGCGGGGGCCCAGATTGTGTCAGCGCAATGGATACCCTTGATGACGCATATCTATGCCAGCAACTACAACGAGCGGCATCGCGGCGCGCTGTTTTCCGCCACTTTTCTTCTGGTTTCGCTGGTTGGGGCCGCGGTTTCTTACGCTGGAGGATGGCTGCTGGATCTCGATTTGAGCTATTGGAAAATTGTGTTCGTTCTCACGGGAACGGCGGTCCTGATGAGCGCCGTGGCGATGCTGCGAATGCCAACCAGTCCGATGACCCGCATTGCCGCGCGCAATCCATGGGAAAGCATCAGCCTCGCCTGGAAAGACAAAACATTCGGGGCGGTGCTGGCGAGCTGGTTCATCATGGGCCTGGGAAATCTGCTGACGATGCCGCTGCGGGTGGAATACCTTGCCAATCCCGCGTTCGGCATCAACGCCAGCAACGAACGCGGGTCTGATTATAGGCGTCGTCCCCATGGTCATGCGGCTCCTGTCCATCCGTTTTTGGGGGATCTTCTTCGACCGCTGGAATTTCCTCACTATCCGCATCCTGATCAACAGCCTCTTTTTTCTCTCGCTCGCCCTTTTCTTTTTCACAACAAATCTTTGGCTGATGGGGCTGGCCAACGCCATCCTGGGCCTGGCCTTCGGGGGAGGCAACATCATGTGGACTTTATGGGTGACGAAAGTCGCTCCGCCGGAGAAAACCTCCGCTTACATGAGCGTGCACAGCGGCCTGACCGGCGCGCGCGGCGCCCTCGCGCCTTTTATCGGCTATTTTCTGCTTCGTGAGACATCGCCTGTTTTCGCGGGCTGGACTGGCTGTCTCCTCATCGGCATTTCCACTATCCTTTTTGTTCCGTTGCGCCGCAGATTCCTCGATTGTTCAAGGGCGGATGACAGCGCCGCTTGACAAGTGCCGCGGGCGTTTCAGTTTAACGGCAGCCTGGAAAATCACTTTATGAGGCGATCGCATCCAAATATTTTGTTTGTGTTGGCGGACCAGTGGCGGGCGCAAGCCGCGGGTTTCTCGGGCAATGGAGAAGCGCGGACGCCGTGTCTGGACCGGTTCGCCGCCGGAGCTGTCCGCATGCCGCATGCCATTGCCTCCTGCCCGGTGTGCACGCCGTGGCGGGCTTCTTTCTTGACCGGATTGAATCCGGACCGCCACGGCCTGTTTCTGAATGACGCGCCGCTGGATCCCGGTCTGCCCACGATCGGAAAAACCTTCAAGGCGGCGGGCTACGACACCGCCTACATCGGCAAATGGCATGTCGACGGGCACGGGCGCATGGCATACATCCCGCCGGAGCGCCGTCACGGCTTCGATTACTGGAAGGTCCTCGAGTGCTCCCACCGTTATAACGAGTCGTATTACTATGCGGGAGACGCGGACGAGGAGCGTGTGTGGGAAGGCTATGACGCCGCGGCCCAGACAAGTGATGCCGCCGCCTGGCTGCGCGCGCGCGGCACGGCGCGGCCGTTTTTTCTTTGTTTGAGCTGGGGCCCGCCGCACAGCCCGTACCAAA
>CAZYUX010000189.1:0-5197 GCA_964650745.1 uncultured Puniceicoccaceae bacterium
CTCGACAAATGACGTTTCAAAGCCGGCGGGCTGGTCGTGAGTCCCGGTTTGCAGAAGAATTTTTGCGGACTGGGACAGGGGCATGCCGTCCAGCGAGATAGCCAGGACGGCCCCGAAACCGTTATTGGAACGGATGGCCACATTTGTTAAATCAAACTCGCCGTGCTCCTTGAGGAAGCCGGTGGCGCCCTGGCTGAGGGGGGTGTCAATTTTCATGACGCCGCTGTTCCAGTCGGTGGTCATCTGGCCGGTGACGGAGGTGACGGCGCCCGCTTCAATGTCTATGAGGTCATCTATCAAGGGCGACACGAAGTCGTCGTCGGTTTCGTAGTTCAGCTCCGCCTTGCCGGCCAGCATGGCCAGGGCGTCCACCGCGCCGGGACCCATGAGGGGGTCGCCATCGTAGGTGTCGGGGTCGTCGCGCGTGGGGTCGAAACCGTGGCCCGGCATGATGATGGCCGTCTCATGCTCGTATAATGACCGCAAGGTGCGGCCTTCGGAGACGACCACGGGCGCTTCCGCGACATCGCCGCGCCGGTAAAGCAGCGCCGCGCCGGGAAACTGGCCCATGATGGACGGGCTGCCAACGGGCCACTTGTTGACGGCGTCCGCCCAGCACGTTGGCCCGAGAGCGAACCACGTCCAGTGGTCGGCGTCCGCCAGGGACAGATAAGCGGCCACGGTGAGGGGACCTTCGGCGGCGGCTGGATTGTAATTGACCCAAGTGCTTTCGGAAATCGAAAAGGGATAGTCTTTCACTTGCTTGACCGTGACCGGCCCACGCCGGGGATTTGCCACAAAAGGGAAGCTGACAAACTGATCGCCCGCCGACACCCGGTATTTCAGCTCCGTCACCTCGGCCGCCGGACTGAAATAGTTGTGGGAGTCAATGACGTCCCCGGCGGTGTAAGTGTGAAATTCCAGATCGAGCAGAACCTTGTCGTTGGCCGTCTTCCAGTTGGTGGCCGAAACCGCGGCCTCATAGCCGAAGCCGCGGAGCAGCTCCGTCATTTCCGCGAAGAAATCGCGCTGGACGCCGGCGAGAAACTCGAGCTGGTCGGCCATGCGGGCCGCCAGCCGGCCCGGGTTCAGCGCCATCCGGGCGGCGTCTTGCAGGGCAAAGAGTTCCTGTTCGAGATCGTCCTGCGCGAGACCCAGCCCGCCCCACACATTTTTATAAGCGCGTTCCGCCGCCGCCTCAATCGTGTCTTCGGGATCCTCCGGGTCGAGGTGTTTTTCGCCCACCCATGTGAAGAAGCGGTGGAAGATGTCCCGGCGCTGCTCTTCCGGCCAGCGGGCGGGATCGAAGGTGTTGAAAAAAACGTTTTCCTCGTTGAGAAGCTCCACGATGGCCACGGAGGTGTCTTCAGCCAGGGGCGTTTGACTGGCCTCATAGGGGTTGGGAGTGGTCATCAGCACCGTGAGCCAGTTGCGGTAGGCATTGCGCAGCGTTTCATCGAAAAAAATCAGCCCGAAGGGAACTTGTTTGCCGGGATTGGCGTCAAGCCACTCCTGGGTATATCCAAGGACGTTCCATTCCGCCCGCACCGTCATGGTAATGATATAAAACGTGTTCGAGACAAACGTGTAGATGCCCTCTTCTTTCATCGCCGCCACCACCTTGTGCATCTGATCCACCACGCTCATGTCCACGTCGTTTATATTGTCTGACTCCTGATCCACGAGCGATTTGTAAGGGCCGTGGACGCGGGCCATGTTGACGCCCCGCTTGGCCAGGCACCGGGCCTGAGCCCGCAGAACCTCCAGATCGTGGTTCCCGCCGATGTTGACGCTCCAGAAGCGCGCCGCCTCCCCATTGGCGAGGTGAAATTTATCCCCTTCCCGACAGACCCAGCCGTCCTGACCGGCCACGGCTTCGTTAAGGTAACGCAAGTCCAAAACGGCGTCTCCGCCGTGGGGATCATTTTCCAAAGGCGTCCAGTCGAAATAGACGGCGTCCGGGCCTGCGGGCAGAGACGGGTGCGGCGGCCAGCTGTAGAAGTCTTCCCCGAAAGCGAAGAAGGCCGGAACAATTAAAACCAAAACAAGCCGAAAAGCTTGGCGGACAGCGGAAAACGACTTTTTGTTTTTCATGGTTTGTCTGTGGAATGGCGGGTTTTCAGTTCAGGAAAAAAAGGCGCATTTGGAACATCATCTGATAAAACCGGACGCAAGAGGGAAGCCTGTCTACGGTAAAGTCATCTGATCAATGTAAAGGTCCTCGAATGCGGGGTCGAGGTTTAATTCGACGATTTCGGCCATGCCGCGGATGGATTCCATGCGGCCCCACGCGGACCGGTCCATAAGGGCCGCATACGCGCCGCCAAGAGAGGTGTTGCCCGCGACTTCGACTTGTCCGGGATGGAAACCGGGGAGAAGCCCGCAGGCGATGGCGTTGGTCAGCTTCACCCGGCGGCCGAATCCGCCCGCAAGACAGAGTTTCCCGATTTCGCTTGGAGCCAGCCCTTGCCGCCGCAGAAGCGTGAGAAGCCCCGAGGCAACAGCCGCTTTGGCCTTGAGCAAAGAAGCGATGTCGGCTTCCGTCACGGCGAGTGACTTGAAGGACGGAACCCCGGGCCGCAAAAAGAATGCCCTGCCGCCCCCGTTCCGCCGCGATTCTTGCGGAAGACTTTGATAAGCTTTGTCTTCGAAGCGCCCGAATTCATTAAGCAGACCGGCCCGTCTTCCTTCCGCGAGAAAGTCCACATAAGCCGAACCGCACAAGCCCAAAGGCCGGGATGCGTTTTCCTTCCCGATCACGCGCAACCGCGCCGCCGGCGGCTGCCCTTCCAGGACGATTTCATCCACCGCGCCGGTGGCGGCCCGCATTCCGCAAGACAACCCCCGGCCTTCAAAGGCGGGGCCCGCGGCGGTGGCGCAGGCGATCAGCCGCCCCTCGTGTTTCAAAATGATTTCGCCGTTGGTGCCCACATCCAGGAGCACCGCCGTGCCCTCATACTCCAGCAAGCCCGACGCGTGAAGCCCGGCGGTCAGGTCAGCCCCCACATAAGCGCTGATGCCGGGCAGCAAATGAATTTCCAAATCTCCGGGAAAACAGGCGCCATCTTCACCCGCGCCGGTCCCGCCAAGGCCGATGCTCTCCGCGGAAAGTATCCGGCGCTCCAGAAAAACGGGCCTGAAAGGGATGACGCCCATCGGCGAGGGATCCTCTCCGGCCAGGAGATGGAGCATGGTGGTGTTGCCGGCGGCAGTGGCGGCGGCCAGGCGAGCCGGGTCAACCTGCGCGCTTTTGCAAACTTCGCGGATTAACGGCGCCAGTGTCTCCCGAACCGCGGCTTCGCGCAAATTGGCCAGACCCGCCGGGGATGCGGAACATAACCGGATGCGTGAGAGCACGTCCTCCCCATAGCGGATTTGGGCGTTGTAAGCGCTGGCCCGGGCCAGCATCCCCCCGGTGTTTAAATCCACAAGGAGGGCGACAACGGTTGTGGTGCCGATGTCGAAGGCCAGGCCCAAGTCTTTTTTCCCTGGTGAAGGCTCGGCCAGCGGACGGTATGACAAGGGCGAGCGCAATTGAAACTCCCCCACGACTAACGGGGTGTGGGCAAGCAAAGAACGGGCGGGAATCTCGATGCCCAAACGTCCTTCATCCAGCGGGCGTGAACAACAGGGCCGGATGGTGGCGGGCGCCTGGACACGCCGCCCTTCCTCGGCCACCGCTCCCTCCGTCAAATGCACCAGACAGCCCCGGCACAGGCCCAGACCCCCGCAACGGGTGTTGAGCGCGTAACCGTGCCGCGCCAGAACAGCGGCCAGATTTTCTTTCTGATATCCGGCTGCCGGAAGAATTTCTTTGTCTCCGTCCGGGGTTGAAATTCGGATTGCCAAATTCGCCATAATGCCGCCCTTTCTTATACGATTTCCGACGGGTGCCTTCGCGGCCTTGTCACTTTTCCGCGGAAAGACCGGATTTCGTGTTGCCTTTCATTCTTCAATCTTCGAATAAGCAAACTTTTCAGTTTATCCTTTTCCTCCAAAAGTCCAACCTTATTCACAATAATCCATATAAATGACCGGGAAACAACTGCTTTTTGAAGCCTTGCAGGGACACGCCACGCCGCGCCCGGCATGGGTGCCCTTCGTGGGCGTCCATGGCGGGCGGCTGCTCGGCCTCACCGCCAGCGAATACCTGCAATCTCACAAAAACATCGTCAACGGCCTGCTCCGGGCGGACGCTCTTTACAAGCCGGACGGCCTGCCGGTGGTGTTCGACTTGCAGATGGAAGCGGAGGCCTTGGACTGCGAGTTAAAATGGGCGGACGATTCGCCCCCGGCGGTGGTCTCGCATCCGCTGGCGGGAAAAGGGCCGGACCCCTCCGCGCTGCCCAAGTTTGACGCCGCCAAGGGCCGCTTCCCGGCCGTCAAAGAAGCCCTGCGGAACATGAGGATCGTCATCGGGGACACCGTGGCCATTTACGGGCTTGTAACCGGCCCTTTCACCCTGGCGCTCCATTTGCTGGGTGAAGAGATATTCATCGAGATGATGGAAAACGAGCAGGGCGTTAAAAACCTCCTGGCCTTCTGCACGGAAGTGGCGGGGCGCACGGCGAATTTCTACCTGGATAACGGGGCCGACATCATCGCCGTGGTGGATCCCATGACCAGCCAGATCAGCCCGGAGCACTTCCAGCAGTTTGTCACGGGCCCGGTCAACACAGTCTTCGAGCACATCCACTGGCGGGGCGCGCCGGCATCGTTGTTTATTTGCGGCAACGCAACCCGCAACCTCGAAGCCATGTGCGCCACCAACTGTGACAATATCTCGGTGGACGAAAACATAGATCTGGCCTACCTGCGGGACTTGGCTCTGGAAAACGGCAAATCATTCGGGGGCAACCTGAAGCTCACCACAAGCCTGCTGTTGGGCGATGAAAACGACGTGAAGCAGGACGTCCTGCGCTGCATGGACATCGGCGGAAACCACAGCTTCATCCTCGCCCCGGGTTGCGACCTTCCTTACGCTGTCCCGGAAGCCAACCTGCGCGCCGCCGCCGCCATGGCGCATGACGAATACCAGCGCGAGGTGGCCCGGCAGGCCCTCTCCGTGAAAGAGCAAGACCGGTTCGATGATGTTGAATTGCCCGATTACGAAAAAAGCGAAACCGTGATGGTGGATGTGGTGACGCTGAACTCGGCCTCCTGTCCCCCCTGCCAATACATGATGAGCGCGGCCCAG
>CAZYUX010000190.1:0-5190 GCA_964650745.1 uncultured Puniceicoccaceae bacterium
GCGAAGCCCCCCGCCCACAGCGTCGCAAGGTTGAAAAAAAACAACAGCAGAACCACCGCCAGCAGCCCGTAAGCGGATTGCCTGAAATCCGCCCGGCTGAGCGTGACCGAACTGCCAACCGAGAAAACCAGGTAGATGAAAAGATAAAACTGCCACCGGCGCAGGTGCTCCGCTTCGAATAAAAGCCGCGTCACAGCGGCGGTCCCGCGCCAGGTGTTCCGCAACAGGATGGCCATCCCCTCCCAAGTCGAGGGATCGAAGCCGTGAAACACGTCCGGATTGATGTGCCGGCGGGCCTCTCCGCCCAATAGCAGCCAGGCGCACAGGAAAATCACCGCCGCCCCGAGAATGACCGGACCCATGCCAATGAAAAACTGGCCGGTCACGTGCCAGGGATTGCGCGGATTGTAGGAATGATCCACGCAGCCTTGCTGGCCGTTTTCCGCGGAGAAAGAGAACAGTTGCAGGCGGGTAATGCGGTGGCCGAATAGAACGCAGAACAGCGCGTGGCCCAATTCGTGCACGGCGGTTCCCAGCCAGCCGAAAAGAAACAGGAACAACCGGTGCCCCAGCCACCGCCGGGCCCGTTTTTCCACGAAGCCCGCCAGGTGATTCATCAAAAACGCGAACAGCAGCAGCGGCCCCAGCAGCAAAAAGAGCTGGCTGGCCGCGGCCAGACCCGCCCGCCTGAAATAATCAAGCGCCGTGAGTCCGTCTCCCACGCCGCTTCTTTATGACATCGCCGGCCCGCAGATAAAGCAGATATTTTTCCCGGAAGAAATCGCCCGTGAAGTAATCCGCCAGGGGAAAAACGCGGAACGGCTTCAGCTTGAGGGCCTGCAGTTCCCCCGCGTAATGGCTTCCTTTGTAATAAAGGACGCCGCGCGGACGCTCCGGCGGGCCGCCGGAGCGCAGGCACCCGCGTATCCATGGAATAAATACCGGCAGCGGCGCCACGGCCCGGCCGAGAACGAAGTCATAAGGCCCGGGCAATTTTTCGAGGCGGGCCTGTGTGAAGGTGACGTTTTTCAGGCCGAGCCGCTCCGCCATATCCTCCGCCGCCCGGATTTTTTTCCCCGCCGAGTCCGCCAGCGTGAAGCGAGCTTCAGGAAAGCGCACCGCCAGCGGCAGACCTGGCAGGCCGCCTCCCGTGCCGGCGTCCAGCACGCGCGCCCCGCCGGGAAAGGAAACCGCTTTGGCCGCCGCCAGGGAATGCATAATGTGTCTTTCCCGCAGATGCGGCATATCCCGCCGGGAAACCAGATTGATTTTCTCATTCCACTCCCGCAGCAACTCCTCCAGCCGCGCCAACAGGTCCAACTGGCCGGCGCTTAATTCCGGAAAGGAATCTCTTATGGAAGTTTCCACGGATTTTATCTTTACGTCAGGCTGACCGGATCCACGTCGAGGACGTCAATCACGTCTTTGTCCATTTTGAACGCTTTGCGCAGGGCGGCGATTTTCGGAACGGTTTTCGAGACAGTCCCGGTAAAATACCACACCTGAAGGCGGTAGCAGCCTTTGATTTTTTCGATGGGGCAGGGGGCGGGGCCGCGGATTTCCAAGCCTTCCCCGGCCAGTTTTTTTTCCGCAAGCCGGGCGAAGTGTTCCGCGTAAAAGGTTGCCTTTTCGGGATTTTTTGAGCGGAAGACGTGGTGAATGAGATGCCGGAAAGGCGGGTAGCGGTATTCGCGGCGGTGGCCCAGTTCCAACTCGCTGAAGCCCTCGAAGTCCTGCCGCCGGGCGTATTGCACCGCCGGGCTGTGCGGGATGAAACTCTGCACCACCACCTCCCCCGCGCGGTCGCCCCGGCCGGAGCGCCCCGCAACCTGCACCAAGAGCTGGAAGGTCCGTTCGGCGGAACGGAAATCGGGAATGTGCAGGCTCATATCGGCATCCAACAGCCCAACCAAGGTCACGTTTGGGAAATCCAGCCCCTTGGCGATCATCTGAGTGCCGACAAGAACGTCAATTTTCCCCCGGCGGAAGTCCCCCAGCACAGCCCGGAGAAGGTTTTTGCGCCGCATGGCGTCAGTGTCAACACGGGCAATGCGGGCCTTTGGGAGGAATTTCCCGGCCGCGTCCTCGATGCGCTGGGTGCCGGACCCCTTCCACTGGATATTGCGCGAGCGGCACTTGGGGCAGCGGTCGGGGGCCGGTTTCTCGGAGCCGCACAAATGGCAGCGCAAGACTCCGGCGGCGCGGTGGTGGGTGAGGGTCAGGCTGCAATGGCCGCACTCCGCCGCGTGGCCGCATTCCGGGCACAGCAAAGTGGTGTGAAAGCCCCGCCGGTTGAGAAAGAGGATGGTTTGCTCGCCGTTCTCGAACCGGTTCCGCATCTTGTCCGCCAGCAGACGGGAGAAGCGCGCCCCGCCTTTTTGGGCCAGGACTTCCCGCTTCATGTCCACGATATGGATGAAGGGGAGCTGGCGGTCATCCACCCGTTTGGTCAGCAGGTTCAGGCGGTATTTCCCCTGTTGGGCGTTGAAAAGGCTTTCGAGCGAGGGCGTCGCCGATCCGAGGACGCACACGGCGTTGTTCAGCCGGGCACGGTAGACGGCCACGTTCCGCCCGTGGTAACGCGGCGTTTCATCCTGTTTGTAGGCCGGCTCGTGCTCCTCGTCCACAATAACAAGGCGCAGGTTTTTCACCGGAGCGAACACCGCCGAGCGCGCGCCGACGACCACCCGGGTCTCCCCGGAAGCCAGCGCGCGCCAGGCGTCCAGCCTTTCACCATCCGGCAGATGGCTGTGCCATACAGCGGCCCGCGCCCCGCTTTCGGCTTGCAGCCGCGAGCGCAGGCGCCCCGCCGTTTGAGGCGTCAGCGCCACTTCCGGAACCAGGTACAGCGCCCCGCCTCCCAATGCAAGCGCCTTGCGGACGGCTTTGAAGTAGACTTCGGTTTTGCCCGAGCCGGTGACGCCGTGGAGCAGGTGGACTTTGAATTGACCCGAATCCAGGCCGCGGCAGATGTCCTCCGCGGCAGCCTGCTGTTCGTCGTTCAGATCGAAGGCCGCGTGCGGGACATGTTCGGCCTGGGCCATCTCGTCGTCGTAAGCGCAGCGCTCGACAGGCTCGAGGGTTTCCTCGACAATGCCTTTTTGAATCAGCGCCTCGCATGAGGAGGCGGCGGCCCGCAGCCGGTTGAGGACGGTCTGCCGGGGAATGGAGGAGCGCAGCTGCTGGACGGCGAGGCATTCGCAGATGGCGGCCTGTTTGGGTGCTTTCTTCCGCAATGCCTCCAATTCCGCGGTTTCCAGGCGGCGGGCCAGGCGGATGAAAACCCGCTTCTGGGCCTTCATCCCCTTGCGCACGGCGCCTGGCATCATGGCTTCATAAACGGATTCCGAGCTGGCCGCGTAATATGTTTTCATCCATTTCGCCAGGGCCAACAGATCGGGAGTCAGCACGGGAAAGGGCTGGACCACTTCGCGGATGTATTTTAATTTGCGCGCCGGATAACCGGGAGGGGCTTCCAGGCTTTCGACCACGCCCAGCGCCATGCGGTTGAGCAGGGGAATCCGCACCAGCGAGCCGGGGCCGATCTTCTCTTGCATCGGGCCGGGCACCTTGTAGCCCAGCAGTTTTTCGAAACCGCTGAGGGGCTGGACGGCAACGGCGGCGGGCGGTGTCATGACAATGTGCGCGGGTGGTTTTTATACTTATGCCGCGCCAAAGCAAAGCGCAAAACAGCGGCCGCCGCTTCCCGCGCGAAAGAAGGATTGGCAATGCGCTCGTTTTCATATCATAAGAACAGGAATGAAAAACGGCGAAACGGAGGAAAACGGATGAGAATTCTGGCCATGACATTGTGCTGCTGGGATTTGTTCCCGGAACGCGGGTTCGAGGCGCCCGGAGGCAACGCTCTCAATGTCGCCGTCCAGTGCCGCCGCAGCGGCGCGGAAGAAGTGGCCGTGCTCGGCGCGGTGGGCACGGACGCTCGCGGCGATAAGATCATCCGCTTCCTTCAGTCCCGGGGCGTTGATGTGAGCCGCCTTTGCCGCCGTGAAGGCCGCACCGCCAGCCATGAAATCGTTATTTCCGAAAGCGGCGATCGGCTTTTCCTTCCCGGAAAATTCGACGGCGGAGTGGGGCGCCGGTTCGTTCTCTCGCCGGAGGACTGGGAGTTTGCCCAAACCTTCGACATTGCCGCGATGACGCTGGGAGACCGGAATTTGCCGGAAGCCCGGAGGAGGCTTAAAGGCCGGACCGGCCTGGCGGTGGATTTTATGACCGCGCGGGATCCCGATATCATCGCCGAAATGCTGCCGGACATCGAACTGGCTTTTGTCAGCGGCAACGAGAAACTGGCGAAACAATTGAAGCCCTGTTCCAAAGGCCGCGCCAGCCCAATTGTGGTTACGTTTGGGCCAGCCGGCAGCGCGGCTCTGTTTCAAGGGGAAACAATTTTTCAGCCCGCCATGGCGGTGGAAGAAGTGGCGGACACGACCGGCTGCGGAGACGCTTACCAGGGCGCTTTCACCGTCGAATGGCTGCGGAGCCGCGATGCCCGGCAAGCTCTCCGCGCCGGAGCCGCCGCCGCCGCCGCCGTCCTCGCCCGTCCCGGCGCCTGTTGACGCCCTTTTTTTTGGCGAGTTACGTGAAACGCCGCCATAACGACGGCCAGAAGAGCGCCAGGATGGCGTAAAGCTCGAGCCGGCCCATTATCATGAGAAGCGACAGGCCTATTTTCGTGCAGTCGTGAAGTCCGGCGTAGTTGCGCGCCGGTCCCACTTCCGCCAGGCCCGGCCCGATGTTGAAGAGCGAAGCGATGACGGCCGAAAAGGTTCCGGGAAAGCTCATGCGCGGCTCGAACAAAGCCGCCAGCAGCGTCCCGGCGGCTATGATCAGGCCGATGAGGACCAGGTAAATCACGACGTTTTCCTGATCCTCCTCGCGGAGCGGCTGGCCGTTGATTTTCAAGGAGCGCACGACCCGGGCGCGGAAGGACCTCTCGATATGGAACCGGCACACCCGCAAGCCGACAAGGATGCGGATGACTTTCAGCCCGCCGCCCGTCGAACCGCTGCACCCGCCGGTCATCATGAGCAGGAGGAGCAGCACATGGGCGGCGGGCGGCCACAAGTCAAAGTCCGCCGTGCAGTAGCCCGTGGTCGTCATGATAGAGACGGCTTGGAAGACGGCGGCCCGCGCGGTTTCCCGGATGCCGCCGCCGGGGAAGCCGGCCGC
>CAZYUX010000191.1:0-5167 GCA_964650745.1 uncultured Puniceicoccaceae bacterium
CCAGAACCTGGACCTCTTTGTCTGCCAGCGCCCGGTGCGTTACTTCCGGGGCGTGCCCAGCCCGGTGAAAAACCCGGAACAAACGGACATGGTGATTTTCCGCGAAAACACCGAAGACACTTACGCGGGCATCGAGTTCCAGGAAGGCGAACAAGCCACGGAACAATTGAAAAATTTCCTCCAGTCGCAATTCCCGGAACGCTACCAAAAAATCCGCTTTCCCCGCACCTCGGGCATCGGCCTGAAGCCCGTCTCCCGCGAAGGGACGGCCCGCCTGGTGCGCGCCGCCATCCGCTACGCCCTGCGCCAGGGGCGCAAAAGCGTCTGCCTCGTTCACAAAGGCAACATCATGAAATTCACCGAGGGCGCTTTCCGCGACTGGGGTTACGAGGTGGCATCCAATGAATTCAACGCCAGGATAACCGGCTCGGGCCCCTGGCGCGAACTGCCGGAAGGGCTTTTGGTCAAAGACGTCATCGCCGACGCCTTTTTGCAGCAAATCCTCACCCGGCCCGCTGAATATGACGTCATCGCCACACTGAACCTCAACGGCGATTATATCTCGGACGCCCTGGCGGCGCAAGTGGGCGGCATCGGCATCGCCCCCGGCGGCAACATCAATTACGAGACCGGCCGCGCCATCTTCGAAGCCACCCACGGCACCGCCCCAAAATACACCGGCCAGGACAAAGTCAACCCAGGCTCCCTCATCCTGTCAGGCGAAATGATGCTGCGCTATTTTGGATGGAACGAAGCGGCGGACCTCATCATCCGGGGGCTGGAAAACACCATCAGCGAAAAAATCGTCACCTATGATTTCGCCCGGCTGATGGACGGCGCGCGGGAAGTCAAATGCTCGGAATTCGCCGCCTCCATTACGGACCGCATGTGACCGACTCTTGCCTTTCCGAGGCGGCGAGCGCCGCCGCCCCGCGGCGGGAGATGGGGGTTCGCCCCGTTCAGTCCCGGATTTCCGGGGCCAGGACGGGGCGGAAACCCAAGGAATTGCCCGGAGTGCCGGGTTTATTGCGCTCGCGGGCGGAGCTGCGGCAGCGGTGGGCAAAGTCCTCCCATCCTCCCCCTCTGACCACTCTTTCCTTGCCTTCACCGGGACCCGCCCAGTCCGTAACCTCGCCCCCGGGCAGGCGGGAGTTGAAACGGTCGTAACACCATTCGCGGACATTGCCGTGCATGTCGTAAATGCCCCAGTCGTTAGGCTCGTATTCTCCTGTCTCGACGGTGCCGTAAACCTTGCTTTTGACCTTATCCTCGCTGCGCGGATAAAGCCCCTTGAAATTCCCCTTTGACGGGCTGGCCGTTTCTCCGAAGTTAAACGGCGTCCTGGTTCCGGCCCGGCAGGCGTATTCCCATTCCGCCTCCGTGGGCAGCCGGTAAGCATACCCCTCCGGCACGCGCCCGGCAGCCTTTTCCTTTTCCGTGAGCTGCCGGCAAAAAGCCATGGCCTGCTTCCATGTGACGCTCTCCACCGGTTTGTTTGGGTGCTTGAATTTGCTGGGATTTTTATTCGTGAGCGCTTGATAGATGTTCTGGGCCAGCTCGTGTTTGCCGATCCAGAATCCGCGGCTGAAAGTCACTTCGGTGAGCGGGCCTTCATCGGGCAGGCGCAATTGCTCTTCAATAGGCCCGCCCATCACGTACTTGCCCGGCGGGCAGTAAACCATCCCGATTCCCAGATAAGGCGCCGTCCAGGATTGACCCGGTTCCGGTCCGGGAATAGGCACCAGCGGAACCTTCCACGTCTGCTTTTCATTGGCTTGAAAGCTCGCCGTCCGCTTCACCGTCAAATAATTGCGGACGTGAATTTCAACCTCGAAATCCTTGTGCGCGGGAAAGGCGTAGCGGTTGTCCGGCCGCTCTTTCACCGGCTTGCCGTTGACGAAAAGCTCGTAGGACACGGGCGGGTTCAACTCCAGGCTCAACACGCCGGGGCGGGGGCTTAAATTCACAATTTGCTTGTTGAGGGCCGCGTCCTCGATGTATACGAGGGCTTGCCACGGCTCATAATCGGGATGCTCGATTTCGAGCTGATGTTCTCCGGCGGGCAGGTTTTTCAGGACTTTGTTTTCAATGGCGTGAGATTTTCCGTCGAGGCGGAACTCCGTTTCATCATATATTCCCTCCGGAGCGGGCCCGTCCGGCAAATGCAAAGTCACGGCCAGATCCCCTTCCTGGACCTTGAGGGGGCCGAATTCCACGGTTTGCGTCTGGTTGGGCCCAATGGTTATAATGCGCTGCCCGGTCCGGTAACCCGGGCGGATTAGCGTGACGGTCAAGGGCGTCTGCACCGGCAAATCGCTGACCTCAAGAGGGGCCTGCCCCATCTCCAGCCCGTCTATGGCAACCGTTGCCCCTTCCTCATTGGAGAGCACGCGCAACGCGCCCGGCTTGGGGTCCAGCTCCAACGGCTCCAGCAAATTCCGGGTCCCCCCCCGCAAAGAAATATTCTTCCGCGTCGCGGGGTAATAGTCTTTCTTGTGCGCCACGAAGTCGTAGCTGCGGGCGAACAGCCTGTCCTTCACGTTCAGTATCCCGTTTTCCGGCGCCCGCGCCACGAAACGTTTTTCCCCCTGACTGGTCAGCACATCGAGCCGCGCTCCGGGCAGGGTCCGAAGCTGCACTTCCGCCCACGCGGGCTGGAGCGAAAGGGAAAGCTCCAGCGGCTTCCCTCTTCCTTTGACGGCCGCCGTATCCCGCAAGGGCAGAAAGTGAGGCGCTTCAACGCTGTATTCATACTCGCCATTGGGCATCACCAGGTCCAGCGCCCCGTCTTTGATCAGGAATTGGGTGGCCTCATCGCCATAAAACGAGATCAAGGCCATCGGCGGATGCACCCGCAGGCTCAATTTGGGAGCCTGCCGCTCCTTTGCCCGCTTGATGGCCGAAACATGCCCGTCCTCTTCCAGCAGAAGGGATTTGATGCTCCACGAGCCGATTGCAACGGCCAGCAGGGCGCCTATCCCCAAAGCGGCCAGCCGCGCAATGCTCGTTTTAGCTCCCGGCTTCTTCGCGGTCTTGACCTTCGCCGTGACGGCGGTTCTCCAGCCCGGTTTTCCGGAGGGTTCGCTTTCCGCGGCTTCCGCTTCATCCGGTATCGCTTTCAAATCCTTGCTTAAAGCCGCCACTGTGGGGTAACGCCATTCGGGATTGGTCTCGAGACAGCGGGCGATAATCCGGTCCCATTCCTTGGAAAGATTCGGGGAGAGAGCCGACGGCGGCTGGTATTTGGTTTCAGGTTTGCGCCCCGTGAGCAGAAAATAACCGCACATTCCCATCGCAAACAGGTCACTGCGGGCGTCCGGCTCCATGCCTTTGCGGATTTCCGGGCTCAGCACGTCCATGCTGGTCACCTGTTCCTTGGCTTTCGCATCCTGGATCGGAGCGATGGCCGACGACACGATCTGCTCAAAAAACTCTTTCCCGTAAGTCTCGAACGTGCCGAATCCGCTGACCTTAACCGTCCCGTCCGGTGTTATGATGACGTTGCCCGGGTGCAGGTCGTAGTGATGAAACCCTTTCTCATGGGCCGTGTGCACCGCCTGGGCGATCTGGCCCAGGATATCCTTAACCTGGGACGAGGGCAGGCCTTTCGAGGTTGCGTCAGCCTGCCGTTTGAAAGGGGACATGGTTTTCCCCTTGCCGCCGGCCATTTTCTCCAGGTAATCGTTCAGGTTGACACCGTCCACCGGCTCCATGAACAGGCACAAACGCCCCTGCACCTCCTCGAAGCTTTCCACGTGTAGGATGTTCACGTGCCGCAACTCCGAAAGCTTCAGCGCGGCATCCCGGAATCGTTCCACGAACTGCGGATCCTTTCCCGCGATGGAAGGCAAAACCAGCACCGTGAAGGCGTCCGCCTCCCCGATGAACTGCATGCGGTAAAAAGACCCCAGCAGCCCGGAGCCCAGGCACTGCATGACCTGGAAGTCGCCAAACTTCTCCCCTGGAGTCAGCAAATCGCTTTTCGTTTCCCGGATCGGCCCTTTTTTCGGATCTTTGGATGCGGCAGCCATGCGTCTTGTCATCTCATAAATAAGCCTGCTTACAATTTCCGGCCGGCAAAAGCAATGCGGTTTTCGGGAAAATGGCCTTTAGCCCGCCGCTCCCTCAAGAACCTCACGCGCCGCGCCGATAATCTCGTCAACCGGGAGCAGCCGCCCTTTCCCCTCGTAACCGCAAGCCAGCATCCCCTCGGCCGGCCCGATCAAGCGCGCCCCGCGTTTGACCAGCGCCGCCGTATTGGCGCGCGTTGCCGGATGCTCCCACATTTTGACATTCATCGCCGGCGCGATCAGGACTGGCGCCTTTGTGGCCAGGTAAACCGCGGTCAGCAAGTCCGGCGCCAAACCGTGGGTGAAACAGGCCATGATGTGGGCCGTGGCCGGCGCCACCAGCAGCAGGTCCGCACGGTCCGCCAGGCTGATGTGGTCCGGCCGCCAGGCGGGCCCTTCTTCCCACATGTCCGCCGCCACCGCGTGGCGGCTGACCGTTTGCAACGTCAGCGGCGCGATCAGCCTGGCCGCCTCTTTCGTCATCACCGGATAGGCTTCGGCGCCCTCCTTCACCAGGCGGCTGGCGAGGTCCGCCGCCTTGTAAGCCGCGACCGAGCCCGTCACGCCCAGCACAACCGTTTTACCCTCGAAAATATTTTTTTTACTCATGAATGACCGTTCCTTTTATCTTAATAACCTTTGAAAGTCAACGGCCAACCCTCCGGGGACTTTTGCCTTTTTTCACTCTGGCGCCGCCGCCCGCCCGGAAAGCTTCCACGCGAAGGTCATTCGGCCGTTTAACGGTTGGCGCGGAAGATCAGAACGAGGCCGATGGTCTGGAAAAGAATATTGGGCAGCCACATAAGGAGGTCGGGCCGGAGGGCCGGGGCGCCTTCGAACCACTCGGCGGCAATGACGAGGAAGTAATAAATCATCGCCAGGGCCAGGGCCAGGGCGGCGTTGGCATAGGTTTCGGCGCGGCCGGTGCGCACGCCCAGAGGGATGCCCAGCAGGGCCAGGGATATTACTGAGAAGGCCGCCGCGAGATTTCTCTGCATTTGCGTCTGCGTTCGCATTTTCCGCTCCTCCAGGCGGCGGCGTTCGGCGGGAGAGGAGTCCGCGGGGAGGCCGCGGATTTGCTCCGCCAGCCCGGCCCG
>CAZYUX010000192.1:0-5158 GCA_964650745.1 uncultured Puniceicoccaceae bacterium
AGCGGAAAAATCCGTGTGCTCACAGACAAATTGAGAAGCTTGTTCGGAGAAAAGCGCAAAGTCGTTATTTTCAGCCAGTTTGTTTCTTTTCTGGAGCGCGCGCGCTTAAGCCTGGCCCGCGAGTTCCCGGAAGTTCCTGTGCACGAGCTGACCGGCAAGACGGCGGACCGGGTGCGGCCTGTCGAAAGTTTTCAGAATGGGCCGGGACCGCGCGTCATCCTTGTCAGTTTGCGGGCGGGAGGCGCCGGCATCACCCTTCACGCCGCCGATTACGTCTTCCTGCTCGACCCGTGGTGGAATCCCGCCGCCGAGAAGCAGGCTGTTGACCGCGCGCACCGCATCGGCCAGGACAAGCCGGTGTTCATCTACCGGCTGGTCGCGCCGGGCACCATCGAGGAGCGCATCGAAACCCTGAAAGCCGGCAAGCGGGAGCTTTTCGATGAACTCGTCGGCGGCCTGGCCGACATGTCCGACCTGCGCCGCCACTACCAGTCCATCCGTTCCCTTATTGAACTGCGCACCGGCGGCTGATGGCGCGCCCGCCGGTGAAACGCGAAAGCGCGGGGGCCGCGGAGACCGGCAATTCGAGTTTGACCTGGCAACATGAAAACCGCAAGCTTTTCGTTTCGCCCTTGCCATGAAGAAATTTTACATCACCACGGCGATTGACTATGCCAACGGCCCGCCGCACCTCGGCCACGCTTATGAAAAAGTTCTCACGGACGTGACCGCCCGGCACCGCCGGCTGACGGGGCGCGCCGTCCATTTTCTGACCGGCACGGACGAGCATGGGCAAAAGGTTCAGCAAAGCGCCCAGCGCCGCGGCGTCCCCCCCCAGCAGCTGGCCGACGAAATCACGGCAATGTTTCAGGACCTTTGCGGAAAGCTGCTGATTTCGAACGACGATTTCATTCGCACCTCCGAGGAGCGCCATAAAAAGACCGTCCGGGACATTCTGACAAAACTGCATGAGAAGGGCGAAATCTACAAGGCCGAATACAAAGGCTTCTACAGTGTGCGGCAGGAGCAGTTTGTGCAGGAAAAGGAAAAAGTGGACGGCCGCTGGCCCGGGGAGTACGGCGAAGTGCTCGAATTGTCCGAAGCGAACTATTTCTTCCGGCTGGCCAAATACCAGGACTGGCTTGCGGATTACCTCAAGCGGCATGACGATTTCATCTTCCCGCGCTTCCGCCAAAAGCAGGTCGCCGAGTTCCTCAAAGAACCCATCAATGACTTGTGCGTCTCGCGCCCCAAGGAGCGTCTCGCCTGGGGCATCCCCCTGCCCTTTGACGAAGCATATGTGACCTACGTCTGGTTCGACGCCCTGATCAACTACATCTCCGCCGCCGGTTACGGGAATGACACCTTTGCGCAATACTGGCCGGCGGATTTCCACGTCATCGGCAAGGACATTCTGACACCGGCGCACGCGGTTTACTGGCCCATCATGCTGCAAGCCAGCGGAATACCCCTGCCGCGCTCATTGCTGGTGCACGGTTTTTGGTCCATGGCCGGGGCCAAATTATCCAAAAGCACGGGCCACACCGTGAACCCGCTGGAGCTGATCGACAAGTTCGGCCCGGACGCTTTCCGGTATTTCGTGACGCGCGAGATGAACGTGGGCCAGGACAGCGAGTTCTCGGTGGAGCTTTTCCTGACGCGTTACAATGACGACCTGGGCAACGACCTGGGCAACCTGGTCAGCCGCTTGCTCAACATGGGGGGGCGTTACTGCCAGGGGAAAATACCGCGGGTGTCCTTGCAGGAAACACCGGAGCGGGAGCTGCAGGAACATTGGAACGCCGCCCAGGAAGAAATCCGGCGCCTGTATGAAGGCTTCCAATTCCACACCGCGCTGGAGCGCATCTTCGGTTTTATCCGGGGCATCAACCGTTATGCCGAAGTGCGCGCTCCGTGGAAGCTCGCCAAATCCGAAATGGTGGATGACCGGCGGCGCCTCGAAACCGCCCTGGCCGTGATGGCCGAAAGCCTGCGCCTCGCCGCCGCCGCGCTGGCCCCCGTCATGCCTGCCACGGCCGAAAAAATCTATGCCCTGCTGGGCCTGCCGCCTTTGACCGCCTGGGAGCGGGACCTGGAATGGTCCTCCCGCCTTGACGGGAATTCCCTGGGAGAAAAAACCATCCTCTTCCCCCGCCCGCAAACAGAGGACAAATAAATTCATGGCCCAGCGGATTAAAATTCTGCCCTACGCGCCGTTCCACGGCCGGGAAGCCGAAGGCTGGCTCGAATTCCTCGAACAATGCCGCCTGTCGGCGATGGAAGAAAAACGGGCCAAGACCGCCAGCCTTTCCCTGCCCCTGCCCTGGGCGGACCCTCTGGCGGCGCTGGAAACCCTGCACCAGCCCCAGGACATGCACTTCTACATGGAGCGCCCTCCTCGGGAAGAAGCCTTGGCCGGGACCGGCAGCGCCGCCATCAAGACCTACGACGGCCCCCGCCGCTTCCACTACGCCCGCCGGTTTGCCGACTCCGTGTTAAAAAACATTATCGCCACCGGGGAAATGCCGCCGCCCTTCAACGGCCCTCTTTTTTTTGCCGCATTCACTTTCTTCGACCGGATCGAAGCCGACACGGCGTTTTCTCCCGCCACGGTTTTCCTGCCCCGCTTGCATATTGCCGCCAGCCAGGGGCAGGCCACGCTCACCCTTAATGCCAATATTGCGCCCGGGGATGACGTGGGACAAACCGCCGAAACGTGGTGGAAGCTTTATCAAACACTGGCCGGGAACCGCGAGGAACATCCCCCGAAAAGCCGGCGCGCGCCGAAAAATTCCATCACCACCGAGGATGCCGCCTGGGAAAAGGATTACGAAAATGCCGCGCGGAAGGTTTTGCGCCGCATCGAACAAGGCGAATACGAAAAAATATTCCTGGCCCGGGCCATGGATTGCGAGGCGGGGCGTTTGCTGAGGCCTTTCCATACCTTGCACCGCCTGCGTGACGCTTTCCCATCCTGCTGCGTTTTTTCCGTCAACAACGGGCGGCGGCAGAATTTTATCGGCGCTTCGCCGCATATCCTGGCGCGCTTGCGGCAGGGGCGTCTTGAAACCGAGGCCGCTGGCGCCGCGGCCCCCCGCAGTGTCACGCCCCTGGAGGATGCGGCGCGGGGCCGCGAGTTATACGCCGGCGATGCGGAACGGCGGGACTTGGAAATCAGCGCCGGCTCGATCCGGCGGCGTTTGCATTTGTTAAACATCGCCCCTAAAACCGCCGGGCGCCCGCGCCTTCGGCGTCTGCCCCATCTGCAGCGCCTGTTCCTGCCCGTCGAGGCGGATATTCCCGAAACGGTGCACCTGCTCGGCATCGCCGCGTCCCTCCATCCCGCGCCTTCGGCCGGCGGCGTGCGGCGGGAAGCGGCGCTGCCGGATATCCGCCGTTTCGAGGGATTTGACCGGGGCATGTTTACGGGCGCGGCGGGCTGGTTCAACTGCCGCGGCGAGGGCGAGTTCGTCACCGCCACGCAATCGGCCATGGTCACCGGCCGCCGGGCCCGGATCTATTCCGGGGCGGGCATCACCGCCGGAACCTCTCCCGAAAAAGCCGTTGAGGAAACCCGCCTGCAATTCCGCCCCATCCTGGAGCATTTGGTGTAGCGCTTTCACCGGATCTCCCGCCCGCGGGCCGCCGCAAATGGCTCGCGCGCCTGAAAAGGGAGGAATCTTTTGACAAACGCGGAAAAATTTTTCCACAGTATGGCCCATGAATTGCCAAACCGTTACCGCTACTTACAACCGCTTGGCGGCAGTTTATGATTTTATTTTTCAGCCTTTTCTCCAGCCCGGGCGCCGCAGAGTTATTCAATCCCTTTCGCTCAACGGGTCGCGGCGTGTTCTCGAGGTGGGGGTGGGCACGGGCATTTACCTCAAGCACTACCCTCCCCGCTGCCGGGTGACCGGCATTGACGTCTCCCCCAAGATGCTTGATTTGGCCAGGAAAAGAGTCCGCAAACACGGCTTGCGCCATGTCGAGCTTTTGCTGATGGACGCCGAAAACATGCGGCTGGAAGAAAATGGTTTCGATGCCGTGGTCGCGCTTCACGTGGTCAACGTCACCCCGAATCCGGAGGCTCTGATGCGTGAAATCAGGCGGGTTTGCAAGCCCGGCGGGGACATTTTTATCGTCAACCATTTTTCCAGCCGCAATAAAAAGAACAGCCGGCTTGAGCAATCGCTTTCCCCTTTGCAAACCATCATCGGCTGGAAGCCGTGCTTCAACTATGAGAAGTTCGTCCGCGGCAACAACATAAACGTCCACGATCTCCGCCGGGTAAATCTGATGGGCTGCTGGACATTCATCCACGCAAAAAACACATAGCGGCCGGGGAAGGTCACGCGGAAACATCCGCCGCGCCCGCGAAAAGGCCTCTCAGCTCCGGCAGGCTGATGTTTTCGGTGGAAAGCGCGACCAGATGGGCTTGGGCGAGCTTTTCCGGCGGATGAGTCGTGGCGACGGCCGCCGCCTTCATGCCCGCGGCCAAAGCCGCCTCCACCCCGAACGTGGCGTCCTCGAACACCACGCAGCGTTCCGGCGGCACATTCAGCCGCCGGGCCGCCTTCAGGAACACCTCGGGGTCCGGTTTGCTCCGGCTCACGTCCTCGGCGCAAACAATGGCTTGGAAATAATCCTCCAGGCCCAATTCATTGAGGACGGCATCCACGTTGATCCGGGGCGTGGAAGAACCAATAGCGCAAGGGATGCCGGCGCCTTTTAAATCCTCCAGCAGTTTGCGGACGCCCGGCAGCGGCGCGATTCCTTCTTTTTTAATGATTTCCCGGTAGAGTGTCTCTTTGCGGTCCCCAAGCCGCCGGATTTCCCCGGCGTCACCGGTCCACTGGAGGATTTTGGAAATGACGGCGTGGTTTTTACGCCCGAAACCGCGCTTGAAATGTTCCGGCGGCAGCGTCCGGTTTTCTTCCGCCGCAAGCATTTCCCAGCTCTTTTCATGAGCCTTCGAAGAATCTATAATCACGCCGTCCCAGTCGAAGATAGCGCCGAAACCCATGCCGCCACTGTTTCCCCGCCGGAACGCTTAAGCAAGACTCTTTTTCTGTTGAACTTTCGAAAGATTCACCTTACCCCTGCATGGTTTGCCTTTGCGGCAACGATGAATTGATGATAATCCGGCCCAAGATCAAGG
>CAZYUX010000193.1:0-5057 GCA_964650745.1 uncultured Puniceicoccaceae bacterium
CATCGCCCACCTGCTGCTTCTGCTGGGCGTACTGCTTCATCGCGGGCGTGGTCGTGGATTTTATACGCGGCGTAAAGGGCGTGCTGGAGCTCGTAGGCGTTAAGGTTCGGAATATCAAACGGTTCTTTGTCCGTGTAAAAATAGCCGTATTCCGGAGTGTCGGCGGCGCGCTTGGAGGGGTCTTCTTTTTCCGGCAGGGGGAGATCCTTCACTTTCTCCTTTAATTCGGCCAGGACTTTCTTCGTGGTTCCGATTTCATCGAGAACCCACTGGCGGTTGAAAGGGCAGGTGACAGCGGGAGGGGGCGGCCAGCGCCCGTCCGAATTGGCCGAGTTTGTCAGGTGGAACCAGAATTTCTCCGCCAGTTCTTTGAATTGCTCTTTGTGCGTGCCTTCGGCGACGGGCTGAACGTTTTCCTTGTAGTCCTTGCGGATGGCGGCGAGGATGGGATCCCAGGCTTGGGCTTCGGGGGTGCCGGCCCAGGCGTCCGCGTAAGTGCGGTGCCAGGCGAAACGGTCCTCGACGTAAAACGGCTCCTCGACGGGTTCCAGTTCGCAAGCTTCTTTGAAGGTGGCCAATTCCCCGATTTCGAGGATGGCCCGTATGAGTTTATCGAGTTTTTCACCCGCGCCCGGGTCCACCTCGAAACTGCGGGAGTAGTCCTGAAAATACTTCACGAAGAAATAGCCTGTGGTGCCGGTGTATTCGGCGTCCTCGGCGATGATGATGGTGGCGCCCTTGTCCTTTTTGCCTGTCCAGTGCTTGACGTTCTCAATGAAACCCTCCAAGGGCATTTTGCCGAGGAAGTATTTTATGTAGTTGTTGATCAGGCGGTCCGACCGGCAAAAGCCGTGCAGACCGGGGACGATGTTGCGGAAAGGCTGGTGGAGGAACTTGCAGTCGGGATCAAGGTCGTACCAGGGCAGATTGCCCCCCCAGTTCATGTCGCGGGCGCGGTTGCGCTCGACCCACCCGTAGTCCCTGTCGCAGCAGGTCATGTAGGACTCGAAATCGAGGGTGAGGTATTTGTAGCCCGCATCGCGGAAAGCCCGGGGCACGTATTGCATCCAGGTGCACTCCGGGTTCCATGCCGACTCCGGCCGGAATCCGAGATGCTTTTCATAGGTCCGCATGGCGAACTCGTTGGACCAGCGCCCGTCCTCTTCGGGGATGTTAGCCATGATGGGGTGGGAGTAGGGGGATCCCATGAACTCGCACTGGCCCTTTTCAGCCGCCTGGCGCAGTTTTTTCAGCACGTCCGGCGTCTTCTCCGCCATGACGTCAATCGTGTAGCCAGAGGCCTCGAAGACGTATTTGGCCTCGGGGAACTTCGCGAACGTGTCGAAGATCGTCTCGTAGGACGCCCGGATGACCTGCTCGTATTTGTGCGGCTCCAAGAAGGCGTAGTTCAAGTTGGCGTGGAGGATGGCGACGTATTTCATGGTTTAATAATTTATCTTGCTGGGTTGGACAAAAAGAGAAAGCGGGACCTTTACAACCTTTATTTGTTATGGCAAAGGCTTTGTTTGTTTCGGGATGAAATCTGGAAACACCCAAGAAAGCGTTTATAAATCTGAAAGCTGTTCGGGTAAGAGCGAGCATCCGGAATCCAGGGAGACATAAGGCGCGCCCATTAAACGGAATCATTAGGCGGGGCAAGGATTTCAAACCGGTTGGTCTTGGAAAAAAGGGAGCCGGTTCATCCGCCGCAGCCGGAAAAGGAGTTTTTTTGAGGTGATTTTTGTTGGCTGACACACGTCAGCCATAAAGCAAGCAAAAAGTTGAGGTTTTTGGAGGCGCCCGCCGTTGCATGCGGCCGCGCTTCCCGTTCCGGTTGTGAAAACAAGCCCGCCGGTTCGCTCTTGTATTTCCTTCTCGCGCCTGACAGTTTAATCCCTTGTTTTTTTGATTCCAAGCGCCGGCGGGGCTTTGGGCGAGGCTATAAGCCACACCGGGCTTGAAAAAAAAACCGGGGAAGTTTCAATTAACGCCAAAAAACTTGAACCGCCAACCGCCGCCGCACATGAGCTGGGAACGTTTCCAAAAATATTACCTGCCCTTCAAGAACCTGGGGTTCGCCCTGGATATAAGCCGGATGAATTTTCCGGACAGCTTCCTGGACGGAATGGCGCCCCGCATCCAGGCCGCGCTGGCAGACATGCGGGCACTCGAGGCCGGCGCTGTCGCCAACCCTGACGAGGGCCGAATGGCCGGCCATTACTGGCTCCGCCGGCCCGAGCTCGCCCCGGTTCCGGAAATTCGCCGGGAGATTGAAAACTGCCGGGAACAGATCAAAGCTTTCGCCAGAAACGTGCACGAGGATGAAATCGCCGGGCACACCGGCATGTTTGAAAACCTGCTGGTCATTGGAATCGGCGGATCGGCTTTGGGGCCGCAGTTTGTTTCCCGCGCGCTGGGCCATCCCTTCAAAAACGAATTGACACCCTATTTCCTCGATAACACCGACCCGGACGGCATAGACCTCGTCCTGGATCAGCTCCGGGGAAAACTGGATTTGACACTCGTTATTGTCATTTCCAAGTCGGGAGGCACACCGGAAACCCGCAACGGAATGCTGGAAGTGGAAACAGCTTACAAAAAGGCGGGGCTGGACTTCCCAAGGCACGCCGTGGCCATCACCAAAAAGGAAAGCCGGCTGGACGTGAAAGCGCGCAAGGAGGAATGGCTGGCCCGTTTCCCAATGTGGGACTGGGTGGGCGGGCGCACCAGCATCACATCAGCCGCGGGTCTGCTCCCCGCCGCCTTGCAGGGGATTGACACGGACGGCTTGCTGCGCGGGGCGGCGGCGATGGACGAAGTCACGCGCCAGGAGGACTTCCGCAAAAACCCCGCCGCCCTGCTGGCCCTGATGTGGTATCACGCCACTAACGGCAGAGGAGAAAAGGACATGGTCATTATTCCTTACAAGGACCGTCTCATGCTCTTTTCACGCTATCTCCAGCAGCTGATTATGGAATCGCTGGGCAAGGAGCTGGACCTCAACGGCAAACCGGTCTTCCAGGGGATCACGGTTTACGGCAATAAAGGCTCGACCGACCAGCACGCCTACATCCAGCAGTTGCGCGACGGCGTGCCCAATTTCTTCGCCACCTTCATCGAAGTCCTGCGGGACCGGGCGGGGAAATCCATCGAGGTCGAGCCGGATATCACCTCCGGCGACTACCTGCAAGGCTTCCTTCTGGGCACCCGCAGCGCCCTGCACGAGAAAGGACGCGAATCCATCACAATTACGATTAAAGAAGTGTCGGCGGAGCCGGCCGGCCAGCTCATCGCCCTTTACGAGCGGGCCACCGGCCTGTATGCCTCGCTTGCGGGAATCAACGCCTACCACCAGCCCGGTGTCGAAGCCGGAAAAAAAGCCGCCGCCGCGGTCCTGGAAATCAAAAAGAAAACGGTGGATCTGTTGCGGCAGAGGGCCGGCGAAAGCTGTTCCCTGGATGAAATTTGCGGGCTGGCGAAAATGGACCGCCACAAGGAAACCGTTTTCAAGGTTCTGGAACATCTGGCCGCCAATCCCGGCTCCGGAGTGACTCGCGAAGAAGAGGAAGACTGGAAATCGGCGCGCTACCACATCGAATTGCAGGCGCCGGCAGATGCGGACACCTAATCCAAAACGCACACCGCAATATGAAAAGACACATACGATGGCTGTTCCCGCTGGCGGCGCTGGCATTGCTGGCGCTCTCCTGCTGCACGCCCATGGAAGAAGCGGACTCCACCCAGCCCTGGGTGGAACCGAAAGACTGGGAGGGCCGGATGCCGGGCTTCCCCGATCAGCCCCATTAGGGAAAACACCCCGGCCCCGCGGCGATGGCGGCACAAGAAAAAACGGCACGCGCCAAGGGCGGCCACCTTTACATCGTGGGAACTCCCATCGGCAATCTGGGGGATCTTACCGAACGCGCCAAAACGATCCTGGCCTCCTGCGACATCGCCGCTTGCGAAGACACACGCAAGGCCCGCCGTATCCTTGAGCCCTTGGACTGCCGGGCTTTAATCATTTCCTATCACGAGCAAAACGAGGAGCGCGAGGCGGTCCGGCTGGCGGATTTCGTCGCGTCGGGCCAGTCGGTGGCGGTCATCTCGGACTCGGGCACGCCAGGCATCAGCGACCCCGGCTTCCGGGCGGCCCGGGAGTGCCGCCGCCGCGGCTTGCCCGTCGTCCCCGTCCCCGGCCCGTGCGCCGCCGCGGCGGCCCTGTCCGCCTCCGGACTGCCCACGGACGGGTTCCTTTTTATGGGCTTTCCCCCGGCGAAAAAGACGGCCCGGCGGCGGCTGCTGCGGAAGTATCAGGATTTTGAATACACACTGGTTTTCCACGAGTCCCCCCGCCGCGCCGCCGCGTTCCTCCGGGACATCGCCGAAGTCCTCGGGCCGGACCGGACCGTGTGCGTGGCCCGCGAGATGACGAAACTCCACGAAACCTTTCTCGCCGGTCCGGCGGCTGAAGCGCTGGAGCAATTGCAAAGCGGCAGCCGGAAAGGCGAATGCACCCTGTTAATCGCCAAAGATGGCTACTCTCTGGAAGGAAAAAAGCGGGCGAGCGGGGAAAAAGCGGCATCCTCTCCCCGCCCGGCTTCGGGCCCCCAAAAACGAAAACCAAAATCCGAAACTTATCCAGCCGCCGCGGTGATGGACATCGGAAGCAACACCATCAAGCTCCTGGTGGCCCGGCCGGCGCCGGGAGGAGGCATCGAGACAGTGGAAGACGCCGCGGCGGAAACCCGTCTGGGCGGCGGATTAGGCAGGGAACAACCCAGTTTGAGCGAAGCCGCCATCGCGGCCGGGGTTCGCAGCATCGCCCTTTTATGGCAGCGGGCGCAAAAACATCATCCGCATAAAACCGTCATCGCAGCCACCGACGCCGTGCGCGAAGCCCCCAACCGGGACGCCTTTATCCGACGCGCGCAAGATGAGACCGGGCAGAATGTTCGAGTGCTGGACGGCCGTGAAGAAGCCCGGCTGATCGCGCGCGGCGCGCGGCAGGACCCCCTTCTGCAACAGAGCGAAGCATTCAACCTGTTCGACCTGGGCGG
>CAZYUX010000194.1:0-4932 GCA_964650745.1 uncultured Puniceicoccaceae bacterium
CCCGCCGTCCGTTATGCCGCCTAAATGTCCATTCTATTTTTTTCGGAGTAATAAGGGCATCCATAAGGCGCTTTGGCACTTGGATTACACGCTGGATATCGCAAGGCTGGACGAAGAAGGCGAAGATGAAGACTGGAGCCGGTATAAAATCATCTACCTGCCGTTTTCACCTTTTGTGTCTTCCCAAGCCGCCGCCAAACTGAAAGCCTACGTCAAGCGCGGGGGCACACTGGTGGCGGAGGCCTCGCTGGCCCAGTTCGATGACGCGATGGGCGTCTGCCCGGTCGTGCCGGGTCAGGGGTTGGACGAGCTTTTCGGCTGCCGCCGGATGGATGTGCGGACAATGCCGGCGGAAAAGCTGCCGCGTCTGGAAATCGGCCCGTGGCGAATCAAGAACCGGATGCACAAGGAAATTTTAACACCGCTGGGGAATGCGCAGGCGATCGGAGCCTTCAATCCCGCTGGCGAAACGGCGGCGGTGGAAAACCGCTTCGGCAAAGGCCGGGCCATTTACTTGGGGTCGAATCCGTTTATGTCCTACGCGGCGGACGGCGATCCGCAAGTCCTCGAATGGATAAAAGAATTGAACGCGAACGCGAAACGCCATTGCTGGACGGACAAGTCGGACGTGTGCGCCCGGATGTTGATTCGCGGCGAATCACGCTTGGTTTTTCTCCTGAACACGTCGCCTAATCCGGCTGAGGTTACGCTCACGATTGCGCCGGGAAACGGAAAACCGCCAGCTCATGCCATGGAGATAACGAAGGCAACGCGGACGGAGGTTTCAAAACAACGGGATGGCCCCGGTATAAAAGAAAAGCTGGAACCTTACGGAACACGGGTCTACCTCATCGAATGAACATGGAAACGCGACAGCGGATCGAAGCGGTGGCGGCGGGGCACATCTGCGTGGATTTGATTCCCGATCTTGGCCGCGTCCGGCCGGAAAAACCGGAAGACTTCTTCACGCCGGGAAAGCTGGTTGTTTCCGGGCCGGTAAAGGTCAGCACCGGCGGGCCTGTGAGCAACACGGGGCTGAACTTGATCAAGCTGGGCGTTCCGGCGGCGCTGATGGGAAAAATCGGCAAGGACCCCTTCGGCGGGATGATCCGGCGGCTTCTGGCGGAAGAGTGGGGCGTCACCGAAGGAATGATTGTGGACCGCCAGGCGCGAACCAGCTACACAGTGGTGCTCTCCCCGGCGGGACACGACCGGATGTTCCTGCATGACCCGGGCGCCAACGACACGTTTTGCGCCGGCGACGTGGATTACGGACTGGTTTCGCAAGCCCGCATCTTTCACTTCGGTTACCCTCCGCTGATGAGAAGGATGGTGGAAGATGACGGAGCGGAGCTGAAAAAGATATTCCGGCGCGCGCATGAGACGGGAACGGCAACATCCCTTGACATGGCCCTGCCGGAGCCGGAATCCGCCGCGGGCCAAGCCGATTGGCGGGGCATCCTGAAAGAGGTTCTTCCTTTCGCCGACATCTTTTTGCCCAGCGCGGAAGAGATGCTGCTGATGCTCGATCGCGATCGTTTCCTGCAACGGCGAAAGCAAAACCGGGGCGATTTGCTGCCGTCTTTCACCGGAAGCGACCTGCACCGGCTCTCGGACACCCTCCTGGATTTGGGCGGGAAAATCATCTGCATCAAGTGCGGCCACCGGGGTTGCTACGTGAGAACGGCCGGGACGGATAAACTGAGCGAAATAAAGAAAGCGCCGCCGGGCGACATGGATAATTTCGCCAGCCGCGAATTTTGGCATCCGGCATTCCGCGTGGACGAGCCGCCCAATGCCACCGGCGCCGGAGACGCTTCAATCGCCGGTTTTTTAGCCTCCTACTTGCGGGGAATGACACTGGACGCATGCGTCGAACGCGCCGCTGCCGCCGGCTCGGCCAACGTCCGCCAGCCCGACGCCCTCAGCGGCGTGCCGTCCTGGGAAAAACTAAATGAAGCCCTCGCCGCCGGGTGGGAGACCGGTCCATTAGAAGTCAAAGGCGGGGGCTGGCGCCCCGATCCCTCGAACCCGCGCCGCTGGCTTGGCCCGGCGGAAAGAGTTTAAGCTGTGAAGAATAACCGCGCGGCCTTTCATTCCTTGAAGAAACGCCGCCTTAAAAAATTGACAACCATCCCTGACACAGTAAATTGCTCCCGCACTTTGCGAAACGACGGTGGTAATAGCTCAGATGGTCAGAGCACCGGATTGTGGTTCCGGGGGTCGCGGGTTCAAATCCCGTTTACCACCCCACTTATCTCCCATTCACGAAATCCGCCCCAATCCACCGAGCAAGCAAGCGCGTTCTATTTGTTGTTGGATTGACCGCTCCGTAACTCTTTGGAGTTAAAGAGTTAGCGAAACATATGTTCTCGACCTAACCATTCTCAAATCTGTCTCCCGCAGCATCTTATATTGATAAAGATTTCTCGAATAATCCCCGAATCCATCAATTTTCTCACCCCCCTCTCAACCAGGTGACCCGGAGAGCAACAGTATCGTCCCGCCTGGGGGACCAAACCTCCCCGAAAAACGAAATGTTGACCCCCAGCGCAACAGTCCAGCATTTTCCGCCACTTCCCCGGTAGCCTGGACCACTGTTTCTCATTGCGATTTGGGGAGGCTGAATGTTTCCCCAGTGCAGGCGTCGGTGAACCAGCGGTCGGCGGGGGCGGCGGGGTCTTCGTAATACCAGAGCCAGCAACTGCGGTTAACTGAGTAAAGCCAAGGATAACCTTCGGATGCGTAGAGCCATCCCGCCTGCAAGTCCCAAAGCCAGGCCGACTTCTCCGCCAACGGGCAGACATACCACCAGCCTTGTTCAAAGTGCCAGACCCAGGGATACGCCGCATTGTTGACCCAGCCTGTGTAGGTCCAGTTAACACCAAAAGGTTGTGTAGCGAATTGATCCGGGAGTTGGGTTGTCGGATTAAGGACATCCGCATAAAATTCGTCGAATATATAGTTCACATAGACAACGTATCCGTCATCGTTGGGATGGATATTATCCGCGAAGGCGGTATTTGGTCCGGGCAGGATGGCGTCCGGTAAAGAGGGATCACCCGCCGGGATTCCCAATTGCGGGATGCCGAATTCGATTTGCATAAGACCATGGGTGTTGACAACAGTGACTTGCGGGGCCAGGAGAGGATTATTGGCAACAGCATTGGCCATGCCGGCAACGTAAGAATCAATGATGGCGTTAGCGGTAGGGGTGTCGATGCCCGGCGGCGGTTCAGGGGTGTAATCATAGCCTGAAAATACGATTGGCGCTGAAGTGAGGGATACCAGTTGTTCCAATACCTGTTCTGTTTCGATAACCGTGTCCGGGACGGGCCTTTCCAATCGAAGGTCATTTCCCCCGACGATCAAGTGAACCAACTCGGCGTCAGGATTGGCCGTTAAAACGTCGGTTATGAGGAGCACGCCGCCAGTGCCGGCATTCCATTGTGCCGCTGTGCTTCCTGCTTTACCGCCATTATACACGGTGACGTTACCGAGTCCTCTTTCTGTCAGAACGGTTTGCACGATCCCCCTGTGCGCCATTTGATAGGCCCAACTGTCTCCCATCAACACCACTTCCGCCGCGGAGACAAAATGCGATGCAAAAAGGAAAGACATGGCGCTGAATAGATTAATGAGATGGCTTGGGCGTTTTCGGTTTTTCATGGGTCATTTCTTTCGTTTGGGTTTTCCGTTGTTTTCTTTGAATTTATGAGTCCTTTGTTTTATTGACAAATGGTTATTTATGCATATCGTTGCACATAATGCCAGTGACCCAAAAAGACATCGCCCGCAAAGCGGGGGTAAACACCTCGACAGTATCCCGCGCGCTGGCCTCAGACCCCCGTATATCCAAGGTTGTGCGCGAACAGATTGCGAAAATTGCGGAGGAATTGGGTTACCGGCGCAACCCATTCATCAGTGCTCTCATGTCGAATCGGCGTTCGAGAAAGGGGGAGAATTTACAGGGGTGCCTGGCCCTGGTTGAAGGAGTGGGGAAATTTCCAAAGTGGAGAAAACCGCTAGAAAAAGTTCCTTGGGTTCAAGGCTTGAAAAGAAGGGCCGAAAGGCGGGGCTTCATGGTGCAATATTTTTCTATGGCAGACTTATCGGGAAACGCTTTGGCCCGGATTCTCAAAACTCGCGGCATTCGGGGGATTGTTCTATCTCCCGGACCTCAAACATACCTGGGAAAAGATTTTCCCCATGATAACTTCGCTTGTGTTGTCGTAGGTTTTGAATACGGTTATCCAGGGCTGGATACGGTGCGCAGTCATTCATTGACTGCCATCGAAACAGCTGTGACACAGTTCCTGAAACGGGGTTATCGGCGTTTTGGATTTGTCGATATTGCAAATAGGCAGAAAATTTTGGAGTTTGAAGAGTATGGCAGCCTGCAAATTGTTGCGACCCGGTCATCCATCCCGATAGAAACAGCTTATCTTCTGCAGGATAAATGGAATGTTTCAGAAGCCCTCGATTGGATTGCCGAAGAGAAACCTGAGGTTCTCTTTACCCCGAATTTAAAGGTTATAGAGGCCATCAAGGCGAATGGAGCGCGTTTTCCCAAAGACATCTGCGTCGTCCGTATGGAAGGGTGGGGAAGGCATGGATTTTCCCGGATTTACTCGAACCTTGAAGCACAGGGTGAGGTTGCGGCTAATACGCTGATAGATCTCCTGATGTCACACAGCATCGGGATACCGCGTAACCGCCGCCTTATTTTGCTGCATAAGGTATTCGAGGAAGCAACTTCTGCTTCCTCCAATCCCGTTCCCTGGTCAACGGCAGCACGTCCCGCAACGTCACCGGATCATCCCCCTTCTCGACCAGCGGCAAAAACAGCAACTCCTCCTGAATTTTCGGAGCAAGTAAGGTGATGTCATAGGCTTCCTGTAAAAAGGAAAAGGGTGTAATCTCCTTTGGGTC
>CAZYUX010000195.1:0-4764 GCA_964650745.1 uncultured Puniceicoccaceae bacterium
AGGCGTCTTCAAGTTCCCGCATGTGGCGGTGTCGCAGCGTTTCCGCTTCTTCCGCGCCGATGACGCCTTCGGCGGCAAGTTTGCCCGCGTAAATCTCACTGATGCGCGGGTGCTTTCCGATTTTCTTATACAGGAGCGGATGGGTGTGTGCGGGATCGTCCATCTCGCTGTGGCCTTGGCGGCGGTAACATACTATGTCCACGAAAATGTCCTCGTGAAAACGCTGGCGGTAGGCCGCCGCCGCCTCCGCGGTCCAGACAACGGCCTCGGGGTCGTCGCCATTGACGTGGAAGATGGGCGATTCGATCATTTTCGCGGCGTCCGTGCAGTAGCGGCTGGAGCGGCCTTCGGCGGGGCGGGTGGTGAAACCGATTTGGTTGTTGATGACCAAGTGAACGGTTCCGCCCGTGCAGAAGCCTTTCAAGTCCGAGTAATTGAGGGTTTCCGCAACCGTTCCCTGTCCGGCGAGGGCGGCGTCGCCATGCGCCTGCACCGGCAGCACACGGCGGCGCTCACGGTCGCCGGTCAAACGCTGACGGGCGCGGGCGCGGCCTTGCACGGCCGGCCCGGCCGCCTCGAGGTGGCTGGGGTTGGGGGACAGCTTTACCGCCAGTTCCGCTCCCGGCGCGAATTGCAAGACGCTGTCATAACCTGAATGATGCCGCACGTCCCCGGCGCCTCGGGAAGCGCCGGGCGGCTCTTTTTCGTCGAGCTCCCGGAAAATGGCATCCGCCGGCTTGCCGAGAACATTGGCGAGGATATTCAGGCGGCCCCGGTGCGTCAAACCGAGCATCACTTCTTTGACGCCTTCCGCGGACGCTTTTTCAAACAAAGCGCCAAGCCCCGCGGCAACCGCCTCGGCGCCTTCCAGCCCGAAAAATTTGCGGCCCGGAAAACGCTGATAAAGAAACCGTTCGAAGACCTCCGCCCGGATGATTTTTTCCAGGATGCGGCGTTTTTTTTCCGGGCTGAAAGAAGGGCGGTTGCGGCAGGGCTCCATGAAGGCCTGAAGCCAGCGGCGCTGGGGTGTTTCCTGGATGTGAAGGTATTCCACGCCGATGCTTCCGCAATAGGTGTCATGCAAGTGTTCCAGCAGTTGGCGCACGGTCATGCGCCTGCCTTTCAAGTAGTTGCCGGTGTCGTAAACATCGTCCAGGTCATCTTCCGTGAAGCCCAGCCGCCTGAGGGAAAGGCGGGGATTGGGCGCGGTTTCTTGGAGGGGATTGGTGTTCGCCTGGGTGTGGCCCGCTGCCCGGAACATGTAGATTGCCCCCGTGAACCGGGCCTGTTTTTGCTCGAGCCGGCGGCTTTCTTCTTCCGGAAGGGCGGCGGCCGGGGGTTCACCCCGCTGTTCGCGGGCCAGCTCGTAGCCCTCGAAAAAAGCCCGCCACTCCGGCTCGAGCGCTCCAGGATCCTCCCGCCAGCGCCGGTAGTATTCATCGAGCATGCCGGCGTTCCAGCCGGTGGCGAAACCGGGATTCTTCATCGCTTGTTTATCATCGGAATCCGCCTGCTTTGCCGCAAGTGAAAACCGGATATTACCGCCGCGGAACATTCAGCGAGGAGGCGCTTGGGCGGGCGAGAGTGTTTTCAGGCAGGCAACCGGTGAAAGCCAAACCGGGAACGACAATGGAGCGCCGCCCCAAAATGGTTCCGGGCTGGAGCACCGCGTTGCAGCCCGCTTCCGCCCGGTCGCCGATCAGCGCGCCGAGTTTGCTCAGGCCGCTGGAGCGGCGCTCCCCGTCCGGCAAAACGACGGGAACGGTTTGCCGGTCAAGCCGCAGGTTGGCCAGGACCACACCCGCGCCCAAGTGCGCCCCCGCGCCGAGGACGGAATCCCCCACGTAGGGGCGGTGGGGGGTCTGGACGTCTTCCAGCAGCAGGCAGTTCTTGTATTCTCCCGCGTGGCCCAGGATGCAATTTTCCCCGGCGATGACGTTTCCGCGCAGGTAGGCGCCGGGGCGGATTTCAGAGTTGGCGCCGATGTAAGCGGGCCCTATGATGGTTCCATATGAGGGCAGTTTGACTGTGGGATGGATAAAAACCGGGCCTTGGATGCTGATTCCGGGGGGGATATCGCCGCGCTTTCCGGCTTTTTCAAAATCGAAATTATCCAGAGCTTCCTTTATTTTGGGCACCCAATCCCACGGCCATGCTTCCGGAGAAAAGAATTCGGCAAAAGGCAGACTGGAGGGAAAATCGAATAAGTCGCGCGCTTTCACAAATAAAAAAAATGGAGCGAGCGATGAGGTTCGAACTCACGACATCCACCTTGGCAAGGTGGTGCTCTACCAGCTGAGCTACGCTCGCTTATTGCGCCGGTCAATTTGCGCCAAAAAAAACCGTTTGTCAACCCCGGACAAACTTTAACTGGCAATCCGCGCCCGCCCCGGGCGGACAGGCGGCTAAACGGCGGCTTTCGGCAAGTCCGACCAGCGGGAGATGGCCTGGACAGTCCATTCCTCTTCGTTCTTTCCCACCACCACCTTGACGGTTTCGCCGGGTTTCCGGCCGATGAGCGCCCTGCCCAGAGGTGTTTGATAGGAAAGGACGTCATTCTCCGGATCGCTGTCCCACGCGCCCATGATCGAATAAGTGAATGTTTCTCCAGTGGAACCTTGCCGCAGTTTGGCCACGCTGCCGATGCCGACAGTGTCCGTTGGGACGTCCAGGAAATCAGTGATCTGAGCCCGGTTCAAGTCGAGTTCCAGCTGGCTTTTGCGGGCCAGCAGGGTGTCCTGGTCCTGGCGGGCCATTTTGTATTCGGCGTTTTCGGCCAGGTCGCCCAGTTCGCGGGCGTGGGCCAGCGCGCGGCTGTTTTCGGGGATTTTGTTTTTAATCAAATCATCATACTCCGCCTTGCGCTTTTCGTAACTCCCGCGGGAAACAATGAGCTTTTCCTGGTCCACCACCGCCTCGCCTGAAATCAGGGCTTGGATGCCCGGGAAAAGCTTGATGAAACGGGCCAGGAGAGATTTTTTCGACAAGTCCTCGAAACCTTGGTTGAGCAGCAGGGTAGTGGCGAGATCCCAGGCGGCTTCCGGGGTGGCCACAGCCAAAAGCTCGAGGATCAAATCGGCGTCGTCACTGAGCAAATCGGCCAGCGGCACTTGGCGGGCCGCATACTGCAAGGCCTCGTGATCTATGGCGATAAACATGGCGTGGAGCAAACGGGGGCCGATGAGATCGTGAAGCATCTTTGCGTATTTGCGCGAGTGGCGGTTTTTCACGATCCAGTAAAGCAGAGGCGCCTTGAGGGACTGCTCCTCGAGCCACCGGTGCAGCGCCGCTTTCACCATGTCCGGTCCTTCTTTCTCGATAAGGAAATTCATGCACTCGGTGAGGAACTTGCCGCTGCCGTTGCGCAGCAGGTCGCAGGCCGTCTTCTGCCAGCTGTCCGGATAACAGCGCTCAATGAGGTTGAGAAAGCGTTTGTGGCAGGACGGCGGGATTTTTTGGGCCAGGTCAGAAAGGTTGGCTTGTTCCCGGATAAGAGCCTCCGACGTGGGGATAAGGGACTCGACGTCCTCGTGGATGAAACGGGCGAGATCGTTGCGCACCCAGATGCCGTGCAGGCGTTCGGCCGGACTGAGCCGCTTGGTCTCCTGCAAACTGGCGGTGAGTGTCTTGAGGATGTCGGGCAGTGATTCCTTGATGTCCTCATGCCGGACCGACAGGTCCAGCAGTTTGGCGGCCAGCGCGATTTTTTTCTTCGGCGCGCGGGTCTCGAAGAACTCCTCGAGGATTTCATCCTCGGCCTTCACAGGCTCGTCCCGCAGGATATAAGGCTCCGTTTTGCGGGCGGGCACGGCGACGCGGGGGTCTTTGACCAGAATTTTTTTGGCCGAATTCCACCACCTTTTGTAACGGGTTTTTTCCAGGAGCCGCTTGAGCAGGGCTTCCAGTTCGGCCCCGGTGGCGGCCTGGCCGTCGCAGTGTGAAAGAATCTCCACAACCAGGTCGGCCGGGCGGGATTTGATCATTTCCTCCACCGCCCCGGGATCGCGGCGCTGGCGCACCAGGATATTGTCTTCAGGCAGGATGTCGAGCTTGTCCACACAGAAGACGGGGTCCATGGCGTGGCCCTTTTTATCCTCGTCAAAGTCGATGATGAGTTTTTGTTCCGGCTCGTTGTAAGCGGTGATTTGGCCCATGCCCCAGCTGCGGTGGATGCAGTAGGAGCCGGGCCGCATGGCCTCGAGCTTGTCCCGCGCGGCCTTCAAATCCGGATGCCGCTGGATGAGCAGATCAATGGCTTCTTTATTCATGCTGTTTTTCGTGGCGCTTTCGTCACAAACCATCAAGGGTTTTGAACGGCGTCAACATGTTAGTCGCAACCGGAATGAAAGCAAGCCCTGAAAAAAACGGATGGCGGCTGGCGGCGCGGTGCCTCGCGCAATACCTGCGCCGGCCGGCAAAGGCGGACAGTTGGCTGGACCGGCTGCCGCCGGATTTGCCCGGGGAGGAAAAGCGGCGCTGCCAGGCGAGGTTCCTGGCGGCCCTGCGGCACCTGGCTTTGGCTCAATGGGCCATATCGGGATTGACGGCCCGCCCGCCGCGGCGGCAGTTGCGGGCCGTCCTCATCATCGCCGCCGGCGAACTGCTGGCATCTCCGAAGGAAAAAGCGCCGCGAATCATTGACCACGCCGTTGCCCAGGCCGCGAAGATGACCAGTCCGAAGGAGGCGGGGCTGGCCAACGCCGTCCTGCGCCGCATGCCCGCCCGGCTGGACAATCCGGAAGAACCCGGCATGGGCGCGGCGGC
>CAZYUX010000196.1:0-4737 GCA_964650745.1 uncultured Puniceicoccaceae bacterium
CGGCTGGCAGCCCCCGGCGTTTTACCATTGTCCCCTGATGCGGGACGATGCCGGACACCGCCTGGCGAAACGCCACGGCGCCCTCAGCCTCCGCGCCTTGCGCGAGCAAGGCCATACGCCGGAGGAACTGCGCCAAGACTGGATTTCTGGTGAGTCAACTGAAGGATCTGTCGCGTGAAACCGGACAATGCCCAGATGTCTCTGCCCCTGGAAACTTCAGCCGCGGGGAAAAAACGCTCTGCCACCCGGCGCGGCGGCGTTATCGCGCGGGAGGCCGAATGCAAAAGCGTCCTCAACAAAAGCCCCTTGGGGGATTATTCATTGAATTGCTATACCGGCTGCGAGAACGCCTGCGTTTACTGTTACGCCCGTTACATGCAAAAATTCCACCCCCATGCCGAGCCGTGGGGCCGGTTCGTGGATGTGAAAGTGAACGCTCCGGCTGTTCTGCGGCGGCAGATGCGGCGGCAGCCGCCGGGCACGGTCTTCATGAGCAGCGCGTGCGACGGCTGGCAGGCGCTGGAAGCGCGTTACGAACTCACCCGCGAATGCTGCCGCCTGCTCTTCGAGCGCGGCTTCACCGTCCACGCCTTGACTAAAAGCAAACTCATTCTGCGGGACTTGGACTTTTTTCAAAAGGGAAAAGGCCGGATCGGCGTCACCATCACCACTCCCGATGAACATCTGGCTAAGTTGCTGGAGCCGAAGGCCGGTTCCGCTGAAGAACGCTGGGGCATCCTGCGCGCGGCCCGCCGGGCCGGCGTGGATGCCGCTGTCATGTTCGGGCCGTTGCTGCCCCACTTGTCGGACGGAGAGGAAGCGCTGGACCGGCTTTTCCAAAAAGCGGCGGAAGAGGACGCAAACGTCATTTGGGCGGACGCGCTGAACCGGCGGCCCCGCGTCTGGCCTTCCGTCAGCTCTTTTTTACTGAAGCATTTTCCCGGTCTGCATGAACGCTACCGTTTGCTTCTCCACAGCCAGGATGAGCGCGCCGCTTACCTGGAGGCTTTGGGACGGCGCATCCGCGCGGCGGCCCGGAAGCATGGCGTCGAAGACCGTCTGGCGGGTTGTCCGTGAGTGGATGAAACGCTTTTTGGAAATTTCTCCCGGCCGTTCCGTTCACTGCAGGTCGGTGTATTTGAGGGAGTTGCCTTTGGCTTTTTCGGCGGGGTATTTGAGGGCGTTTTTCCGGAGTTTGCCGGACACGGCGTCCGCAAGGTCCAGTTCCGCCATATTGGCGAATTCGAGGGCGTAGATGAAAACGTCGGCCAGCTCTTCGCTGATCCGCTCCCGTTTGGCGGGATCATCCAGGCCGGAACGGTCATGGCTTTCGCACCAGAGAAAGTGCTCCATCAGTTCAGCGGCTTCGGTGGCCAGTCCCATGGCCAGGTTTTTCGGCGAATGGAACTGTTGCCAGTCGCGTTCCCGGGCGAAGGCCATGACTTTTCGCTTCAGTTCCTCAATTGTCGTGTCGCGGTCGCTCATGCTTCGGCGGTCACTTTTTTAATATCCTTGATGATCTCGCGTATGGCGTCCTCGCGGGTGTCCCACGAGCACATGAGCCGGGTGCCGCCTGCGCCGATGAAGGTGTAGAAGTGCCAGCCTTTATCGCGGAGCTTTTGAGCGGCGGGGGGCGGCAGCTCGATGAAGACGGCGTTGGCTTGGCGCGGGAACAGGAGTTTCACTCCGGGGATTTTGCGCAATTCCTCTTCCAGCAGCTTGGCGAGGGCGTTGGCCCGGGCCGCGTTGCGCAGCCAGACGCCGCCCCGCAGCAGGCCGCGCCAGGGCGCGGTGATAAAACGCATTTTCGAGGCAAGCTGCCCCGCCTGTTTGCAGCGGTAGGCGAAATCCTCCGCCAGCGCTTTGTTAAAGAAGACGACGGCCTCTCCGCCGGGCGCTCCGTTCTTCGTGCCGCCGAAACTCAGCGCGTCCACGCCGCGCCGCCAGGAAATTTCCTTTGGCGGCGCGCCCAGCGCGGCCGCGGCGTTGGCGAACCGCGCCCCGTCCATGTGGATTTTCAACCGGTGCCTCGCGGCCATGTCTTGGATTTTTCCCAGTTCTTCCGGGGTATAAACACCGCCCAGCTCGGTGGTTTGGCTGATGCTCACGGCTTTGGGCTTGGGATAATGGATGTCTGTCCGTCTGTTGACCAGTTCCCCGATGCTTTCAGGCAGGAGTTTTCCGTTTTCACTCCGGCCTATGAGGATTTTCGAGCCGCCGGAAAAAAACTCCGGCCCGCCGCACTCGTCGGTTTCGATGTGGGCCGTGGCGGGGCAAATGACGCTGTGGTAGGGCTGGCAAAGGGAGGCCAGAGCGAGGGCGTTGGCGGCAGTGCCCGTGAAAACGAAAAACACTTCGCAATCCGTTTCGAAGATGTCCCGTATGAGGTTGCAGGCTTCTTCCGTCCAGCGGTCGTCGCCATAGGCATAGGCGTGGCCGCGGTTGGCCTCTTGCAGCGCGGCAAGAGCTTCCGGACAGAAGCCGGAGTAATTGTCGCTGGCGAATTGAAGCTTGTCCGCTGGCATGGCGGCGGGCAGGATTTTCTCCAGCCGCCGCGAAAAGACAACCAAAATCATCTGCCCGGCAAAAACAGAATTTCAACCATGAGCATACCCATTGAGGATTTTTATGAGGACATCATCGGCAAGGCGCAGCGGGGACTGGGTTTAAGCGATGAGGAGGTGTGCCGCCAGGCGGGTCTGGCGCCAGCGGCGCTGACGGCGGCCAAGTCGGGGCGCTTCGAGGAAGCCGCGGCCCGGCGGCTGGCGGCGGCGCTGCGGTTGCAGCCGGAGGCGCTCATCGAGGCGGGGCGCAAAACCTGGTATCCGGAACCGGTGGAGGTGCCGGGGCTGGCGCGGTTTAACACCCCCTGCGGCGGCATGGCCGTGAACACTTATCTTGTTTGGGACGGGGAAAGCGGAGAGGCCGCCGCGTTCGACGCCGGCGCGGGGGCCGGGCGGATGCTGGACACACTCCGCCGTCATCATTTGAATTTGAAGGCCGTGTTCATTACCCACGGCCACTGCGACCACACGGGCGATCTGGAGCGATTGCGGAAGGGCGCGGACCGCCCGCCGGTTTACGCCCACCACAAGGAGTCCATTGCGGGCGCTGTGGCCGCGGAGGACGGGCGGCGTTTTTCCTTTGGGCGTTTGGAAATCCGTTTGATTCACACTCCCGGCCACACCCCGGGCGGCGCCAGTTATTATGTCACGGGTCTTGTCCGGCCGGCAGTGGCCACGGGAGACGCGCTGTTCGCCGGATCAACGGGCGGCGCCGCGGCGAACTACGCCGGAGCGCTGGCGGCGATTGAAGAAAAAATTCTCTGTCTGCCGCCCGGGACGGTTGTGTGCCCCGGCCACGGGCCGGTGAGCACGGTCGCCGAGGAGAAAGCCCATAATCCCTTTTTTCCGAAGCTGAAATAATCCGCCGCCGGGCTGAGGGGATTTCCCGGCGCCGCTTCGAGTAGGGTGTTTGAGGAGGGAAAAGCCGGGAGAACACCCCGGGAAATATTTTCTCCAAGCAAGAAACATCCGCGTTTTGCCGGGGCGCGGGAAAGGAAAAAATTTCCTTTTCTTTCCAGCGTTTGGAATGGGGCGGGCGCGGGGATTTTTTAGCAAAAGTTTTACGGGTTGAGCCAGCCCGCGCGGACAAGGCCGCCGGCCGGCGGGACCGGTTGCGCGCGCCCGGCGAAAGGCGGCTGCTTGATATTCCGGCACGCTGTCTGCTGTAAAGCGGCTCCCGCCCCGAGCGGGGTTTCAGCCAAACAACGAACCAACCATCTCTTCACCATTGGAGCCAGGAGCATTTATGAAGAGCCAAACGGATTGCGCCACAAAACCGTCACGGCCCGTGAATGGCCGTTCCGGAATTCATGAAAATTCCGGCCAGCCGGATGACCGCGGGAGCATGCTGAGCCGCCACATGCCCCTCGTCAAAATCATTGTTTCCAAAATGAGACTGCGCCTGCCGGCACATGCCGACTGCGAGGAGCTGCACAGCGCCGGCATAATCGGCCTGATCGCGGCGATAGACCGGTTCGACCCGTCTTACGGCTACAGCTTTGAGACGTACGCGTCCGTCCGCATCCGCGGCGCGATTCTGGATGAGCTGCGCAAACTCGACATGATGCCCCGCTCGGCCCGGAGCAAGCTGCGCCGCATCCAGCAGGCGGCCGGGGAGCTCGAGCAGCGGCTCGGGCGCGTTCCGACTGAATCGGAGCTTTCGCGTGAAATGGGCTTGCGGGAAGCGGAATTGCGCAAGATGCGGGCCCGTTCCAAGCCGGTGAACCTCATCTTCCTGGACCAGGCCCGTTCCGGTGACGAGGCGGGCCTGCACGAGATGATTGCCGATGACCGGCAGCCCCCATTTCCCGAAAAGCTGGAAAAAAAAGAGCTGATGGATTTGGTGGCGGGAAAAATCCAGCATCTGCCCCGGCAGCAGAAGGAAGTGCTGGCCTTGAATTTTATCGAGGAAAAACGGCTTTCGGAAATCGGGCGGATGATGGGGGTGAGTGAAGCCCGGATTTCCCAGATCCGCTCCCAGGCGCTGTCCCGGCTGCGCCGTTACGTGAGCCGCATCAGCCGGTAAACCGGGCGCCGGGGTTTTTGCCGCCGGGGGCTTCTTCCAAAAACAAATCCGCCGCATACTTTTTCCCCAGCGCTTCGAAGCCGCAGACGCAGCGCCGGGCGGCCCGGCCGGACTCGAGGGTGACGCGGGAGCCTTGCCAGATCAGAG
>CAZYUX010000197.1:0-4710 GCA_964650745.1 uncultured Puniceicoccaceae bacterium
TACGAGATTCAAGTGTGACTGGAGTTCAGACGTGTGCTCTTCCGATCTGCGTCCGAATTGATGGCGCAGGCGTTTGACGGCCGCATCCTTCCAGGTGAGGAAATCCTCGTCCGCCTGGTAGGTTTTCAGCGTGTAACGGGCCGTGTCAAATGGCTGATCCCAGAGACGTTTCATCCGGGGCATTTCGTTCTCGAGGATATCCGGGCTTTGCGACATGGCGTTGATGAAGAAAGGGCCGGTCTCACTCATGAAATGATTGGCGGCGGTGCGATAGCTCTCCCGGAAATGCTCATTGACGGGATAGAAATGTTCGTCGGGCGGGAACACCTCGGTCTTCGGCGCGGGGAGCCATGGACGTCTGTTGCGCATGCAGTGCTCGGCCGCGCGGTCGCTGAAGTAGGGGGAGCTGGGCACATAGACGCGATGCGGATCGAACTCGACCACGGCGCGGCGCAACACCTCGCGATTGATGAGGTTGTCCGAGGGGCGGCGCGGGCCGGGGCGTCCGCTCCAGGTGAAGGACGCGTCCACTTCGTTGTCGCCGCACCACACGGCCAGGGAAGGATGGTTGCGCAGGCGCTTGACCACCCATGCCGCTTCAGCCGCGACCTTGCGCCGGAATGCTTCGTCCTGCGGCGGCTGACGGCAGGCGAACATGAAATCCTGACAGACCATCAGGCCGTTTTCGTCGCAGAAGTCGAAGAAGGCATGATCCTCGTACACGCCGCCGCCCCAGACCCGGATCATGTTGCAGTTCAGGTCCAATGCCAGTTCGAGGCCTTTGCGGATCTCATCGCCGGAATACACCCCGGTCGGCCGCAAGGGCTTCCAGTTGGTTCCGTTGATGTAGACTTTTTCCCCGTTGCAGACGAAGACGAACTCGCCATCGCCTTCCCGGGTGGTTTCCTCGGTGTAGACCAGCGTCAGCTCGCGAATGCCGAAACGGGCCGGCCGGGTGGCAACCGGGCAATCGCCTCGAAAAAGCGCAATCGTCGCGTCATACAGCGCCGCTTCGCCCATGCCGCGTGGCCACCACAGCGCAACCTCGCCGCGCCGGAGGGTGAAGACCTCGGCGCCGGCCGTGCATTCGACCCCGAACGGGAAGCGATGGACGGTTTGCCCGTCCTTCGCCAGGCTCAACACGCCGCGATAATCGGCGAGATCGGCATCCGGCGTCACGAATTTCCAGTGCAGACCGATCTGTAACGCCTCATCGGCGACCCGTGCGGTAAACAGATACACGTCTTCGAAGCGGATCGCGGGACGCTTCTCGATAATGACCGGCCGCCACAATCCCGCGCCGAGCATGCGCGGGGCATTGTCCCAGCCCCACATGTGCTGGGCCTTGCGAAGAACCAGCGCATCCCTCCGCGGCGCGCCGAAGGCGAAATCGTCGCACGGCAGGGCGCGCGCCGCCAGCGCCGGGCTGTGAATAAGCGCGCGCAGACGGTTGTCCCGTTCTTTGAGTTGGCCGGTGACTTCGATCTCGTGGGCGACGAACATATTGTCGCAGTGGAGGATGCGTTCGTCGTTGAGAAAGATTTCCGCCACGGTATCGACTCCCTCGAACACGAGAAACACCTGCTCGCCGTCATTGGCTTCCGGCGCGTCGAACGAGGTTTGGTAGGTCCAATCGTCCACTTGCTCCCACTGGCGGGTCGCGAACAAGTTGTCGCAGGGCGTCGGGTCGCCGATCAGCCCTTCGAGCTGAAGGTCGATGATGACGTTACCCGGAACAATCGCCGGCACGGTCCGTTTTTCATTCGTTTCGGGATGCGTGAAGGTCAGCGTCCAGCCGCTGTCCGACAGGGTTCGCCGGTCTTCGGCTGCCCGGTTGGAGCGCCCTGCGCGCTCCGGTGCATTTGATGGTTTCATGGCTGCGTCCACTAGTGTCCGGTTATAAGTAGTTGATCACTCTTGTCCAAAATAGCGTTTTGAGGGTGAGTCACTGACAGGTTTTCCTTGTGGGGTTAATGAAGAAGGTTTATGCGGTTGTGATGAACTTAAACCAACCTTCGTCAATTCACCCAACACAAGGACGAAAGGATGAAAAAGCAAGCGCGTGTGTTTAGTCAAGTGCTTTCTTTGACGAATGTTCCATTTAAAAAAGAGGCTCAAATTCGTCGCCGGCCTTTGTTTTAGCGGGGCTTTCGGCGGTTAGTTGGTTTTTTACGTAGGGCCAGTCCAGGTGCAGGGCTTGTTGCAGAAAGGTTTCCACCGTGGTGTCTATCAACGTTTTGATTTCTTCGATCAATTCCTGGCCGATCCGTTTTGTAAACCCGTCCAGGGCGCCGGTGATGAGGGCGCGGAACAGTTCCCACACCAGGGCGGCGAAGCTGAGCAGCTCGATCTTGCCGGTGGCTTTGTCGCGCACTTGCCCGTAGCTGAGTCCGCCTTGCGAGAGCGTCAGATGATAGAACAACAGATAGCGCAGGGCGCTCAAATGAATGGAGGCGTAATGGGTGGTGTAACGCCAGCTTTGTTCCCAGAGAAAGCCCAGGTTCTGCTTGATCTCTTTGAAATACACTTCCACGCTCCAGCGCATAGAGTAAGTTTGCAGAATCTCTTCGACGCTTCGTTGCGGGTCGGTGCACAGGAAAACGACCCAGTTGTTTTTATTCGGATTGTTTGGGGCGCTGAAGACCAGCTTGACGGTGATCCATTGCGCCGGCTCGTTAGGTTTTTCCGCCAGGTTCAACTCGACGGTCAAAGCGTAGGTGCGGAAGCGTTGGCCCTTTTTTCTTTTCATGCGTCGGCGCACCAGTTCGTAAAGCATGGGCGCGGTGTAGGCCCGGCCTTGAAAGTAGTATTCGAGCAGACCCCGCTTCATTTGAAAGATGCCGCACAGCCCCATCTCCCGGACGGCCTTGATGTTGCCTTTGGTCCCAAACCAGGCGTCGCCCACCAAGGAGGCGGCTTTAAATCCCAGGCGCAAAGCACGCCTTAACATCTTTTGCAACATCTGATTTTTGTTTTGACTAACGGCTCTTTGGTAATCCTTGGCCACGGCCTGGCGTTTATCGGCGAATGGCTGGCGCAGTTCTTGCACCTTCTTTTCTCCAATGTAAATCTGCTGTCCGAGGGGCATGAAACCTCGCGGCGCGGCCAGCCCCAGTTGCAGCGTTTGCTGCCCCATAACGCGCCGTCCTTCGTTGTGGTCGAAGTGACTGGAGACTCCTTCGACCTTTTTGCCCCGGCGGTGTTTGAGCGTGTCATCAACCACGAAAGCGCTCATCGCCGCCGCCTCCCCCCAGCCGTGGGCCGCATAGACCGCCTGTGCCACCCACGCGCTAAGCCCGCCCCAGTTAATATCCTCCCGTTTAAGGAAATCATACAGAACATTAAGACCGCCCTGCAGATAGACCCCGATGAACTTGCCGCAAAAAGCCGACAACGACTTGACCCGCAACAAAGGCCACAGCAGCGAAGCAAAAAGAATCCGACTCACAGGGTCGCCGCTGCGCTTGACCAAGCCGAATCGAGAGAACTTGCGGCGCAAGCCAAGCTTTTTCATCGCCTCGGCCAGTTCGTTATCGACAAACGCGCCCGGACAGGCCAGAGTGTCGGAAATAGGAGTCATGTTAATTTTTACTTTTTTCATAGTGTTTGGCTGTTAATTGCGTTGATATTATAATTTTTCAACACATTAGCAGCCAACACTTTAAAGTCAACATAAAAACATCTTATATCACGTTATTTCACCCTCTTTTGAAATCTAAAACTTGAGTAATAAAAACTACGCGGACTTGCGGTGGTAAAACTTCAGCAAGCCGCCCAGCCTCTCGGAGCAGTGAATCTCATTGTCATGACATTGTAAGCGTTCATCGGGAAAGGGAATGACATTGCCGATGCCTTGGTGGTTGCGCTCTGTGTGAAAATGACCTTGATACTCTTTGAGAACATGACGCAAAGAACGTTCTCCGAAGAGGATAAACTGATCGAAACATTCTTCCTTGACCGACCGCACCCAACGTTCGGCGAAAGCATTCAAGTTGGGCGAATGCGGCGGCAGGACGACCGGCTCGATGCCGGAGATTTTCAGCAAGCCGTCCACGCCGGGCGAGAATTTGCAATCGCGGTCGTGAATCAGGTAGCGGACGTTTTGCATTCCGCCGTCAAAGGCGGTGACTTGGCGGACGGATTGCTTGACCCATTCTTCGGTTGGATGACCGGTCACTCCGCCAATGACCACGCGCCGGGTTTTCAGTTGAATGAAGAAAAGGACGTAGCAGGTGACCAGCCCGAAGAGCGTCCAGACCTCGGCGGTGAAAAAGTCCGCCGCCCAGAGGACGGCGGTGTGGCGTTTGATGAAGGACGCCCACGTCGTGTTGCGTTGGCGGTCGGGCGAAATGGGGAGGCCGTTCCTTTTCAAAATATTGCCCACAGTCTCATCTGAAATGTCATACCCCAAGTTCATTAACGCGCCGGCGATGCGGTCGTAGCCCCAAGCGGGATTTTCTCTGGCCATGCGCAGCACCAGTTCCTCGATGGCGTCGTCCACCTGCGGACGGCCGGCGCCCGCCTTGCGATGCTTGGAGCCGTCGAACTTTTCCGCCACCAGCTCGCGGTGCCATTTGAGGAGCGTGGCGGGCTTCACGATGGTGATGGTGTCTGCCAGCAACTTGCCCAGCGCCCTGCCCTTTTCGGCCAGAACGCGCCGCTCGGCGTCGGTCAGCTTCAGGCGCTTGGTGATTTGCTTGCGCAGGATGC
>CAZYUX010000198.1:0-4710 GCA_964650745.1 uncultured Puniceicoccaceae bacterium
ATTTCACCTGGTTCCCCGTGCATCCCCCGACAATCGAAAGGTTCGGCGCTTTTTCGGTTCCCGGAACCGGCTGGACCCATCCGGAAAACGCCGTCACCAACGGCCCGTTCCAGCTCAAGGAATGGAACGTCAATGAAAGGGTGTCCGCCGAAAGAAACCCGTTCTATTGGAACGCCGGCGGCGCGCGGCTGAGGGAAATCCACTTTCTCCCCATTGACGGGCCGACAGAAGAGCGGGCCTTCCGCGCCGGTTACCTGCATCTGACCAGCACCGTGCCCCGTTACCGCATCGCCTATTACCGCGAAAACCACCCCCAAAGGCTGCGCTTCGACCTCTATCTGGGCACGTATTTCTACCGCCTCAATGTCCGGAAAAAGCCGCTGGACGACGCGCGTGTGCGGCGCGCGCTGGCCCTGGCCGCGGACCGGGAGGACTTGACGCGCAACGTCCTGCTGGCGGGCCAGCAACCGGCCCGGCATTTCACCCCCCCGGGCACGGCCGGGTATGAGCCGCCTCCTCTCATGTCTTACGACCCGGAAGAAGCCCGCCGGCTGCTGGCCGAGGCCGGTTATCCCGGCGGAGCGGGCTTTCCCGCGCTCGATCTGCTCTACAACACCAGCGAGGCCCACCGCGAGGTCGCCGAGGTCCTTCAGCAAATGTGGCGGAAACACCTGGGCATTGAAGTCCGGCTTCTCAACCAGGAATGGAAGGTTTTTTTGGAAACCGAACGGAGCGGCGAATACGACATATCACGCGGGGGCTGGATCGCCGACTATAACGACCCCAACTCCTTCCTCGATATGTGGATGACCGGCAACGACAACAACCGCACCGGCTGGTCCAGCACCGAATACGACCGCCTGATCCGGCGGGCCTCCCGGACCGGCAACCGTCAGGAACGGTTCGAAATATTCCGGCGGGCCGAGACGATCCTGCTCGAAGACACTCCCGTCATCCCCCTGTATTTTTACGTCCGCAGCCTGCTGATTGACGAGGCGGTCCAAGGCTGGCATCCCAATCCGCTGGACCGCCATTACTACCAGCACGTCTTCCTGCGGCCCGGCGCGGCCTCCCCGTAATGCCGCCGGGCGGCGGAGCAGCCCCTTTCGCGGTTAATTGACAATGTTGACCGGCTGGCCGGCGAGGAAGGCGCGGATGTTTTCGACTGTGGTCTGGAGCAGGCGGCGGCGGGCGTTCAGGCCGCTCCAGGCCATATGGGGCGTGATGACGCAGTTCTTCGCCCGCGGCAGCGGGCAGTCCGGTCGCGGCGGCTCGGTCTCGACGACGTCTGCGGCGGCGCCCGCGATGACGTCTTGATTCAGCGCGTCCGCCAGCGCCTGCTCGTCCACCAGTCCGCCCCGGCTGGTATTTATGAGGAACGCGCCGGATTTCATTTTACGCAAGAGCGCTTCATTCACAAAGCGGGCATTCTCCGCCGTCTGCGGGCAGTGCAATGTCACTATGTCGGCATTGGAAAAGATTTCCTCCGCTTCCGCCCATGCAAAAGGCTGATATTGCGGCGGAGCGCCCCGCGCCGGATCATGTGCCAGAATATTTGCGCCAAAGGCGTGCAGAATCTCTCCCACCCGGCGCCCAATCCGGCCGAAACCGATGATGCCCGCTGTCAATCCCGCCAGCTCGATCAGCGGTTTTTTCCAATAGGAGAAATCGGAACACGCGGACCATTCGCCCGCTTTGACGGACCGGTCGTGCAAACCGGCGTGATGGCACAGTTCCAGGATCAATGCCACCGTGTGCTGGGCCACGGAATCGGTACTGTAAGCCGGCACGTTGCAGACGGCGATTCCCCGTTCCCTGGCCGCCGCCGCATCCACGATATTGCAGCCGGTGGCCAGAACGGAAATCAGCCGCAGCCGGGGCAGTTGGCCCAATGTTCCGGCGGTCAGCGGAACTTTGTTGGTCAGGATGATTTCCGCGTCCGCCGCCAGCCGGACGACAGCCTCCGGCTCATGCGGCGCGCGCCCGCAAAGGATCAATTCACCCAGTTCCCGAACGGGTTCCCACTGCGCCTTCCCTAAATGGAGGGTGGCGTCATCCAGCACTGCAATCCTCATGGTTTTATTCAGAAAAAGCCCGCTTATTCAAGGCGTCAAGACGCCGCGAAGCAAGATAATTGGCTCTCCGGACGGCCGGGAAGAACCGGTTTCGGTCTTGCGGAAACCGGGCTATGCGGCATGATGGGCGCGATGAAGGAAAAACCTCCGCTTGTTCGCTGTCACGCCCTGGGCAAGCATTACGGCTTGGGCGCACCGGCGCTGGCGGACATCAGCCTGGATGCGCGGGAGGGGGAATTTATCTCCTTGATCGGCCCCAGCGGCTGCGGCAAGACCACCTTTCTGCGGCTGCTGGCGGGCCTGAACCAGGCTTCCGCGGGGGAATTGCTTGTCGAAGGGCGCCCCCCCGAAGAAAAACGGGGGGAAATGGCCTATATCTTCCAGGAGCCGGCCTTGCTGCCGTGGCTGCCGGTGGAAGGGAACATCGAGCTGCCCCTGCGCCTGCGGGGCGCGCCGAAGAAACAGCGTCGGCGCGAAGCCCGCCGGCTGATGGCTCTGGTGGGTCTTTCGGAAGCCGCCGCCTATTATCCGCGCCAGCTCTCCGGAGGGATGAAGATGCGGGTTTCCATCGCCCGCGCCCTGTCTCTTTCCCCGAGGATTCTCCTGATGGACGAGCCGTTCGGAGCGCTCGACGCCATCACCCGCAACCGCTTGAACGAAGAACTGCTGGCCATACGCCAGGAGAAGGCGTGGACGGCGTTCTTTGTCACCCACTCGGTTACGGAAGCGGCTTTTCTCTCCACACGGATCATCGTCATGACGCCGAGGCCCGGACACGTTCACGAAACAGTGGATGTCCCTTTCGCTTATCCGCGGCGGGCCGAGCTGCGGGAAACGGAAGCCTTCCAAAATCTGACGGCGCGGGTCTTCCACCACTTGCGGGAAACCGGCGCCCAAAGGGAAACCGCGTGACAACAAGGGGGATGAGATGGCTGCCGCCGCTTTTGACCGGAACGCTGTTCCTGGTCTCGTGGTATGCCGTCAAAAGCCGGTGGGATTTGCCCCGCTACACGCTGCCCAGCCCCGGCGAGGTGTCGGCGGCGGCCTGGGCGGAACGCGCCGTCCTGGCGCGGGCCGCGGGGCAAACGCTGGCGGGCGCGGCGCTGGGGTATGCGGGAGCGGCTGTTTCGGGATTCAGCCTCTCATTGGTATTAGCCTGCTCACGCCGCTTCCGTCTCGCGGCGTATCCCTGGGTTTTCTTCTTGCAGATGATCCCCGTCATCGTCATGGGCCCCATCCTGGTGGTTTGGCTGGGGCCGGGGCTGCATTGCGTCGCGCTTATTGCTTTTCTCATCAGTTTTTTCCCCATTGTGGCCAACACCACTTTGGGTTTGCTTTCGGCGGACCGGGCCAGCACCGAGCTTTTCAAGATGTATGGGGCGAACAAATGGCAGGAATTGTTTTGGCTGCGGGCGCCCTCGGCGCTGCCGCATTTTTTCACCGGGCTGAAAATCGCGGCCACGCTGGCGGTTATCGGCGCCGTCACGGGCGAGCTGTTCGCCGGCACGGGGGGGTTGGGTTATCTTCTGGTTTACGGCTACAAGGCTTCGGCAAAAATCCCGGAACTGTTCGCCGCCGCCTTCGCGGCCTGCGGGCTGGGATTTTTGTTTGTTCTCGCGGCGGTCTTTCTGCAATGGTTCTTTCTGCGCAAGTGGCACGAGTCCGAGCTGGAGCCGGACCTGTAAATTTCCGCCGCCTGCCATGACCACATGCAAAACATCAACACACATGGAAAAGAAGACAATTAAAACGGGCATCCTGGGCGCGGGGTTTATGGGGCGGACTCACGCCCGCAATCTGATTAAAACCGGCGGCGCCGAAATCGCCGCCATTTGTGACGCGGATGAAAACGCCGCGGCCGAACTGAACGCATCGGAGGCAGGAGGCGGGGCGAAGGTCTACACGGACTTTGACGTCATGACGGAAAAGCAGGCGTTGGACGCCCTGTATATCTGTCTGCCGCCCTTCGCCCATAATGGCCAAGCCGAAAAAGCGGCGGAAAAAGGCTGGCATCTGTTTTTGGAAAAACCTTTGGCTTTAACCCGCGAGCGCGGCCTTTCGATGGCGCGGGCGGCGGAAAACGCGGGCATTGTCACTCAGATGGGGTATCATTTCCGGTTCAGTCCGGCCGTGCGGAAACTGAAAAAAATGATCGGGGACGGATCGGCAGGTTTGCCAACCCTTTTCGAAGGGCGCTATTTCTGCAACTCGACGCACAGCCCGTGGTGGCGGGATGTCAAACGTTCCGGCGGCCAGCTGTTCGAGCAGTGCATCCACGTTTACGACCTGGCGCTCCATTTGCTTGGCCGGCCAGCCGCCGCTTCCGGCTTCCAGGAAAACATTTGCCACCGCGAGACCGAAGGCTACACCGCGGAAGACACCAGCGCGGCCGCGGCGCGTTTTCAATCCGGAGCTCTGGCTTCGGTCGCGGCCTCGAATTGCGCCGTGCCCATGACTTGGGAGTTGTCCTTCAATGTCATCTGCGAAAATATCACCGCCCGGTTCCGTTCCGGAACCGAAGCGGAATTCATCCGCACGGACCTGGATCCTCCGGCAAGCGAAATGCTGAAAGAGGACGCGGATTTATACCTCCTGGAAACGCAAAACTTCATCAATGCCGTCCTTGGAAAAGAAC
>CAZYUX010000199.1:0-4639 GCA_964650745.1 uncultured Puniceicoccaceae bacterium
CTATCACGGCCACGAATGGCGACGCGTCGAAATACCTTGAGTGGGACTGGCTGACGGTTCACGAGGTCGAAGGCAGCGTGGAGGACGTGCCTGACAGGGGCCATGGCGAGTTAATCAACTCGCCTTCTTGGGTTGATGACGGTATTCAGTGCGTGTCCGGGGACAAAAGCGGGATAGAGTTTCCTATTTACAAATACGAGGTGCTGGATTCCGGCCACGATGACCAGTTGCATTTGTTCTGCAGAATGAAGCTTCCGGCCTCATGGGAAATCGGGAAAGGGATGGCGGCGCTCCAGCGGGCCGGGCAGAGCGATGATAGTAACGCTGACGGCATCCGCATAACGACTTCATCGGAAGGAAGCGTTGAAGTTTTGCGGGGCGTTGGAACGAACATTCTGAATATCGTGGGCGATATGAGCTGGTCCGCCGGGGATTGGGTCACGTGGTGCATGAGCATGGACGCCGGTTCGGTGGCTTTCCGGGATTCCGCCGGGACGGAGTTGACGGACACTTACGATGAAACCTCGGCCATGAATCCCGACAGGCTGATTCTTGGCTACACGAGGAATCCAACCGCCGGGAATCCGTCGAACCACCTGTATTCATCGGTGGTGCTGATTAAAGGAGCGATGACAACGGCGGAGAAGGATGCCGTCATGGATCTGCTGCCGTGAAGCGGGGATTGGTTCGCATATTGAATGCTTACCGGGAAGGATGGATGCGGAGCAGCTGGAAGGGAATGATGGACAAGCCGCCGGAAAGCCGGCCCGGCCGGGCGGCAAGAAAGGAGAAACATGACACAGTGGATACAGATTGAGGCGGATGACTTGAATGATTACCTGGCGGGTTTCCAGGTGAAAGCGCTTCGGGAGAAAGCGCTGGCCAGCGGGCAGGATGATCCGCTGCCGGAAATAATCACCGATGTGGCGGGGCAAATACGGCTGGAGATACAGGGGAGCGGGTGCAACCAGCTGAGCCGGACGGCATATGCTTTGCCGCCGGAATTGAAACGGCACGCGTGCGCGCTTATTATCGAGGCGGCGCAGGGGCGGCTGCCGGTGTTGAAGCTGACGGATGATCAAATCCGCGCGGCGGACAACGCGCGGAGTTACCTGCGGCGGGTGGCGCGCGGGGAGGTGCCGGTGAGCGGTCCGGAGGACCCTGAGGAGACGCCTTCGGCCCAGGGCGGCGGGGGGCTCGATGTTGTGCGCTCGCGGCCGGACCGGCTGACGGCGGAGCGTCTGCGGGGATTGTAATGGGTTAATGAATACGGAGGGAAACGCATGAAACATCTGCTGACGGATGTGCAAAGCGCGGTGGCGGAATGCCTCCGGCGGAAGAATGACCTGGCGGGGACGCCGGTGCTGACGCGGGATGAGGCGGATCTGGAGAGCCGCCTTGATGAGAGCGTGAAAGCGGGGAGCGGGCTGTGCCTTGTGGTGCGGACGCCGTTTCCTTACCAGTGCGATCCGCTGACGGAGGGGCCTTTGCTGGATATCATCAGCGTGAAGGTGCGGATCGTGGAGCTGGCCTGCGGCGGAGAAGGCGGCGCGGGAGCGCTGGAGCTGGCCGAGCGCGTGACGCAGTGGCTGCACGGGTGGACGCCGCCGGTGGAGGGCATCAGCGCGGCGCTGAAGCTGAACCAATACTTTCCGTGGGATGTGAAGGAGAAGCCGGACAGGCAGGGGCGCTACATCATCGAAGTCGGTTTTTACACATCGGGAAGTTATTGAGGAAAGCGGTGAGCCGCGGCCGCCGCTGGCGAGTTAATTTTAGCGTGGAGAGAATACCAATCCTTTAACGGGAAGGAGATTATTATGGGGACGATACCGAGACAACGCATCCGCGTCGCCGGGGATCCGGCGCGTTTCGACGGGCCCGCGGACGAGCAGACGGGGGGAACCCCGCGTTTTTGGCGGGGCAACGATTTGCAATTCGAAGTTGGGGTTTTCCACAACGGGGTGTTGCAGGAAGTGACGAACTTGGCGAGCCTGACGCTGGAGGTCAAGGCGGCGGGTGAAGACGGGGCGCCGCCCGGGCCGGGGGACACGGCCTTGATGTCGAAGACGGCGGACAGTTTCAACAATGACTTGACGTTGGAGCAGTGATCAGCACGCGGTGCTGGTGTTCAGCGCTGGGGAGGCGAACGTGGCGGCGGGGGAGCACTGGCTGGCGCTTTGGGCCACGACGAACGATGATCCGGGGCGCACGATTACACTTGCCGCCGGCCCGGTGATTGTGGCGGAGGATGGCGCGGGGCTGGCCACCGAGCCGGAGCCGCCGGAGGAGACCTTTTACACGGCCGCGCAGAGCGACGCCCGCTACGCGCAGAAGACGCTGAATTTGAGCGATTTGGCGGATGCCGCCTCGGCGCGCGCGAATTTGTCGGTGTTGTCGCGGACGGAGGTGGAGAACAAATTCAAGCGGGACAACGCGGTCTTCGTGGATGGGACTTGCGGAGACGACGGCACGGGCGCGCGTGAGCGGGCGGATTTGCCGTTCGCCACGATCGGGGCGGCGGTGGCGGCGGCCCAGGCGGGCGACGTGGTGGTGGCGCGGCCCGGTTCTTATTCGGGCTGCGAGCTGAAGGACGGTGTGGACTTGCACTTGATGGCGGGGGCAGCGGTGACGACGGAGTTTTATACGCCCAACGCCTCGGGCAGTTGCGCCATCACCGGTGACGGGCAAATCGTTTCGGCCTCCGGGGCGGGCCTCGACGCGGCGCAGACGGGGGTGAGTTTCTCGGTGACGGTGTCCGTGCCGGTCGCTTCGAGTGACGACTTCGCCATTTCGCTGGGGGGATCGAACACGGTGCTTTGCCGGGGCTGCACGATAGAAAGCGCGGCTTCGGGGAAGGCTGCTGTCAGCAAAAGCGGGGGCACGCTGGTGCTGGAGGATTGCCGGGTGTTCGGGGAGTCTTCGGCGAGTTATTCGATCACGGCCGGGAGCGCCCAGACGGTGACGGTGCGCGGGGCGCTGGCGGTTAACAAGCCTTTGCACGGCAACATCACCATCAGCGGCGAGTCGTCCACCCCGGATCTGGCGCACGAGGGGAGCAAGATCGGTTTTTACGGGACCACTCCCATCACCAGACAGACCGTCACCGGAGCCACGGTGAATGACGCTTTGAACAGCCTGCTGACGGCGCTCGACAGCCTGGGGTTGATCACGGACAGCACGACGTTTTAACGTCGGAGCGGGAATATAACCGCTTGAAGGGATTTGAAAGATGAAACGCGCTCACGCCCGGGGGTGGGCTTGGCGGTGGACTTGCTTGAGGCGTGCGGCGCCGAGGTGGGTGTAGATTTGTGTTGTGGAGAGGCTGGCGTGGCCGAGGAGTTCCTGGACGGCGCGCAGGTCGGCCCCGCGGTCGAGGAGGTGGGTGGCGTAGGAATGGCGGATTTTATGGGGCGAGAGGTCCATGGGCAGACCGGCGAGGGCGAGGTATTTTTTCATCAGGCGCTGGACGGCGCGGGCGTTGAGGCGGCGGCCTTTTTTGGTGATGAGGACGGGGTCGTTAAATCCGGTTTTGGGGGCGAAGTCCTGGCGGAATTTTTCCAGGCAGGCCATGGCCGCGGCGCCGAGGGGGCAGAGGCGTTCCTTGCGGCCTTTGCCTTTGACGCGGGCGGCGCCGCGGGAGCGGTCAATCATGCCGTAATCGAGGCTGGCCAGCTCGCTGACGCGGAGGCCGCCGCCGTAAAGGAGCTCGAGGGCGAGGCGGTCGCGGCATGCGGTGAAGGGGTCCGCGGTTTCGTTTTCGAGGAGGCGCGCGGGACCGGCGAGAAGGGTCAGCATTTGTTTTTCGGTCAGATACTTAGGGAGGGGTTTGGAGAGTTTTGGAAGGGTCAGGCCGGCAAAAGGGTTGGTCTGATCCGGGTCTTCCCGCATGAAGAATTTGAAGAAAGCCCGCAGGGCGGAGATGTGGTTGTGGAGGGTGCGGGGAGCGAGCCGGCGGCGGGTTTCGATAGCGTAGGAGCGCGCCGTTATGGGGAGGATGGACTCCAGTTCGCCGTTCCAATTCTCTTCTTCGCGCAGCCATTGGAAAAAACGCCGGAGGGCGTGGCGGTAGTTGCGGATGGTATAGGGAGAAAGGCGGCGGCCCGCTTCGATGTGGCGGAGGAATTTCTCCGTCCATTGCGATTCGGGCTGGCGGGCGGTTTCAGGCGGCAAGGCTGCGGGTCAGTTGAATTCGAGGTCGTAAGGGAGGCGCGCGTAAATGCCGCGGGGGTCGGTGAAACGCCGGATGGCTTCGATCAGGTGCTGGCAATGGCGTGCCTTTTCGGTCAGGGGGGAGTCCAGGGCCGGGAAGGCGGGGCGGCTTTGGCTCAGCCAGTCCTCGATTATGCCGGCCAGGTCTTTTTCGCGGGGGGCTTCGAGGACTTCCCAGTCCACACCCAGCCCGGCCAGGCTGGCGGCGTGGTCGAGGGCGTCCCGCAGCCCGCCGAGCTGGTCGGCCAGGCCGGCGTTCACGGCATCCGCGCCGGACCAGACGCGGCCTTGCGCGACGGCTTCGACTTCAGCAAGGGTCAATCCCCGGCCGGCGGCGATTTTTTCTTTGAAGGTTTCGTACACTTCGTCGATCAGTTCCCGGATTTCGGCTATTTCGGCTTCGGTTTTGGGGCGTGTCACGGTAAAGATG
>CAZYUX010000200.1:0-4584 GCA_964650745.1 uncultured Puniceicoccaceae bacterium
AGTGCACATGAGCACGCCATCGTCCGTGGCGATGCCGAACAAAGCGAGAAAACCGACCCACACGGCGACGCTGAGGTTGATGGTTCCCATCTGGAAAAGCTCCCGCAGGTTGGTTCCCAGCACATCAAAGTTGAGGAACCATTCCTGGCCGTAGAGCCAGATGAGTATAAAACCGCCCGACCACGCGAAGAATACTCCCGAAAACACCAGCAGGGTGGTGGAAATTTTCCGGAATTGAAAATACAGGATCAGGAAAATGGCCAGCAGCGCCGCCGGCAGCACAATGCGCAGGCGGCGCTCCGCCCGCACTTGGTTTTCGTAGCTGCCGGTAAACTTGTAGCTGACCCCCGCGGGGATGATTAACGCTCCATCGGTGATTTTGTCTTTCAAATAAGCGCGCGCCTGCTCGACCACTTTCACCTCCGCGAAGCCCTCTTTTTTGTCGAAAATAACATAGCCCGTGAGGAAGGTGTCCTCGCTCTTGATGGCTTGGGGCCCGCGCGCGTATTCGACGCTGGCCAGTTCGCGCAGGGGAATTTGCGTTCCGCCCGGCGCGGCCACGAGGATGCTTTCGATGGCTTCGATGCTGTCGCGCAGCTCGCGCGGGTAGCGCACGCGCACCGGGTAGCGCTCCCGCCCCTCGACGGTTTGCGTGATGGGACGGCCGCCGATGGCCACTTCGATGACGTCCTGGACCCTGCGGATGCTGATGCCGTGGCGGGCGATGGCCTCCCGGTCAATTTCGATTTCGAGATAAGGCTTGCCCACGATGCGGTCAGCCAGGACTGTATTGGACTGGATGGCGGGCACTTCCTTGAGGAGAGCTTCGATATCGAGGGCGGTTTTTTCAATGGTGTCCAAATCCGGCCCGAAGACTTTCAGGCCCATGGGGGCGCGCATCCCGCTCTGGAGCATGACCAGGCGGGCCGCAATGGGCTGGAGCTTGGGGGCGGAGGTGACGCCGGGCACTTGGGCCGCCGCCGCGATTTCCTCCCAGATGTCATCGGCGCTCTGGATGGAATCGCGCCACTGCCGGCAGGGGCGCCCGTCCGGATCGCGGATGAGTTCGCCCTTGTCGTCGCGGATGTATTCTTCTTGCTCTTCGTCATATTGAAAACGCAGTTTGCGGCCGCTGTCGTCCACGCGGTATTCGGATTTGTATGTAATAACGGTTTCGATCATGGAAACCGGGGCGGGATCAAGGGGGCTGTCCACCCGGCCGAGTTTGCCCACGACTTGCTCGATTTCGGGGATGGCGCGGATGGCGCGGTCCTGGAGATGGAGCACATCCATTACCTCGCCGATGGAGGCATGAGGCATGGTGGTGGGCATGTAGAGGAAAGATCCCTCGTCCAGCGGCGGCATGAACTCCTTTCCGAGGCCGGGGAAGGCGTGATAAGCCGCCCGCCACAACCGCGTTTCCTTAACCCGGCCCGGCGCCCAGCCGAAGATGCCCTCGGCGCCCAGCCAAACAGTGAATCCGAAGAGTAAAACAACGGCGCTGGACGCCAGAAACACCGCTTTATATTCCAGCACGGTCCGCAGCAGCCGGGGATAGACGCGGATAAACAGCAGGAAGAAGGCAAGCAGACCGCCGATAACGATGAAAACGAAGAAGATGTTGCCCCATTCGAATTCCGGCCCGAGCGGCGTCCAGTCTTTGGCTAATACCACGGCCATGATGGCCGCCGCCGCGAAATTGAATCCGTGAAACACCCGGCGGTTAATTCCGGGCGGAAGCCATTCCGAGGCCAAATGGTAACCCGCTATGAGCAGCATCAGCCCGCTCACCCGCCACGGGAACCATGGGATGAGCGGGGGCAAAACCAGCCCCAGCAGCGCGGCGCCGCCCCACAGGCCGCGGCGCAGGTTTTTAGGCGGCGCCCGCCTGGCGAGGAGCCAGTGGGCCAGCGGCGGGATTAAAGTCAGCGCCACCACGATGGAGCCGATGAGGGCGAAGGTTTTCGTGTAAGCCAGCGGTTTGAAGAGTTTGCCTTCCGCCGCTTCCATGGTGAAAACCGGCAGAAAACTCACCACCGTGGTCAAGACCGCCGTCAGGACCGCGCTCCCGACCTCGGAGCAGGCCCGGTGAACTATATCGAGCCGGTCCTCCTCCGGCGGCGCGCGGTCAAGGTGTTTGAGGATGTTCTCAGTCAGCACGATGCCTATGTCCACGATGGTGCCGATGGCGATGGCGATGCCGGAAAGGGCGACGATGTTGGCGTCCACACCGAAAAGCTTCATCCCGATAAACGAAAAAAGCACGGCCAGGGGCAGGATGCCGGAGATCAGCAGCGAGCTGCGCAGGTGCAGGACCATTAAAATGACCACGGTGATGGCGACCAGGATTTGCTGGCGCACGGCCGTCTCGAGTGTGCCCAGAGTTTCATAAATCAATCCGGCGCGGTCATAAAAAGGAATGATGGCGACCTTGCTCACGGTTCCGTCTTCGAGGGTTTTCGATGGCAGGCCGGGAGAGATTTCCGCGATCTTGGCTTTCACCCGTTTAATGACCGCCAGCGGATTCTCTCCGTAGCGGGTGACGGCCACGCCGCCCACGGCCTCCGCGCCTTCCTTGTCCAGCGCGCCGCGCCGCAGAGCCGGGCCGAGTTTGATGTCGGCGATGCGTTCAAGAGTGATGGGGGCATTGTCGCGCTGGGCTACCACCGTCTGACGCAAATCTTCCAAGCTTTCGATGAAACCCAGGCCGCGGATGACGTATTCGGTTTTGTTTAACTCGATGGTGCGGGCGCCCACGTCAATGTTGCTCTGGCGCACGGCGTCGAAGACCTCGTGCAGGGCGATGCCGAAAGCCCGCAGGGCGTCCGGGTCCACGTCCACATGGTATTCCTTCACGTAGCCGCCGATGGAAGCCGCCTCGGCCACGCCGGGGACGCCTTGCAGGGCGTAGCGCACATACCAGTCCTGGATGCTCCGCAGCTCGTGCGGTTCCCACCCTGCGGCGGGATTGCCTTCGGCGTCCCGTCCTTCCAGCGTCCACCAAAACACTTGGCCGAGGGCGGTGGCGTCGGGGCCGAGCTGGGGTGTCACCCCTTCGGGCAACATGCCGGGAGACAAGCTGTTGAGTTTTTCCAGAATCCGGCTGCGTGACCAGTAGAATTCGGCGTCTTCTTCGAAGATGATATAAACCGAGGAGAATCCGAACATGGAAAAGCTGCGCACGGTTTTGACGGCGGGCAGTCCTAACAGCGCGGTGGTGAGGGGGTAAGTGATCTGGTCTTCGATGTCCTGCGGGGAGCGCCCCGGCCACTCGGTGAAGACGATCTGCTGGTTCTCGCCGATGTCGGGAATGGCGTCCACCGGCACTGGATCGCGGGGCAGCCACGCAATCTCCCAGTCAAAAGGGGCAACGATAACGCCCCAGCCAACGAGGAAAGAAGCGGCGAGGAAAACAACCAGTTTGTTTTCCAGACAGAACCGAATAAGGGCTGCGACAAAGCCATTTGAATGCTGGGAGGCTGGGAGGCCGGGAGATGGGGAGGCGGGCGTGCCGGAGGGCTTCTTCATTTGGGTTTTATTTCTTGATAACCCGCGGATTGGGCTGGTTAGTCATGCCGGCGCCCTTTTGTCGTGTCATGTGAATCTTTTTCTTCTTTGACGGCGTCCAACATCCGCAAATACTTCTCCGGGTTTTCTTCGAACTGGGAGACGCAGCCCTGGCAGCAGAAGCGCACCTCCCGGTCTTGATACTCGTAAATGACAGGCGGCCCCATCGAGCCCAGCTTCAAACCGGTCACCACGCAAACATCCAATGGATACTTCTTCCCGCCGTCCGGTCCTCCTGTTCCCCTGCCAAGTTCTCCCTTGTCCATGCCGCTGTGATGCGCGTGGCCCGGCGCGGTTTCGCCGTCTTTGGGGTTCATCATGCTCGGCTTGGCCTGGATTTGCAGGGCGCTGTCTATCTTGAACGCGCCTTGGACAACCACCCGCTCGCCTTCTTCCAATCCCGATTCGACAATAAAAACATCGCCGGCCTTGGGACCGAGGGTGATTTCGCGGCCCTCGTAAGTTGGCTCTTCTTGTCCGGGCTTTTCCACGTAAACGACGGCCCTTTTGCCGGTGCGCAGGACCGCCGGCGCGGGAACCACCAGGGGCGCGGACCGCGGAGAGGCAGTATAGCCCATTTCCTCCGCCGTGACCAGCGCCATCCCGCAAATGTCGCACGTTCCCGCTTCTTCCTTGATGACGTCCGGGTGCATGGGGCATATCCATTTTCCGGCCAGTTCCGGGGCCATGATTTTGCCTCCGGCGGCGAGGCTGGTTTTGATCACTCCTTTTGCCAGCATCCCCGGTTTCAAGCGCCCGTCTTCATTGGCCAGGTTGACGCGGACTTTGACGGTGCGGGTGCGCTCGTCCAGTGCGGGATGAATGAAAGCGATGCGGCCCCGGAAGGTTCCGCCCGGATAGGCCTCGATTTCGATGCGCGCCTCTTGGCCGTAATGCAGCCATGCCAAGTCGGATTCAAACGCGTCCAAAAGCACCCAAACCCGGGAAAGATCCGCGATTTTGAAAAGCACGAGATCGGAAGAGCACACGTCTGAACTCCAGTCACACTTGAATCTC
>CAZYUX010000201.1:0-4580 GCA_964650745.1 uncultured Puniceicoccaceae bacterium
TCGAACGGCTTCACGCCGAACAGTTCCTCTTCCGTCCCCGGTCATTCGAATATTTCAAGACCAACAACGGTTCTGTTCCGGATTTTGAAGAACCTCCAACTGAAACGATCCGGGCGCTGGAGGCCGATCTCGACGAGTGGTTCGCCAAGAAACGCCGCGGAAAACACTCGAAGGTCTATGTGTTTCCCAAAGTCGATTACACTTGGTTCCTGGTACGTCACGGTAAACCCTACGCCCGCGAATCCGTTATCGAGGCAGGAGAGTCCGCCAGCCAGTATTTCCGTCCTGAAAAATTCGATGTCATCGTGTACAACCCGACCCTTGGGGAAATCCGAATGAACGCCGAAACCAAGGGCGAGAAGGAACTCTACCGCACCAAGTTCGGTCAGCACTTCTTCGGCGGCAGTGATTTTTTCAACGGCAAGAGCAAATTCACACTCGATCCGCTTCGGGAGGTCGGTGAAGACTCCCTGCTGTGTGATGACATCGATGGTATGGAATGGGTGCGTCTCAAGGAGTACCAGATATTCCGCGGTGGTTCGCAAAAGGAAGTAGAGATCAGAAAGGCCGAGGATATTTTTGCTTCCTTACGCGAACGTGAATGGCCATTTCCTCAAGGTGGTCCTATCACCAGGGCCAGCTTTCTCATCAAGTTCACCGATTCCAAGAATGCCAGAACGCTGAAAATCAGTTCAGGTAACCGGGCACAGTTCAAGCGGGATGATGACGCTGAAATCATCGAACAGTGGATGACCAATCGGGGTTTCATTGTCACGGATTCGGAGGGTGATGGTGAGTGAATGTGTGCTCTGGCAATATCTGGAGGACCTGCCCGGGCAAGCCGCTCCCCTGGTCGAGTGGCAACAGCATCTTGACGGGTGGCCGGGATTTTCGGTTTTCCGGAAAAGCCACCTTCAACTGACCAAAAGTCAGGCCACAGCTGTGGAGTGCCGGACCGATTGCGGTCTGGGATGCCCGCGCAAGATCGTAACGCACGCACCCAATGACATCGTGGCGGTCTGTCCAGAGCAGGAAGAGAAACCATATCCGCTCAAGCGGCAGGACATTCTCATCTATTCGGTGAAGCGAACATCCCTGCACAAGGATATCTGTTCGGCGTTGGGAATCACGCACCGGGAAAGCAAGGTTGACGGTTGCCGGCGCACCTGGCGGCTTGGTGATTTTGTGCCCACGGCCGGACTGGTTTTTCCAGTATTCCTGAGTCAACAAGAAGACCAGGACGAACTGCTTGAAATCGTGAAGAACCTTTGCCTGCTACATGCCGATCCCTTTGTGCTCCTGACCCCGACCCGGCGACGGTTATCCCCTTCAGCCGAACAGATGCTGGCCCAACGCAAATCCGTCTTTCTATCGCTGGAAAATGAGATGCCGTTCGACGAGCAGGGCGGCCTTCTGGTACGTCGAACTCCCGACGAGCTGTTTGCCCCGCTTCACGAGGAGGTCCCCAAGCCTGGCTCCGGTGGTATGGTTCATTTCCCGACGCCTGACGGGACAAGATGGTCCGATATAAAAATCCAGTTCAGGAACGGACACACGGTCACAATTTGGGCCGGTGGCCAAAGCGGAAGATACACCTATTATCAAATGGGAATGTACAGTAAGAAGAATGGTGACCGTACCGTACAGTGGAAACTCCTGGAAGCGTTTGCTGCCTCCAGGGGCGAAATCGATTGGAGCAACCAGGCTGCAAATAACAAATTGAAGAAACAGAAGCAGGAATTGTCCAAGTGCTTACGGGGATTTTTCCGTCTCAAAGAGGACCCCATCGAGTGGGTCAAGGGCGAAAAGTGTTATCGCTGCCGGTTCCGAATCCTCCCTGAAGGAGCCGACGAGTATTGAGCATTTCCCGCCGGGAAATCCACATTAATCCCACTTCTCAAATCCTGCGAGGGACTTTTGGTTCGAAAATTCGGGTGCTTTTTCGCACCACAGGCCGTGTTCCCATAACTCCAAAAACAGGCCGGTCGGCTCAAGCCCTTTAAATAACAGGGATTGCCCAACCGGACGAGCTTCTGACCTCGTCCTGAGAAAACAGAGAATCCGGGGTCAAACAGAGAATGAAAGGCTGGAGAATGGTGGAAATGAGGCGGGCGGAGAGGGGTCGGTCGTCGATGTGAAAACCGCCCAAACCCTTTGAAAACAAGGGGAAATAGAAAACCCGTCACCCCCGAGAATGGTCCCGGAGAGACGGGTTGTCTTTTTTCAAATGGTGGAGGGCACAGGAGTCGAACCTGCGGCCTGCTGGGTGTAAACCAGCCGCTCTAACCAGCTGAGCTAACCCTCCTTCTTTGATGGAGAGGATTTTCGCGGCAGCGCGCGCAACAGGCAAGCATAAAGGCCGGAGCTTACCGGTCCGGCGTCCGGACGAGGTCTTTCCGGTGAAGGAGTTCGGCGATTTGGACGGCGTTGAGGGCGGCGCCTTTCCAGAGCTGGTCGCCGGAGACCCAGAAGGCAAGGCCGTTGTCGAGGGCGGCGTCCACGCGCAGGCGGCCCACGCCGCATTTTTCCTTGCCGGAGTAATCGAGCGGCATGGGGTAGGCGTTGTTGGCCAAATCGTCACGCAGTTCGGCGCCGGAGAAGCCCGCGATGGCTTCCCGGGCGGCTTCCAGATTGACGGGGCGCTCGAACTCGGCGAAGATGGCGATCGAGTGCGCCCGGAAGACGGGGACGCGCACGCAGGTGGTCGAGGCCCGCAGGTTGGGCAGGCCCATGATCTTGCGGCTCTCGTATTGCATTTTCACTTCTTCCTTGGTGTAGCCGGCCTCGGCTTCTTCCTGGACGTGGGGAAGCACGTTGAAGGCGATCTGGTGCGGGTAGGTTTCCGTTTTGAGCGGTTCCCCGGCCGCCCACGCCTTGACCTGCGATTCGAGCTCGCGCATGGCGGCCGCGCCAGTGCCGGAGACAGCCTGGTAGGTGGCGGCCCAGAGGCGTTTCAGCCCGAAAGACATGTGCAGCGGATGCAAGCCCATGAGGGCGACGGCGGTCGTGCAGTTTGGATTGGCGATAATGCCCTTGTGCCCGTCCGCCGCGTCCGGATTGATCTCCGGCACGACCAGCGGCACCTCCGGATCCATCCGGAAACAGGAAGAATTGTCTATAACGGTGCAGCCGCGCTTCACCGCTTCCGGCACCAGGGTTTTCGAGACGGATGATCCCGCGCTGAAGAGGGCGAGATCCAGACCCTCGAAGTTCTCCGGTTTCGTCTCGGCGATCGTCCAGCTCTCGTCCGCGAACTTCAGAGGTTTGCCCGCTGAGCGGTGAGAGGCCAGTGGATGGATTTCCGCGCAAGGGAACCGGCGGCCGCGCAACAGGCCAATGAACTCTTGACCGACCGCTCCGGTCGCCCCGACAATACCGATTTTGTAATTCTTTTTCATGTCCGCTTCTTCCGATATTTATGCCAACGCTGTTAAAGTCTGCCGGCGGATGGGAATCAGATCCGCCCCGGATATTTTATGCGTTTCGCTGAACGGTCAAGTCCTCCGGCATTACCGGCAGGGCAAGGAAACCACCGAGTATCCGGTGTCAACCTCAAAAAATCCTCCCTCGCGCATCGAAAATTCCTTCGGCACGCCGCCGGGGCTGCACGAGGTGGCGGATAAAATTGGAGAGGGCGCCGGTCTCGGGATGGTTTTTAAGGGCCGTGTCGCAATCGGCAAGCGATACTGGGAATTGAGCGGCGAAGAGAACGAAGAAAACCTGGTAACCACGCGCATCCTGCGCCTGCGCGGCCTCGAACCGGGAAAAAACGCCGGGCCGGGCCGCGATTCTTATGACCGGATGATCTACATTCACGGCACCAACCGGGAAGACCAAATCGGCGCGCCATTCACCGGTGGCTGCATCGTTCTGAAAAATGGGGACATGATCCGCCTCTTCGGTGCCGTTCCGAAAGGAACACCCGTGTGGATCGAATAAACCGCCGGTCCCGCGCCCGCCGGCCCCCCGCTGTTTTAGGATTGCCCGCCGGAAACACTTCTTCTATAAAAAAACCTCAAATCATTCCCCGCCCGGGTGGCGGAATCGGCAGACGCTATGGACTTAAAATCCATTGCTCCGGAAGGAGCGTGAGGGTTCGAGCCCCTCCCCGGGCACCACTTTAAACCGTTGTTTATCAACGGGTTTTTAATTTCTAAAAATTTGCAGGTGCGGAATTTCTATTTAATACTATATTCTTAATAGAGGAAAATGCCTCTAACCCTATTAACAATGCTTATCCGAGAGCGATGCCCTTCCGCGTGAAAAAACACCCATTTTCTTGGCATCTGATCGGATCAAAAGTAAGCGTCCGGGGAAGTGCATCTTGCGGGCAGAAGGGGAGTTTGGTATGATGCGGGGATGACGGAAGGCATAGAGCGATCCAGCGGGGGCGAGGCTGTGACAAGAGCCTGCTGCGCCGGGTGGTGGAGACGCTGGGCGGGCCATGCTGACGCTCTCCCCGGCGACGCGGATTTACCTGGCCCGCGGGGCGACGGACTTGCGCAAGGGCTTTAACGGGCGCGGCCTTGAAAGTTCATGAGCGTTTTCCTGCTTGACTGCGGGTCAACCGGGCGTAGCAT
>CAZYUX010000202.1:0-4554 GCA_964650745.1 uncultured Puniceicoccaceae bacterium
GATGGGACGCTACGCGGGCTGGATTGCCTTGAACGCAGGCGTTTCCGGCGCGGCTGATGTCATCCTCATCCCGGAAATTCCTTACAGGATCGAAAAAGTGGCGGCTGCGTTGAAGGAGCGGATGCAAGAGGGAAGTCAGTATTTCATCGCGGTAGTGGCTGAAGGATCCAAACCTGCTGGAGGGGAGCATTCCGTAATCGGCAAATCGGTGGGCCAGGCCGAACGCCTCGGCGGCGCCGCCCAAACCGTCGCGCGGCAGCTGGAAGAACTCACGAACAAGGAAGCCCGGGCCGTGGTGCTGGGGCACGTTCAGCGCGGCGGCACGCCGACGACCTTCGACCGGCTGCTGGGCCTGCGCTTCGGGGCGGCGGCGGTGCGCGCCCTTGATGAAGGCCAGAACGGCGTCATGGTGGCTCTGGACCCGCCAACGGTCAATTTCGTTCCTCTTTCCGAAGGTATCGGGCGGATGAAGACCGTCAACCTGCAAAGCGACACCATGCTCACAGCCCGCGACCTGGGCATCATCTTCGGCGATTGAGCGGCGCGGATGCGATTAGCCGGCGAGGTTGTTCCTTTTTCCCGGATTGCCGTTCTGTCCGAAAACACGGCGCGGGCGCCGGGTATCCTTGGCGAGCACGGGCTGGCTTTCTGGATCGAAGCGGGGCGCAAAAGGGTTCTTTTTGACACGGGGCAGGGGAGGGCGCTCCGTCCCAACGCCAAAGCACTGGGAATTGATTTGGCCGAGGCGGACGCGCTTGCCTTAAGCCACGGGCACTACGACCACACGGGCGGCTGCGAAGCCTTTATGAAAATAAATTCCAGCGCCCGAGTCTATTTCCATCCCGGCGCATTAAAGTTGAAGTATATCGCGGACGCCGGGAAAGGCGCGCGCCGCGTGAGCCTCTCGTTTTTCGACAAAGGCAAAATTCTTGAACACAAAAGCCGGTTGCGGCTGGCGCGCCGCCCCGTTAAACTGCCCGGCGGTCTCTTTCTGACGGGGCCCATCCCGCGCGCAAATGATTTCGAGGACACCGGCGGACCGTTTTACCTGGATAAAGAACTGAAACAACCTGATCTTCTGCGGGACGATCAGGCGCTGTTCTTCCGCTCGAAAGACGGCCTTGTGGTCCTGCTCGGCTGCGCCCATGCCGGAGTCGTCAACACCCTCGATTATATTGCGCGGCTGACCGGAGAAAAAAGCTTTTACGCGGTGGCGGGGGGGATGCACCTCGAAAAAGCCAATCCGCGTCGTCTGCAAGCGACGCTAAAGGCATTTCGGAAGTATCGCGTGAAAAAAATCGGCCCGGCCCACTGCGCCGGCATCGAGGCCGTGGCGGCTTTCTGGCAAGCTTTTCCCGGCCAATGCTTCCTTTGCCCCGCCGGCAGTGTCCTGCCCTTGGAAAAGGTGTAACCCGTTACACTTTTTCCAAGAAGCTGGATTCATTCCAATTTATCGAGGACGCCGTCGGCCAGGCCGTATTCGATGGCTTCCCGGGCGGTCATATAGAAGTCGCGGTCGGTGTCGCGCTCGATTTTTTCGAGGGGCTGGCCGGAGCTTTCGGCGATGATTTGATTGAGCTCGGCGCGGAGGCGTTCCATTTCCTGGGCCTGAATGTTGATATCCACCGCCGCGCCCATCATGCGGCCGGTGATAAGGGGCTGGTGGATGAGCATCCGGGCGTGCGGGAAAAGGAAGCGCCGCCCCTTGCCGCCGGCACAGAGGAGGATGGCGCCCATGCTCGCGGCCATGCCCATGACCACAACACGAATAGGGGAGGTGACGGCTTTCATGGTGTCGTAGATGGCCATGCCTGCCGTGATCGAGCCGCCGGGAGTGTTCAGATACATTGTGATCTCCTTGCCGGGCTTGTCCAGCTCGAGGTAGAGCAGTTTTTCTGTCACCTCCTTGGCCGTCTTGTCGTTGATTTCCCCCCAGAGGAAAATTTTTCTCTGTTCAAGGAATTTCTTTTGCAGGAGCCGGCCCGGCTCTTTCATGCCTTTTTCTTCGTTGCCGGAATCGTCGTCTTTCTTCATAGTTTGAGTTTTGGTTTGATGGATTTGAGCCATTGGAGAACAATTCCCCCGCAAAACGCAAACCGCAAATGCGCGGCGTTTTTTGCCTGATTTATTCCTGCCGCCAGCGGAAAGGCTTGACCTTCCATCTCGGGACTTCTGACTTTCATTGAGTATTGCCAATATGAAAGCGTTTGGATTACTGTTTTCCGGCCAGGGCGCCCAGCGGCCTGGAATGGGGCGCAGTCTATATGATAACTCACCGGCGGCCCGGAAGATTTACCAGAGGGCCGACGAGATTTTAGGCTGGAATTTATCCGGCATCTCTTTTGAGGGCCCGGAAGAAAAGCTGACGGAAACACGGGTCTGCCAGCCGGCGTTGTTCGTCACGGGTTATGTCATTTTTTCGCTGCTGCGCGAGGCTGGAAAGATTGAAAGTCCGCGCGCGGCGCTGGGGCTGAGCCTGGGCGAATTGACTGCGCTCACCGCCGCGGGGGCTTTTGATTTCGCGACGGGGTTGAAAGCCGCGGGCGAACGCGGGCGGCTGATGCAGGAGGCTTGTGAAAAACACCGGGGCGGCATGGCCAGCATCCTTGGCGGAGAACGCGCCCAAGTAGAGGAATTATGCCGGAGTTACGATGTCGAAGCAGCCAATTTCAACTGTCCGGGCCAGATCGTCGTCTCGGGCGCCTTGGAAAACGTCCAGGCGCTGGCCGAGGCGGCCCGCGCCAGCGGGCTATTCAAAAAAGTCATTCCGTTGAATGTTGCCGGCGCTTATCACAGCCGCCTCATGGAACCGGCCCGCCAGCGGTTCGCAGCTTTCCTCAAAGGCATTCCCGTCAACCGGCCCAACATCGCTGTTTTTTCCAATGTGACGGGGGGCATCGTGCGCGAGCCGGAGGACATCCGCCGGAACCTGGCCCGTCAAATTGTCTCGCCCGTGCGATGGGAGGACTGTATGCGCAACGCCGCCGCCCGCGGCATCCAAGACTTTTACGAATGCGGCCCGGGCGCGGTTCTCACGGGTTTGGCCAAACGCATTGACCGCTCCTTGAACGTCGTTCCCATGTCTGAATTCAGCGCCCTTCCGAAATTAGCTTAACAGGTTTCCCGCGAGAAGGCTTTGACCTTTTGGTTGTTTGCTGTTTTTTCCTGGCTGAAAATGAGTCATTCGCGCCTATGGATTTAGAACGCGTCAGGAATTTTTGCATCATCGCCCATATTGACCACGGAAAGACGACCCTGTCGGACCGGCTTCTGGAGCTGACCCGCACGGTCGAAGGCCGGGCCATGCGCGATTTGCTTTTGGACTCGATGGACCTCGAGCGCGAGCGGGGCATCACCATCAAAAGCCATCCCGTGACCATGCGCCACACCACGGCGGACGGGCGGGAATACGAATTGAACCTGATCGACACACCGGGGCACGTGGATTTTTCCTATGAGGTCTCCCGCAGCCTGGCGGCATGCGAGGGCGCGCTGCTGCTGGTGGACGCCGCCCAAGGCATCGAGGCCCAGACCGTGGCCAACGCCCACCTGGCCATCAACCAGCGCCTGGTTGTCATCCCGGTCATTAACAAAATTGACCTGCCGGGGGCGGACATCAGCAACACCAAACGTCAGCTCGAGGAAATTTTAGCCTTGCCTGCCGAGGATGCTCTCGCCGCCAGCGCCAAGAACGGGTCTGGTGTCCCCGAAATCCTCGCCGCCATCCTGGACCGCGTCCCGCCACCCCGTTGGTCCGGTTATGAAGCTGCCCGCGCCCTGATTTTCGACAGCGTTTACGATCCTTATAAAGGAGTCATTTGCTATGTGCGGATTTTTTCCGGGACACTGCGTCCGGGGGACAGAATCATCCTGATGAGCAGCGGGCGGCAGACGGAAATCAAGGAAACGGGCCGCTTCACTCCGCGGATGCGGCCGGCGAAGGAACTGCCCGCCGGGGCGGTGGGCTACGTTGTGACCAGCATCAAGGAAGTTGCGGAGATCAAGGCGGGGGACACCATCACCCATGCCAGGCAGCCGGCCGCCGAGATGCTGCCCGGTTACAAGGAGGTTCGCCCCATGGTTTTCGCGGGCATTTACCCGCTTGACACTTCCGATTATGAAAAGCTCAAGGCCAGCATGGCCAAGCTGCATCTTAACGATGCCGCTTTTATCTATCAGCCCGAAACTTCCGCGGCACTGGGTTTCGGCTTCCGGTGCGGGTTTCTCGGCTTGCTGCACATGGAGGTGGTCATCGAGCGCATCCGGCGCGAATACGATCTCGCCATCATTTCCACTTATCCCAGCGTGGTTTATCAAGTCCGCCTGACGAGCGGCCAGAAAATCGAGGTTGACAATCCCGTTCACCTGCCTGATCCAACCAGCCGGGAATCCATCACCGAGCCGATGATCCGCGCCATCCTGCACGTCCCGGTTGAACACATTGGCGATATTCTCTCACTGGTGATGGAAAAACGGGGAACGTGCGAGCGCACGGACACGCTGGATGAAAGCCGCGTCATGCTCCACTGCAAAATGCCTTTGAGCGAAATCCTG
>CAZYUX010000203.1:0-1503 GCA_964650745.1 uncultured Puniceicoccaceae bacterium
TTGTAAGATTCGATGGTTTGCGGGCCGATGTCAACCCCGCTCCAGCCGTCCGGAATGCCGTTTCCGGCGGTTTTTAATTCGCCGGTTTGTTTGGCCTCCATGTCAATTTTGTCTGTGATGACATCGTCCAGGGGCAGCAGGAATTTGACACCTTTTTCTTTGGCTTTAATCAAGGCGGCTTGGGCGGTTTCCTTTTTGTCAGGCTCGTTCAGACTCTTCCCGACGGGCCTGCCTTGGGCCAGCATAAAAGTGTAGGCCATCGCGCCTCCGATGAGGATGGTGTCCGCTTTTTCCAGCAGCGCGTCAATGACCATGATCTTGTCGCTGACCTTGGCCCCGCCGAGGATAACGACGAAGGGCCGCTCCGGATGGGCTGTCTTTTCGCCCAGGAACTCGAGTTCGCGCTCGATGAGGAATCCGGCGGCTTTGACGGGGAGATGAGCCGCGATGCCCGCTGTCGAGGCGTGGGCGCGGTGGGCCGAGCCGAAAGCGTCGTTCACATAGACCTCCGCCAGCTTGGCCAGCGATTGGCTGAAGCCGGGATCGTTCTTCTCCTCTTCCTTGTGGAAACGGAGGTTTTCCAGCAGGATGACCTGGCCTTCCCTCATCGCCATTACGGCCGCTTCCACGTCCGGACCGATGCAGTCATCGAGAAAAGTCACGGGGCGGCCAAGTTTTTCAGCCAGCACGGCGGCCGCGGGCTTGAGGCTGAACTCGGGCTTGCGCTGGCCCTTGGGGCGGCCAAGGTGGCTGGCCAGGATGACCTTGGCGTTCTTTTCCAGCAAATGGTTGATCGTTGGCAGGGCGGCCGCGATGCGGGTGTCATCCGTCACTTCACCGGACTCGCTGACCGGGACGTTGAAGTCCACCCGCACGAAAACACGCTTGCCCGCCGCTTCGATGTCTTTTACGGTTTTCACTGTCATCATGCTTTTCTTTCAGGTGTCTGGTTAAACTTCCAAAGGGGGATGTTAAATCCTGGAAGGTAATTTGAAAGAAAAATTTTGCGCAAACTGCCTTTGCGTTGTCAAAACCGGCCCGCGCGCCGGCGGTTTCCGCCGTCCCGAGCAATTCATGGCGGTGTTTTTGGCGCGGGCATTACAAAGGAAGACCGCGGATTGAAACCGCCTGCCCGCGAATAAATCTCGCTTCTTTCCGGGCGTGTTTGAAATCGTTTTTTCTAACGCCGAACGTGTTCCGGGGGCGGTTCGATGCTGTTGCTTGTATGTTTGTCCAGCATTTTTGAAAGAGCCGCCACGGCGTCTCGGCAGCCGGGCGCGGCGGCAAGGTTGCGGTTTTCTTCCGGATGTTCAAGCCAGTCGGTGAAAAAGATGTCCTCTTCTTCCGGCGAGGCTTTGCGCCCGTCAATTCTGACGTTTTTGTCCAGCCGGTGCCGGCGCGTGCGCACACAGGCGCGCACCATGCGCCACCGGGACGACGTGCCCAGGCTCGCGGCCGCCTGGTTCCGGGCCATGGTCGATGCGGATGTGCTGTCCGAAGCCG
>CAZYUX010000203.1:1513-4443 GCA_964650745.1 uncultured Puniceicoccaceae bacterium
GCGCCGGGGCCAGCCGCGCCCGCCGGTGTATTCCCCTCTTCCAAGATTGGGAAAGGCTCTGCTGCCGGGGAATCCGTATCCGATTGTTGAATATACGGCGCGCGGAGCGGAGGAGGAGAACATATCCCGGCCTTTAAATGAGGCGGGCGCTTCCAGACCGGCAAGAGCGAAGAGCGTCCGCGGCAAGTCGAGGCTTTCGCATATTCCGCCGCGCGCCTGCCCGGAGGGCAGCGAGTCCGGGTGGCGGAACAGGAGCGGAACCCGGTGAACCTGGGAGGCGAATATGTGCTTGGCGTAACAGCCGTTTTCTCCCAGGGAAGCGCCGTGGTCGGCTGTGAAAACCAGCACGGTCGAGCCGAGACGGCCTGTTTGCCGGAGAAAATCCAGCAGCTTTCCCACTTGCCCATCAATCCAGGCAACCAGGCCGTAATAATAGACTTGGGCCAGGTGAATCTGTTCATCCGTCATTTCGGATGCCCTGGTTATTTCGGCAAAGCGCTTCTCGAACTGGCTGGACGGATTGATTTCTCGCGCCAAAGGGGGAAAGGGCCGCCCTTGATAAAATGAATCGTAAGGAGGAGGCGGATAAACGGGGGTGTGGGGCTGCAAGTAAGACAACCGGACCAGGTAAGGCTCTTGCGCCGAAGCCAGCCACTGGAGCGCGTTGCGGGTCAGTTTTTCAGGCGGATAGGGGCGGCCCGCGGGGAATCTGCCCCCGATTTTCGTGGGGACCCCTGGCGGCTCGATAACCTCCAGGTCTTCCGGGCTGATTTCTTTGGCAAAATCCATGCCCGAGCCTTCGGAATTCCAGTGCTGCCATGGCCGGAGCTGGCGGGGAATGTGCAGTTTTCCGAAATCCGCCGTCCGGTAGCCGTTTTCAGCGAAGACTTCAGGGAACGTCTTGGGGATGGCGCCGAGCCTGAAGTTCGGCCAGTGGGCTTCGTTATGATAAACACCCGTATCCTCCGGGTAGAGGCCCGAAAGCGCGCAGAGGCGGGAGGGAACACAAACGGGAGAATTGCAGAAACAGTTTTCAAAGAGAACGCCTTCCGCCGCCAGTCTGTCAATATTCGGGGTGTTTACAGGAGTGTGGCGGTTTCCATAACAACCCAGCGCGCCGGTTCTCAACTCGTCGCAGTATATCCAGATAATGTTCGGTTTTTTCATCGGGCGGACAATATAAAAAGTCTCTTTTCCCCGGCGATGTCAAACGCGGCAGTCCGGGGACAGCGGCGGATGCGAAAAGGGCCGCCTCCGGAACTGTTTTCAGCTTGATTCCCGGCGTTTTTAGTTGCCAAGGTCAGGAGAGATCTTTACGTTCGATAATGATTTTTCGGTAACGCAAGCGGCGGCCCTTCGCGGGCACCGCGGGGTATTATGCGCCAAGAGAGTTTCATCCCTCCGCGGAAAGCCGGGTTTTTTCATCCGGCGTGCATGATTTTTTGGCTGGCGGCGGCTTGCCCGCGCCCCGGCTGCGGGGGAACTTTTTTGGCGTCGCCGTGGAGCGGCCCCGCCGTTCTGCTCGCGGTTGCTTTGCTGGCGGCGGCCGCCGGCTGGTGGCACAACCATAAAAACGCGGCCCGTTTGCGCCGCGACAACAAGCGGCTGCGAGAAGAAACCGCCGGCCGCCTCCGGGAGGAAAACCACCTGCGGCAAATCCGCGCCAGCATGGAAAGACAAATGACCGAAAGGACCGCCGAATTGAAAGCGGCCTATGAGGAATTGTCCGGAGACATGCTCAAACGGCGCAAGACCGAGGCGGCGCTGGCCGAGTCGGAACACCGGTTCCGGGCGATTTTCGACAATGCCATGGACGGTATTCTGGTGGCCGACAGCCGGACCCGGCGCTTCCGCCTGGCCAACCGGACCCTTTGCCGCATGTTAGGCTGCCGGGCGAGCGAAATCCCGAGCATCGGAGTGGACGACATTCACCCGCGGGAAGATTTGGCTTATGTGCACGCGCAATTCGACAGGCAGGTCAGGGGCGAAATATCCCTGGCCAGGGACATCCCGGTGAAACGAAGGGACGGGAGCGTCTTTTTCGCGGACATCAACTCCTTTCCCGTCATTTTGGACGGCCGGCCCTGTCTGACGGGATTCTTCCGCGACGTGACGGAACGGCGGCGGCGTGAAAAAGCGCTGCGCCAAAACCAGGAAAAATACCGCACGCTGCTGGAAAACATTCCATACAAAATCTTTTTCAAAGACAGCGCGCTGCGGTATGTTTCCTGCAACGAAAATTACGCCCGGGACCTGGGGATTGCGCCCGCGGAAATCGCGGGGAAAACCGATTATGACTTTCACTCCAGGGAACTCGCCGGGAAATACCGCAACGACGATAAAAGAATCATGGCATCGGGACAAACTGAGGAAGTCGAGGAAGAATACGTCCGCAACGGGGAACGAACTTTTGTGCGCACCTTGAAAACACCCGTCATGGACCCGGACGGGCGGCCCGCGGGCGTGCTGGGAATCTTCTGGGATGTTACCGCCCGCAAAAAAGCCGAAGAAGAGCGCCTCCGGCTGGCCACGGCCATCGAAAACGCATCCGAAATGGTTGTTATAACGGACCTCGCTGGCGTCGTGCAATACGTCAACCCGGCCTTTTCCCGGATTTCGGGCTTCCAAAAAGATGAAACCCTGGGCCGCCATATCAGTTTTATTGAAAGCGGGAAGCACAACGAGGCCTTCATGGATGAAATGTGGGCGGCGATCCGGCGCGGGGAGGAATGGCGGGGCCGTTTCATAAACAAGCGCAAGACCGGAAATTTGTATGAAGCGGAGGCCGTCATATCTCCCATCCGCAACGAGCGGAATGAAATCACCGGTTATGTCTCCTTGCAGCGGGACGTGACGCGGGAGCTGGAAATCGAGCGCCATCTCAACCAAGCCCAGAAAATGGAGGCTATCGGCACCCTCGCCGGCGGCAT
>CAZYUX010000204.1:0-4408 GCA_964650745.1 uncultured Puniceicoccaceae bacterium
TCGTGGAGTGGGGTCACGGGGTGTCCCTTTCTGGATTCTCATCCCAACCTGCGCTTCGACGACACCAATCCGGCGAAAGAGGAGTCCGAGTATGTCGAATCCATCAAAAAAGACGTGCGCTGGCTGGGCTTTGACTGGGGCGAGCGCGAGTTCTACACCTCGGATTACTTCGGTCAGCTTTATGAATACGCCAGAAAGCTCATTGAAAAAGGACTGGCCTATGTCTGCGACATGAGCGCCGCGGAAGTGGCCGAGTCGCGGGGCTCCCCCGCCCGGCCGGGAAAGGAAAGCCCCTGGCGAAACCGCTCCATTGAAGAAAATCTCGACCTCTTCCGCCGCATGAAGGCGGGAGAATTTCCCGACGGGGCGAAGACATTGCGGGCAAAGATTGACATGGCATCGCCCAATATGCACTTGCGCGATCCGGCCATCTACCGCATCCGCCACGCCCCCCACCACCGCACCGGCGGCAAGTGGCCCATCTATCCGATGTATGACTACGCCCACTGCGTGTCGGATTCCATCGAGAAAATCACCCACTCGCTTTGCACCCTCGAGTTCGAGGTGCACCGTCCCCTGTATGACTGGTTCCTGGAAAAACTGGAGATATTCCGCTCACGCCAAATCGAGTTCGCCCGGCTCAACCTGACCTATACCATCATGAGCAAGCGCCGCCTGATCGAAATCGTGCGCGAGGGCTTCGTCAAAGGCTGGGACGACCCCCGGATGCCGACGTTGTGCGGCCTGCGGCGGCGCGGTTACACCCCGGAGGCCATCCGGAACTTCTGCGAACGGGTGGGCATCGCCAAACGCGAGAACGTCATCGAACTCGAGCTTTTCGAGCATTGCCTGCGCGCGGATTTGGAAAAACGGGCGGACCGGCGCATGGCCGTTCTCAACCCCCTGCGTCTGGTTGTCAGCAATTACCCCGGCGGCCAGACCGAGAAATTCAACATCCCCAATCATCCCGATGACGGAAGCCGGGGAACGCGCCCCGTGCCTTTTTCCAAAGTGCTTTATATCGAGCGGGACGACTTCCGGGAAGACCCGCCAAAGAAGTTCTTCCGCCTCGCGCCGGGCCGCGAAGTCCGCCTGCGGCACGCTTACATCATCAAGTGCGAAGAAGTGGTGAAGGACGAACACACCGGCGAAATCAAGGAACTGCGCTGCACTTGCGACCCGGACAGCCGGAGCGGATCCCCCGGCGCTCAGCGCAAGGTCAAGGGCGTCATCCACTGGGTCTCGGCGGAGCACGCCGTGACGGGGGAAGCCCGGCTCTACGACCGCCTCTTCCTCAAAACGGACCCCGACGACACGCGAGAAGGCCAGGACTGGCGGGCCAACCTCAACCCCGATTCCCTGCGCGTCCAGCCCTGTCTCGTCGAACCGAGTTTGGGGAGTGCCCGCGCCGGAACCCGCTGCCAGTTTGAGCGCCTCGGATACTTCTGCGCGGACTCCAACTCCGTCCCCGGCCGTCCCGTCTTCAACCGCGCCGTCCCTCTGCGCGACTCCTGGAGCAAACAAGAACACAAGAAATCGCGGCTCCCGCGGCGCAAGCCGCCGAAGATTGGCTCCCGTCACGGTTTGACTCCGCCATTTGCAATTTTCTGGGCGCACGGGAAAAGTCCGGGTTTTCATATAAGCTTTCACACGAGAACGGTTTACCGGAAATACAATCACTCCGCCGATTACGAATCAGTTAACCGGCTGCTGGTGAGAACTTGCCGGACGGCAGGCGGGCATATCAACCGGGTTCAGCCCCGCTGGGAGTATATGCATGACCATCCTCTGATTCGCGGCGTTGATTTAGGTTCGATTGGAGTCTGGGAATCGGGCGGGGAAATCGTGGGAGCAGCTCATCGCGAACATGATATGGGAACGGTCTATTTGCAGGTTGACCCGGAATATGACGGGCTGAAGGAAGAAATGCTAAACCACGCGAAAAAGCATATAAGCGTGAAGGGCAACTCAACCTCCGCCCGCAATAATCGGCGAAGAGCCTATGAGTTTTATTATTGACGGAGCCGGAGGATCCGCTAATTATACCTGCGTTATATCAACAAAGGGGGAATCATGAGCGCGCGTTATTTGCCGTCCGTCGGCCAGCTTGTCCGAGCGTCGAAAAAACTGCCCGATCCTAACGAGAGCCGGGAGAATTGCTTCGAGGTTCCGCTGGGAGAATCCAAAAAGCACGTTATTGCCTTTCAGAAAATCAGATACAAATCCACGCAGGGCAAAGTCAACCGCTGGGTGTATGAAGGCAAGGTGATGTTTAAGTGAAGATGGGTTTCGGCGGCGGGTTTTGGCTGCCTGCAGGCGTTTACGGAACGGGGACGGTCTCGAAGATTTTTTGGATGATGGTTTCGCTGTCCACGTCTTCGGCTTCGGCTTCGTAGCTGACGATGACGCGGTGGCGCAAAACGTCCATGCCGATGGTTTTGACGTCCTGCGGGGTGACGTAGGCGCGCCCCTGGAGGAAAGCCCAGGCTTTGGCGCAAAGGGTCAGGTTGATAGTCGCCCGGGGCGAGGCGCCGTACTGGATGAAGCCGCGCAGGTCTCCGAGCTTGTGTTTTTCCGGCTCGCGGGTGGCGAAGACCAGCTCGACGATGTAGTCCTTCACCTTGTCGTCCAAGTAAATGGTGTTGACGGCCTGGCGGGCCTCGAGGATTTGCTTTGGTTCGATGACGGGAGTGACGGCCAGGTCGGGCTTGGTCGAGGCCATGCCGTTGAGGATTTTCAGCTCTTCTTCCTTCGAGGGGTAACCGATGACCGCCTTGAGCATGAAGCGGTCCACCTGGGCCTCCGGCAGCGGATAGGTGCCTTCCTGCTCGATAGGGTTTTGTGTTGCCAGAACCAGAAAAGGCTCGGGAAGCGGGAAGGTTTCCTCGCCGATGGTAACCTGCCGCTCCTGCATCGCCTCGAGCAGGGCGCTTTGCACTTTGGCGGGCGCGCGGTTGATTTCGTCCGCTAATATGATGTTAGCGAAGATGGGGCCTTTCTTGGTGGTGAACTCGCCGTCGCGCGGGTTATAGATGAGGGTGCCGACAATGTCCGCCGGGAGCAGGTCGGGAGTGAACTGCAGCCGTTGGAAATCCGCCTGGACAGCCCGGGCAAGGGTGCTGATGGTGAGGGTTTTGGCCAGTCCCGGAACCCCTTCGAGCAGCACATGGCCGTTGGCCGCAAGGCTGACGATGAGCCGGTCCACCAAATGGGTTTGCCCCACGATGACCCGGCCGATTTCATGTTTTAGCGGCTCCACCCAGGAAGAGGCCCGCTTTACTTGTTCGTTGACGGCGTTGAGATTGAATTCTTCCGGCATGTATGTGTGTGTCTGTAAGGTTGATTCGGTTGTTTGCTGCCTGTCCTATTTTGGGAACCCGCTCTTTTTTTCAATGTTTCATTTTTCTGCGGCCGGCGTCAAGAAACCGTAATCTTTGGCTGGCCGGCCGGCGGTGTTATTTATTGTCAAAAAAAAGGAAGGGGAAGCGGTCCGCTTCCCCTTCCGCCATCAAACCGGAGGCGTCTGGACAACTGGTGTCGGATGTTTAATCCGCCATTTTCCGCTTCGCTTGGGCCTCGTCGAGCTTCTTCAGGTAGGCCTCCGGGTTTTTCTGGAAAGTTTTAACGCATCCGGCGCAGCAGAAGCGCACTTCCCGGCCTTTATGCTTGTGAATCACGGGCGGGCCCATCGCGCCGAGTTTCTGTCCGGACACCGGGCAGACGTCCAGGGGGTATTCCTTTGCGGCCGCCGCTTTTGTTTTACCCGCGCAGCACGGTTTCGCGCAGCCGGGCGGGCAAGCTTTTCCGGCTTTGGTTTCTTTGCCCTTGCAAGGCGGTTTCGCGCCGCCGGCACAGCGGGCTTTTTTATCCTTGCCGGTTTTCCCGGCGCGGCACGGTTTCGCGCAGTCCGGCGGGCGGTGCTCTTTAGCTGTGTTTGTTTTGCCCGGGCAACAGGGCTTCGAACAATCCGCCGGACAGGCTTTTTTAGTTGTCCCGCTTTTCCCGGTTTCGGCCGGCGCGTCCTGGGCCGTGGCCCATCCCGATATAACCATGGCGGCTGCCGCCGCGATTCCGATCCAGTGTTTTGATGTCATAATGCGTTCTTCGGTTAGGGTTGACTGAGTTATTGGAGTTTCTTCCGGCGGGAAATATTCCATTCTTCGATGCCGCAATATAGCACTGGCACGATAAAAACGGTCAGGGCGGCCAGGAGCATCCCGCCGAAAGCGGGAATAGCCATCGGCACCATCACGTCCGCGCCCCGCCCGGTGGACGTCAGCACGGGCAGAAGGGCCAGGATGGTGGTGGCGCTGGTCATCATGGCGGGGCGGATGCGCCGGCTGGCGGCCTCCGCCGCGGCGGCGCGGGCGGCGGCGGCTGAATCCGGGCGGCGTTCTGAAAAAACCTG
>CAZYUX010000205.1:0-4324 GCA_964650745.1 uncultured Puniceicoccaceae bacterium
GAAAACGCCGGTCACGCATTGGCGCATTTCCTCGATTTCGGAGGCGGCCAGCCCAGCAGCCCTTTTGTGTTCATTGCGGGCGGAGTTGCGCTGGTGTTTTTCCTTGTTCATTTTACCGTTCGGCCGCGGCTGGCGCGCCGGGCTGGCGCGCCGGAAAAGATACTCTTGCTGTTCGCGCCGTTTTTTCTGCTGCTTTTCGCCGTAATCCTCTGTTTCAACTACGGCCAGCTGGATAAATTAATCACCCAGCGCCTGGCCCTGCCGTTTTACCTGCCGCTGATTGGCTGCCTGGCGTGGGGGGTGTATGGAGCCAGCCGCCGGCTTGCCTTCCAGCGCTTTTTTACCGGTTGCATCGTTTTGTTTATCATCCTTTACACGTTGCCGGTCACCTCGCGCCGTCCCTATAGCACCCGCAACACCGGGGCGCAAAGCGTGGCCTGGGCCCGCCGGTTTATCCGGGAGCATCCCGGACGTGATTACCTCATGATAGCCGACGCTCCCATCCTTTGGATCACCCACGGCGTCGAGAGCGTGTCCATTGCCCGGGCCAACCGCCGCCTGCCGCGGCTGCGCTGGTTCCATGAACAAATGCCTTTCAGGAAAATCCTCGTTTTCCAAAGAGGAATAAAGGATCCCGGCGCCCAAACGATCCGGTGGCTGGACTTGAGCTGCCCTTCTCCGCGGATGCGGCTCGAACCACTGGAAACCCATAACTTTGGCGGCCGGGGTTTCGTGAGGGTCAGCCGCTTGACCGGTTTCGGCGGGCCGCCGCTTCCGGTCTTTTCTCCTTCCCGGAAAGACGCGGCGGACTGGGGCGCCATTTTGCCCTGATAAATGATCCGGCGTTATAAAATATCTTCCGGCTGGTATTCGGCGGCGCCGGGGAAGCGTTTTTTCAGCGCTTCGGCTTCCTGGCAAAAGGCTTCCACCTGGGCCGGAGCCGCTCCGGCCAGCCGGGCCGCGTTATTTATGATGTTTTCGAGTTTGTCTTTCGAAAGGCCGAGGCGCGTGTCTTGAGCCAGGCGCTCGATAAGGTTGTTTTTCCCGGTTTCTCCCCGGCGCGAATCGAGAGCCGCGGCCACGGCATGCTCCCGGATAGCCTCGTGGGCCGTTTCCCGTCCGGCGCCCGCTTTGACCGCTTCCATGAGAACCGTCGTGGCCGCCAGAAATGGAAGGTAATGCCGGTTCTCGCGTTCGATGACGGCGGGGAACCATTCCATTTGCCGGACGACGGTGATGAAGGTTTCGAGCAGACCGTCCAGCGCGAAAAAACTGTCCGGCAGCACGACCCGGCGGGTGACGGAACAAGAGACGTCGCCCTCATTCCACTGGTTCCCGGCCAGCGCGGCGGCCATGGTGACATGGCCCTGGAGGATTTTATGCAGGCCGTTGATGCGCTCGCAGCTGCGGCTGTTCATCTTGTGCGGCATGGCCGAAGAGCCGACCTGCTTTTCGCCGAAACCCTCACCGGCCAGCTCGTGTCCGGCCATGAGCCGGAGCGTCAGGGCGAAGCTCGATGGCCCCGCGCCCGCCTGGAAAAGGGCGCTGACGACCTCGAAGTCGAGACTGCGGGGATAGACCTGCCCAACGGTTCGCGAGTGGTTTTTGATTCCGAGATGGCCCAGGATTTTTTCTTCCAGAGCTTCGACTTTCCGGATGTCGCCGCCGAAAAGCGTGAGCTGGTCAAGCTGTGTGCCCGCGGCGCCTTTCAATCCGCGCGCGGGGTAATTGTCCGCCAGTTCCCGCAAGCGGCGGATGGCGCGCAGCATTTCCTCCCCAAACATGGCCAGGCGCTTGCCTAACGTCGAGGGCTGAGCGGGGACATTGTGGGTGCGGGCGGTTATAACGATATCTTTGGCCTCCCTCGCCCGTTCCGCCAAAGCGCACACGGCGGCCGCGCTTTTTTCCAGGATAATCCCGAGGGAGCGGTGAATCTGCAGCTGCTCGACATTTTCGGTCAGGTCGCGGCTGGTCATACCCTTATGGATGTGCTCGCGGCCTGCCAGGGCGCAGAACTCTTCGATGCGGGCTTTGACATCGTGTTTGAGCGCGCGCTCGCGCTTCTGGATGGAGTCAAGGTCCACCCGGTCTTTCACTCTCTCGTAAGCGGCGGCGGCCTCTGGCGGAATGTCGAGGCCGAGATCACTCTGGGCCTTGAGCACGGCAAGCCAGAAATCGCGTTCGATGACAACCCGCCCGGCGGGCAGCCAGAGGGCCTTCATCGCCCGCGAGGCATAGCGCTCCGCCAACACATTGGGAACCGCTTCCATTTATTGCCGGGGGACAGATAGCTTTGAGAGAAAGTAACGCATAAGAAACAAGATTCCATTTGTGAGGTTTGACCACAAAACAAAATAGATTGGCGTTTTCATGCGTGCCGGCCGCCATCAGAATGTTTTTTGGCGGAGCAATGGTTTTTTTATTTTATTTCATCGCAATCAGGGATTCCGGGCGGTCCGGGCGGAGCCAGTCAAGGTGATAGAACTGGCCGCGGGGCTGGTCCGCGCGCTCGTAGGTGTGGGCGCCGAAATAGTCGCGCTGGCTTTGCAGGAGGTTTTGCGGCAAACGGGCGGCGCGGTAGCCGTCGTAGTAAGCCAGGGCCGAGGAGAACGCGGGGGCGGGAATGCCTTGGGAAACGGCCGCCGCCACAACCTTCCGCCAGTTTTTCTGGGCTTTCTCGACGGCGTCTTTGAAGTAAGGATCGAGGAGCAGGTTGGGCAACTCCGCGTCGCGGGCGAACGCGTCTGTGATCTTCTGCAAAAAGGCCGCGCGGATGATGCACCCGCCCCGCCAGATTTGCGCGATCCCGCCGAAATTCAGTTTCCAGTTATACTCGTTTTGCGCCTCGCGCAAGAGCTGGAAACCCTGGGCGTAGGAACAGATTTTTGAGCAGTAGAGCGCGTCGCGAATGGCCTGAACGAATTCCTTTTTGTCTCCCGTGAAAGCTGGTTCGGGGCCGGGCAAGACCTTCGAGGCCTGGACACGTTCTTCCTTGAGGGCGCTGAGGCAGCGGGCGAAGACGGCCTCGGCGATGGTCGGCGCGGGCGTGCCCATGTCGAGGGCGCTCTGGCTGGTCCATTTGCCCGTTCCCTTTTGCCCGGCGGCGTCGAGGACAATGTCAACGAACGGTTTTCCGGTCTCGGGATCGGCCTGCTGGAGAATATCGGCGGTAATTTCAATCAAGTAGGAATCGAGCGCCCCTTGGTTCCATTCGGCGAAAACCCCGCCTATTTCGGGGGAGGCCATTCCCAGCAGTTTCCGCATCAAATCATAGGCTTCGCAGATCATCTGCATGTCGGCGTATTCGATGCCGTTGTGGGTCATCTTCACGTAATGCCCCGCGCCGTCCGGACCGATGTATGCGGCGCAGGGGACACCGCCCGTGACCGGCTTGCCGGGAGACGCGCCGGCGAGAGGCTTGCCGGTCGCCGCGTCCACTTTGGCCGCGATGGCGTTCCAGACCGGCTCCAGTTCGCGGTAAGCTTCCGGGTCACCCCCGGGCATCAGGGACGGCCCGTAGCGCGCCCCTGCTTCGCCGCCGGAAATTCCGGAGCCGATGAAGCGCATCCCCTTTTCCCTCAAATCCCTTTCCCGGCGGATGGTGTCGGTCCATTTGGCGTTCCCTCCGTCAATAATGATATCGCCTTTGTCCAGGAGCGGCGTCAGCTGGCCGATAACAGCGTCCGTGCCCTTGCCTGCCTGGACCATGATGATGATCTTTCGGGGCCGGGACAGGGACCGGATAAAGCCAGCCAGGTCCGCTTTTCCAAGAATGCCGCCGGGCGTGTCCGGATGAGCCGCAACGAAGTCCTCCATCTTAGCGGTGGTGCGGTTGTAGACTGACACCTGGAAGCCGTGGTCGGCGATGTTAAGGGCCAGATTCTGCCCCATGACGGCAAGGCCGATCAGGCCGATGTCCGAGAGTTCTTTTGCCATGACGGTATTGCGATTTTGACGTTGGAGAAAAAGGTTCCGCATTGTTCCCGCGCGCGCAAGTCTCTGTCAAGCCGCAAAGCCTGGACAAAAATGAAAAGGAAGCGCGCCGTTTTCTGGGTTGAACCTTTGAATTTTTGTTTTGAACATAAGGGGGCATGGGTCTGTTTGTTTTGCGCCGGCTGCTGCAGGCGGTTCCCGTTTTGTGGGTTATCGCAACAGTGGTCTTTTTCATGGTCAGGTTGACTCCGGGCGGGCCGTTCGACCAGGAAAAGGCCGTTCACCCCCGCATCCGGGCCAACCTCGAGCGGCATTACGGGCTGGACGACCCCTTGGCGGCGCAATACGTCCGCTATTTGGGGAACCTTTTGCGCGGGGACCTGGGGCCTTC
>CAZYUX010000206.1:0-4299 GCA_964650745.1 uncultured Puniceicoccaceae bacterium
CCGAACATTTGCCGCACAGCCGCCGCACCAGCCGCTGGGCGATGATCATCTCGACCGCTGATGCGATGAGGAAGGGCTCGATCTCCATGTCAATCAGACGGGTCAGGGCGCCGGGAGCGTCATTGGTGTGCAGGGTGCTCAGCACCAGGTGCCCGGTGAGGGCCGACCGGATGGCGATGTCAGCTGTCTCCACATCACGGATTTCCCCCACCATGATGACGTCCGGATCCTGCCGCAGGATGTGCCGCAGGGCCGCCGCAAAAGTGAAGCCGATGTCAGTGTGCACCTGGGTCTGGTTGACGCCCTCGACTTCGTACTCGACCGGGTCTTCCACCGTGATGATGCGCTTGCCGGGCGCGTTGATGTGGCGGATGAACGCCGTCAGCGAGGTGGACTTGCCTGATCCGGTGGGGCCGGTCACCAGAATGATGCCGTGGGGGAGGTCGAGCACGCGGAGGATTTTCCGCCGGTCGTCGGCCAGCATGCCCAGCTCCTCCAGCGAAAGCGGCTGGTTTTTCTGGTTGAGCAGGCGCAGGCTCACGCTCTCCCCGTACATGGTGGGTATGGTGGACAGGCGCACGTCCAGCTCACCTTGCTGGGCTTTGTAATTGATGCGCCCGTCCTGCGGGCGGCGTTTCTCGGAAATATTGAGCTTGGCCATGATCTTCAGCCGCGAGATGATGGCGCTCTGGAAACGGATCAAATTGTCGGGCACGCGGACGGGAACCAGCTCGCCGTCGATCCGGTAGCGGATGCGCAGCGAGTCTTTCAGCGGCTCGAAATGGATGTCCGTGGCCCGGTCTTCGACCGCTTTTTGCATAACCTCGTTGACGAATCGGATGAGGGCGGCGTCCTCGTCCTCGGCTTCCTCTTCGGCGCGCCCGCTGTCTTCGGTGGCGATTTCGGTGTCACTGAGGCTGTCCGCCCCGACGCCGAAGTTTTGGGTGATGCAATTGGTGACGGCTTTGGGCGGACCCAGGCGCCAGCGGGGGCGGCGGCCGCAGGCGGCGTAAATCCAGTCGTCCATGCGCGGTTCCGGGGGCCAGAGGGTGACGAGGTCGAGGTCTTCCTCCCGCTCCGTCCGCAGGGGCAGGCATTGGTATTCATGAATCAGCCGCATGGGGATGATTTTGGCGGCATCGGGGCGCAGGTCGAATTCCTCGACGGTTTCCAGACCGCAGGTTTCGGCCACGCGGCGGGTCATTTCAATTTCGCTTTCGCGGAAGAACTGGGCCAGCAAACCCATCCGGTTGGGGAGCGGGGATTCCTCGAGGAATCCCCGCCGTTCCTCGTCCAGCTCATCGGTCAGTTTGCGGAGCGGGCCATTGCCTTGCCGTTCATCCATCATAAAATGAAACCTTTTTGAAAAGGATCGGTTGCGTTAATTTTTGCCCCGGGGGCGCACGACCGGGCGGCGCTTGCGCCCGCTCGCGCGGGGCTTTTTTTTCCGGGCTTTTTGAGCCGGCGGGGGGATGCGGGTGACCTTGATGTTCATGGGCTTGTCGGAGGGCTTGGCCAGCGTCAGGATCTCGTCGCGGTTGTTGACGCGGATGGTGATGGTGTCAGTTTCGGGGTCGTAGCGCGTCACTTTGTATTCGCCGCCATGCTCGTTGACCGTGACCCACGCGCCCTTGTTCTCCTTTTTGTCGAAGATGTTGATGTAATACCGCTCGTCCAGCCGGTACACGCCCCGGAATTCGAGGTTGGCGGCCGTCTCCTTGGCGCCGGGCGGCGGCGGCTTCTCCTCCGGCGGCTGGAAATCCGGCCGCATGAAGGGATTTTTCTCCTCCAGCGGCTGCCCGTGCCCGGCCGGACTGAACAGGACGCAAACGGCCGCGCCCCATAAGACAAGGGGCAGCCAATGCCGGTTCATGCTCGCCTTTGCCATTTCACATGGGTCAATGCCGCCGCGAGCGCGTCCGCCACCTGTCTTCTTCCGGCGGCGGCTCCTCTTCGGGCATCACCGAGCCGGTTTCCAGATAGCGCTGAATGGCTTCACTGTCGGAGTGCTGCTCGATCAAGTGCATCGCGTCTTCCCGGGCGGCTTTCGGATCTCTGATGATCTTTGGTTTGATAAATATGATGAATTCGCTGCGGCTGTTGCTTTCACTGCGGGGATTTAACAGATTACCAATAATCGGGATTTCGCCAAGGATAAAGTGTTTATTTCCCGACTTGGTTTGGTCATAAGACTGCAGCCCGCCCAAGACCACCATTTCCTCATCTCCGACGCTGACGAAAGAGGAGGCCTGCCGGGTTTTTATGATCGGTTGATCGTTCTCGTTGATAGTAACGGTTTCTCCGGGGCTTTCCACTTTTTGTTGAATTTCCATCTGAATGATGCCGTTGGAGCCAATCAGGGGTTTGACCTTGAGCTCGATGCCGATGTCCCGGTATTGGACCGTGGTTTGCGTGCCTCCCGTGCTGGTGGCGCTGCTGGTGAAGGTGCCGGTCACGAGCGGGCGCGATTCGCCGATGACAATGCTCGCCTCCTGGTTGTGCGTGGTGATGATGGTCGGTGCCGAGAGTATTCTTATGTTGCTTTTTCGCTTGGCCGTGCGGATGACCATTTCCCATGTGAAATCCTGAATGGTGAAAGGCGCGATCCCAAAGGGGGCGCCGGCAATTTCTTTCAGGCCGATTTCCATTTCCCATTGGTTGCCTGTTTTAAAATCCGCCGTTTTTGATCCCGGCACGTAATGAATATCAAATTCTTCCCAGCCGAAGGCGCTGGACTTCGTCAATCCGACATCGGCGATGAGAACTTCGATGCGGACTTGCGCGAGGAGGACGTCAATCTTCGCGATCAAGTCCTTGAGCGCCACCAGATCGCTCTTTGTGCCGGAGGCGACGATGTTGTTGGCCCGGGGGTCAGCCACGATGATCAGATAGTCGCTGAATTGGAGGCTCTTGGATCCGGTGTCGGCGAGGCCGGGCTGCTGGTCCGGAGGCGCTTTGGGCGGGCGGCGGACGGCGGGCGGCGCGCCTTTGGCCCCGCCTTTCTGGTCCTCCCGGGCTTTTTGCTGGCCGGTGATGATCTGCTCGATCAGGCTGACCACGTCCTCCGCCTTGGCCGTTTGCACGGGAAAGATCTCCGTCTGCGTCAGCGGCGCCACATCCACGTCCAGCTGCCCGATCATATCGGTAATCAGCTGCCGGTTGTCGGGATGGGTGAAGACGATGAGCTGGTTGGTGCGGTCGTCAGCCTCGAAGATGGTGTTGTTTTCGAGCTGGGCCTTGAGGCTGTCTTTCTGGAACGACTGCATGCGTTTGGCCATTTCGGAGGCGGCGATGTGTTTGAGCGGGAAAAAGAGGATTTCCTGCTTCTGCGCCGGGCGCCGGTCGGCTCCGTAGAGGATGGACTCGATGCGCTGGAGATTGTTGAGCGGGTCGGTGATGAGCAGGGCGTTGGCCTTCTCGAAAACGATGGGCGCTCCCTGGTTCATCAGCGGCTGCACGAGGGTGACCGCCTCCTGGGTGGTGAGATAGTCGAGGTAGAAGAACTTGGTGAAGACTTTTTCACTGGGAGCGTGATCGAAGGCGCTTCCGTCAATCATAATGGGCACCTCATTGTCGGCATTGGGCGCGGGAACGGCCTTGAGGAAGTCTCCGCCCACTTCGGTAATGGCGATGCCGTTGATGCTGAGCAGGCTCTCGACGGCCATGATGGCTTCCCTGCGGGTCATCGGCGTTTGGCTGAAGAAAGTGATTTTGACAGCGGGCAGGTTTTGTTTGCGCAGGATGGGTTTGCCCGTGAGGTTCTCAAGCATTTCCAGGATTTCGTTGGTGCCCAGGTCGGGGATGCGGATCAGGCCCACGCTCTCCTGTCCTTCTTCGGGTTCCGGGCGGGGCAGGGTTTCGGGCGGCGGAGCGTGGCGGGGCGAAGGCGGGCGCCGGGGCAGAACGAAAGGGCCTTCGCGGGCCGCCGCGGCTGTTTCCTCTTCCCTGGCGGCGGTTTGTTGCTGTTTCTTGCGTATGGCTTCCGGCAAAGGCGCGGCTTCTTGTTCCGCCGGCAGGCTCGCCGGGAGTGCCAGCAGCCCCGCGGCCGCCAGCCCCAGCCAGGGTTTGGTTGCGTTTTTCGCTCGTTTTATCATAACATTTGAAGAGGGCGTGCTTTAGAATATTTCTTCGACAAGCTCAAAGGATGAAATGTCGTAACGAACATCCAGCTGGCGGGGGTCCCGCCGGTCCGCCGATATTTCCACGCGGTCCAGCCCCATGTAAGGGGATTCACGCTTGATTTTACGGTCGAAGGCGATCAGTTCCCGCAACCCCGCGTCCCGGATTTGGATGCGCACG
>CAZYUX010000207.1:0-4248 GCA_964650745.1 uncultured Puniceicoccaceae bacterium
GATGAATTACTTGAAGCTTATTCAGGCCATATTGATATTATAAATCAGTTATTTAACTTGAACTTAGATGGTCCTGAACGGATTGACCTTGAACCACGATTATTGGTATTTGGTTACGACAGGCCACAGCAAAAGGAAATCAATAATATAATCAAGCAGTTAGAGTCAAAACATAAGCTGTCCATTTACGGAATAGGTGGTATTGAACGCATAAAGTCGGCCCATTCCTTATTTGTTGGTGGCACTAATCGCTGGCCAACCAAGTTGCCGAAGGAGTAGATTCATTGCAACTCACCATCCACTGAGGCAGCAAGGAAATTGGTGGCACTTGCGTTGAACTGAGCTCTGGTGACAGCCGTATCATCCTTGATATTGGAATGCCTCTTGTCCGACTGGATGGCAGCGAGTTCGATATCCGGGAATATGACGGCTTATCCGGGGAAGCTTTATTAGATAAAGCCGTTCTGCCGCCAGTTGAAGGTCTGTATGAGTGGCAAGACCCCGGTATTGACGGCGTTCTTATCTCACATGCCCACCAGGACCATTTTGGCTTCTTGAATCATGGCCATCCCGGCGTCCCAGTCTATCTCAGCGGTGCAACGCAAAAACTCATAGAAATAACAGCTCTCTGTAAATGGCGGAGTAAAACCGTGGCGCCGGGCGGAGCAAAAGCGTGACGCCATGGGTGAGTGGTTTTGGGTTGCAGGTTGGGTTGTCAAGGCTGGTCTGGGCGGGGGGTCAAGGAGGATCGCCGGGTTGTTGCGCCTCGGGCGGAGGCGAGGGGTTTTTGAGGTGCCAGAATATGTAGAGGGCCACACCTGTGAAGATGGCGCTGTCGGCCACGTTGAAGGTGGGCCAGTGCCAATGGCCGGCGTGGAAGTCGAGAAAATCAATCACGTGACCGTAAATCAGGCGGTCGAGCAGGTTTCCGGCGATGCCTCCGCAGATGAGGCCGAAAATCACCTGCATGGTCCGGCGGCGGATTTCAAGATGATCGCGGAAGAAATAGATGGCCGCCAGGGCGGCCGCGGCAAGGCATCCCAGCCAGAAACCGTAACCGGAAAAAATGCCCCAGGCCGCGCCTTTGTTCGTGACGTAGACCAGGTTGAAGCACCCGGGTATCACTTCCAGGCCTCCCGCTGGCGGATATTGGTTCAGAGGCCAGCCGCTGATATGAGCCGCCCCGTATTTGGTCAGCTGGTCAATCAGGATGACCGCGCCGGCCGTGGCGCGGAAGCTTTGGCAGGCGGCTGCTTGTCCGGGCGGCGGGAACTGTTTTGACTCGGCCACGGCTGGGACAGAGAAACGCTGTTCGGCGGGGTTGAAAAGCGAAAAACGTCTCCTTTCCGGGCCGGATCCAGATCCTGGCGTTTATCCAACCTTAATTAACCGGCGGTCTGGGGCGCGGCGCATTAATCGCCGGCGTCCTCATCCGTGAATTGGAGGACGGAGTCTTCGTCCGCGTCGCGGAAGACACCGGCGCGCTCCTGCGGGCGGTGTTTCTTGTTCTCCATTCGCGCTTGGCCTTCGAGGGAGTAGCGGGTAAAGGGCACGGCGGCCAGGCGCTCCTTGGCGATGGGCTTGCCGGTGATTTCGCAAATGCCGTAAGTGCCGTCGAATATCCGGTCGATGGCGGCGTCTATTTCAAAGAGGGCGTCCTGCTCGTTGGAGAGCAAAGTGAGGGCGAAGTCCCGGTCGAAATTATCGGTGCCCACATCGGCAATGTGCTGGCCGTAACCGGAGAGGTCGCCGGAGTCCTCTTTGCTGGAGCGTTTGAGGGTGTCTTGGGCGTGGGTGTTGAGGATGTCCGCCATGTGCCGGCGCAATTCCATGAGCATCTTGTAATAGCGGCTCCATTTTCTGGGCGGCGCGCGCCCCGCCGGCGCTTTTTTGTTTTTGGCGCCGCCGGAAGGGGAGGGGAAGCCCAGGATGTCGGAAAGGGAAGCCGCGCCCACCACTTGTTTTTTCTTTTTGCGGGCCGCGGGAGCTTTCTTTTTTCTGGCGGGTTTTCCGCGCGCGGAGGATGTTGCGCGGGCGGGTTTGCCGCCTGTTTCTTCTTCGGTTTCCAGGTGCTTGTTTTTTAGGGCCTCCCGGACGTCTTCGAGCGTGAAAACAATAGGAGTGTGCTTGCGCGTGGGCAATTTAAACACCGCGGGTGTGTGCTTGGGCCGTTTTGACAGGATTTCCATCGTTTCGGGCGGCATGGGGGCGGCGGTTTTCTTCGCGGGCGGCGCTTTTTGTTCCGGACGGCGTTTGGCTGTTTTCTTTTTCGCCGTTTTTGCCGGTTTTTTAACCGGCTTTTTCTTCACCGCCGTTTTCCGGGACGTGGTTTTGGTCTTTTTCTTCGGGGGTTTTTTGGCCGCTGTCTTTTTTTTGACCTTCGGGGGGGGGGATTTCCGCGCCTTGGAGGTCTTTTTCACGGCCGGTTTGCGCGCGGGCTTTCTTCTCGCGGGCGTTTTTTTTGCCGCCGTTTTTTTCTTTTTGACTGTCTTGGCGGCGGTTTTCGCGGTTTTTTTCCTGGTGGCGCTCATGGGCGTGTTTAGTTAATTAGCCAGTGAATGAAGATTAAGGTTCAACGGCGCCGCGGCAACGCGGGCACACTTCTCCCGCCGGCGTGGAGACAAGGCCGGCGACCCGGCGCCAGCAGCGGGGGCAGCGGACGCCTCCGGCGGGCGAGACCGCGATTTCCAGCTCCGCGGCGTCCGGCTTTTCCCGCAGGCTGACTTTGGAGACGATGAAAATTTCCGGCAGGGCTTCCCGGTGTTTTTTCAGGAGCATAAAAAGGTCATCGTCCGGACGCCCGGCCAGTTCCACTTTGGCTTCAAGGGACTGGCCGATGGTTTTGGCCTGCCGCAGGCTTTCCAGTTTTTCGTTGACGCGGTCGCGCACTTTCAGCGCCCGCGCGATTTCCCCGGCGGCGGCTCCCGTTTTCCACAGGCCGGGAGCTTGAGGCCAGTCCTCAAGATGGATGGATCCGGCGGCGTATTCCTCATTGGCCTCAGCGAAAGCGCGGGCTTCGTCGGCGGTGAACACCATCAGGGGCGCCAGCAGGCGGGTCAGCGCGGTGAAAATCAGGCGCAGCGCGGTTTGGGCGGAGCGCCGGCCGGGGGAGTCCGCTTTCCACGTGTAAAGCCTGTCCTTGAGGATGTCGTGATACACCGCCGAAAGGGTGACCGAGCAGAACTGGTTGCATGAATGATAGACGCGGTGAAACTCGAACTGTTCGTAAGCGGCTGTGACGGTTTCGATAATCTCCGCGGTCTCCCGGAGCGCCCACTGGTCCAGCGCCCGCAGGTTTTCGAAAGGCGCGGCGTCCCGCGCGGGATCGAAATCGTAAAGGTTGCCGAGCTGGAAGCGCAGGGTGTTGCGCAAATCCCGGTAGGTGCGGGCGATCTGCCCGATGATTTCCTCCGAGAGCGCCACGTCGTTGCGGTAATCCTCGCTGGCCACCCACAGGCGCAGGACGTCCGCCCCGTATTTTCCGGTCAAATCAAGCGGGGAGATGACGTTGCCGGCCGATTTGCTCATGGCTTTGCCTTCCTGGTCGAGGATGAAGCCGTGGGTGAGCACCGTCTTGAAGGGCGCCTTCCCCCGCAGGCCGGCGGAAATCAGCAGGGCGCTCTGGAACCAGCCGCGGTGCTGGTCGCTGCCTTCCAGATAGAGGTCCGCCGGAAGGCCGCCAAGGCGCCCGTCTTTTTCGACGAACGCGGTGTGGCTCGATCCCGAGTCGAACCACACATCCAGGGTGTCGAATTCTTTCTCGAAGTCTTCGGGGCGGCTTTCCCCCGTGGGCTCATGGATAAAATCTTCGGGCAGAAAGTGTTCCAGCGGTTCGGTGAACCAGGCGTCCGTCCCCCGCTCGCGCGCGGCGCCGATAAAGCGGTCTATCACGCGCGCGTCGAGGATGGACTCGCCGGTTTTCTTGGAGCGGATGGACGGGATGGGCACGCCCCAGAAACGCTGGCGGGAAAGGCACCAGGCCGGCCGCCGCTCCACCATGCCGCGGATGCGTTCCCGGCCCCAGCGGGGTATCCAGCGCACGTCCCTGTCAATGGCCTCGAGGGCTTTTTCCCGCACGCCGCCTCCGCCCAAGTCCATGAACCATTGCTCGGTGGCGCGGAAGATGATGGGCCGCCTGCTCCGCCAGCTGTAAGGGTAATCGTGCCGGATTTTGCCATGTTTGAGCAGGAGGCCTTTGTCTTTTAAAAACTCCACGATTTTGTTGTTGGCGTCAAAGACGAAGACGCC